>JAFWUG010000043.1 GCA_017524185.1 Bacteroidales bacterium
ATCCTGAGCCAGGATCAAACTCTCCGTTGTTTGAAAGCTTGTCGCCTCAGCCCCCAAAAGGGGCCTCAGCGTGTCTGTCTCTGTTTTATTGTCTTATCAGGGGTTATTTCAACTGCTCCTCGCGCTCTCGCGCCGAAGCAGCATCCTTGTACGCTGCTCTGTATGCTGTTATTGTCCTGCTGTCCATCACGCCAAAGAACGCGCGGCTTCCGCCGCCTATCCCTCCTCCCCGCTGGGAGTCGGGCTTTGTCTTCTCTCAAAAATTCGCTCTCAAGCCCCCCTCTCTCTCAACCGCCTCGTTCGTTCTCGAAAGCGGGTGCAAAGATATAGCTGTTTCCAGCCCCCTCCAAATTTTTTAACAACTTTTTTTCAAAAAAAATTACAACTCACTGATAATCAAGGAGAAAATTTTTCGCAAAAAGTTCACAAGTTGGCGGGAGATGGTGGTATTTTTCGATAAAAGTATATCTTCGCAGAGTAAAGTTTACCCAATTTTTGGCCAATCGAACTATGGACGCAAGTACGGAAAAACTAGTAATTATGCCCACTTTCAACGAGCGGGAGAACATTGAGCAGATGGTGCGTAAGGTGATGTCAATAACAGAACATTTTGATTTACTGATAATTGACGACAACTCGCCCGATGGTACAGCTGACATTGTGAAAAGCATGCAATCAGAATTTGCGCAAAGACTTCATATTGTAGAGCGTGCGGGCAAGTTAGGGCTTGGTACGGCGTACATCACTGGATTCAAATGGGCACTGGAACACGGCTATCGCTTTGTGTTTGAAATGGATGCAGACTTTTCGCACAATCCCGACGACCTTATTAGACTATATGAGGCGTGCCGCGATGGAGCCGATTTGGCCATCGGTTCTCGCTATATAAAGGGTGTAAATGTGGTGAATTGGCCAATGGGACGCGTGCTAATGTCGTATTTCGCTTCTAAGTATGTGAGAATGGTTACTGGAATGCGAATTATGGACACCACTGCAGGATTTAAATGCTACAGAGACAATGTTTTACGCGCTATCAACTTCGACAAAATCCAAATGAC
Organism: Bacteroidales bacterium; assembly: GCA_017524185.1. Lineage (GTDB taxonomy): Bacteria > Bacteroidota > Bacteroidia > Bacteroidales > Tenuifilaceae > RGIG6076. The sequence goes on from JAFWUG010000043.1 coordinate 1,059, forward strand.
TGGCTACGGATTCCAGATTGAGATGAAGTTCACGGCCTGGAAACTCGGATTCAACGTTGTTGAAATACCTATTATATTCACTGACAGAAAATTAGGCTCATCAAAAATGAGCGGAGGCATATTCGGAGAAGCGCTTTGGGGCGTGATGCGAATGAAGCTGAAAAGCATACTGAAACCAATGCGAAAAGTACATGCTAAATAACTAATAAACATCAATTTACGATGGTCGAGTTAGTCATAACGAATGTCCTCATCATCAATGAAGGTAAGCAACAAATAGGCACTGTATATATTGATAATGAGTTTATTACACGGATAGAATACGGTGCAACGAATGCCCAAATTGAAGCTCGACGAGTGATTGATGGTTCGGGAAAGTGGCTAATACCAGGGGTTATAGACGATCACGTGCACTTCCGTGAACCCGGATTATGCCACAAAGGCAATATAGAATCTGAGTCGAAAGCTGCTGTTGCTGGGGGAGTTACGTCGTTCATGGAGATGCCAAACACAGTTCCGCAAACAACCACATTGGAACTGCTGGACCAAAAATTTGCTTTGGCAGCAGAGCATTCGATGGCTAACTACTCCTTCTATATAGGTGCAACTGCACACAACGCGGATCAGATAGCGAAAATCCCTACACATAGAGTTTGCGGAGTTAAACTGTTCATGGGTTCATCGACAGGCAACATGCTTGTTGACGACAGCAGCGCATTGGAGCAAATATTCAAAGCCGCACCAACGCTTATAGCCGCACATTGTGAGGACGAAACGCTGATACGTCGCAACGCTGAACAATGCCGCGCTCAATATGGAGAAACACCGCCATTCAGCGTGCACGCAAGCATTCGCGATGCCGAAGTATGCTACCGTTCGTCGGACAGAGCGGTGAAACTGGCCAAGCAGCACGGCGCACGGCTACACCTTTTGCATATATCCACAGCACGCGAATTGAGCCTATTGAGCAGCACGCAACAATCAGCAAATAAGCAAATTACTGGCGAAGCATGCTTGGCGCATCTATGGCTCAACGACATGCAATATGCACAGCAGGGCTGGCGCATGAAGTGCAACCCCAGCATAAAGTCGGAAACGGATCGCATGGCACTAATCAACGGACTAAAAAACAACACTATAGACCTAATCGGAACAGACCATGCGCCTCATCTGCCCGAGGAGAAAGACCGTAACTACTTTGAGTCGGCATCGGGCATACCCACCATTCAGCATTCGCTGGTGGCCATGCTGGAACTCAGCAAACGCGGCATGTTTGGCCCTGATCTGGTGGTTCAGAAAATGTGCCACGCCCCTGCCGATATTTTTCGCATCGATAGGCGAGGCTATATCCGCGTGGGCTACTACGCCGACCTTGTACTAATAGATCCAAATTGCCCGCAAACAGTGAACCGCGAGCAACTTCGCTACAAGTGCAAATGGAGCGTGCTGGAAGGCGAAACATTCGGGGCTAGCGTTGACACAACGGTAGTGAACGGTCGCGTGGTGTATGAAAAAGGACAGATTGATTGCAGCGTAAAAGGCTCAGCACTAACATTTAACGCCCGATGAAAAGGTATTGGAACATAGTTGCAACCCTGCTCGTGTTGGCTGCCTGCGGCCATCAACATAAAGAGCAAAAACCAATAAATCAGGGAATTACAGGCGTAGATACAGTAGTGTATAACATATATCTATCGCCCAACGATGCCGCTCCTGCGCAGCAAACAGAATGCATATATGGCATTGATGCTGAGGTGTTTATAGACAAAATTTTTGACCGTATATACGCCGAAGAGTATCAAGTGTATAGCTTCGACACGCACAAACAGTTGTCGGCCACAGCCATTCGCCGTATGGAACGCAACAACGATTTTGAGCGTCGGCGTATCACCATGGTGCAATTCCACGAGGCTTGGAGTATAGACAGCACGGGGCTTAGTAAAAAGGTGCTATCCTTAACGTTAGGCGTTGAAGCCTACAGCGAACAGGGGACATTTTTAGGCCATCGAGGACTGTTCTGCGTGGAGTAGCCAATAGCTCATCACACTATGTATGAACGATATGCGTCGGCCTCACTGACGGTTGGCTGTGTGAGTGGAAGGGTGAAGGCAAAGGTTGACCCCACCCCCTGTTCGCTGCATACATAGATACGCCCGCCGTTGCGTTCGACCAGTTCCCGACATACCCCCAAACCTACGCCCAATCCACGCTCGTTGCTCGTTCCACGGGTGGACTGTCGCACATCGAAAAGCGTGGGCAGCACAGCGGGGGCTATTCCAACGCCCCTATCGGCTACCAGCACTCGGCAATAGTAACCCACAACATGAGCCGAAAGGCTAACCTGCGATTCGGGATGACTGAATTTAACGGCGTTTGTGAGCAAATTGCGCAAAACGGCACTAAGCATATACTCATCGGCCCAAACATTGATGTCGGGGGCGATGTCGATGTTTAGACTAATTCGCTTATCGTTCAGCCTGAAACGCAGCACATGCGCCACGGAGTTGGCCACCTCAACCAACGATAACATGCTGGGCGAGTAGCGAATATCGTGCGATTGGAGGGCTGTCCAATCGAGTTGCTGCTCCAGCAAATCGTGGGTGTTGTGAGCGTGTCGGCTAATGTCTTCAAGATAAGCATTTAGTTCGTCGCGCGATAGATTATCGACCTCCAACTGTAGCTGGTCGGAAATCATCACCCAAGCTCCTACAGCTCCACGCAAATCGTGCGCTAAGGTGCGTATCATGTCGATTTTATCCTTATTGCTTTGCTCTAACTCCTTTTTGATGTTGAGCAAGTACTTACGCTGCATCTTCACAATGTTGCTGGCGTGTTTCAGCTGAGTGTCGCGCTCACTGATTACCTCCAACTGCATCTTTTCCTCTTTCAATCGGGTTTCAATCTCCTCGTCGTAGTCGGCTATAATGTCCTTTTGCTGCTCCAGGGTGTGCTCCAAATTCATGTTGCGGGTGTAGCTTCGCCAAAGCGCCAAGAGCATGGCTATCAATATAAGCCCTAATATAGTTCCCCAAAATAGCGGATGAGACCATAGGCTACGCCTTACGGTGAATGTGAATGAGGCCGTTGGCGATATGAACTGGCCGAGTTCACGCGCCCGAACCTCGAATGTGTAAGTTCCCGCAGGCAAATCGGTGTAGTCTTTTTTGTGCTCAATGCTCCATTCGCTCCATGATTGAGTGTAGCCCATCAATCTTGTGCTGTATTCCACATGATGCTCGCGTGAAAAACACGGGCAAGCGTAGTGAATGCACAATGTGCCGTATTGCGGCGCAAGTTCAACCTCCATTTTTACATGCGGATTAGCACTGGGCGCAATGGTTCCATCGGGCAAGCGGACGAAATTATGTCCGCAATAGAACACGCTGTCGCTGGTGTGAACATAGCCTATTACAGGAGCAACGGATACAGTATCGGTGGACGATTCGGGGCGAACAATAAAGCGCACCATACCATCGTCGGAGTTGTACCACCGTCCCATTTCGAGATGACCATTGGGATAGAACATGAACGAGCGCGTACCAAGGCGGAATCGGGCAAAAGCGCGACTGCTGTACATGGCGTTGGATGCAGTCTGCGGTGGGACAGCCTCGCTATGATAGTCGAAACGCTGTGTGGTGGCATTGAAGGTGTAGTACTCGCTACGATTTACCATAAAACGTAGCCCTGTGGGCGTATTTCCCAAATAGACACGGTCGAACTGTGGATAGCCCGCAGCGGTGTCGAAACGCTGTATTTGCGCCTGCTCTGGACTATCGGGATTGAAGTTGGCTATGCGATAGACGCCATCGCCCTCGGTGGCCACCCATATGTTGCCCAGCGTGTCGTGGGATATTCCCCGCACAGCATCGGCTATGCCAAACTGCATCCCGCAATCGACCCAACGGCCACGGCCGTAGCGCAGCAGCCCAAGGCCATAGGCCGACGCTGTGAAAACCGCCGTAGGATCGGCCACGGATTGATATAGATTATGCACGCCTGGCTGCGTTGATATGCGATGCGCAGTGAGATGCTCGATGTGATATACACCCGTTCCCGAACCTGCAAGTAGCATGGGCTTTTGCTCCGCACCGGGAGCAAAGCGCAAAAACGAATGGGTTGCCTCTATGTTAGCATCGATGCGATCGAAATGCGTATAGCCAAAGGTTTCGGGGGTGCTACGTGCACAGAATATGCCCTGCTTCGTGGAAATATACAGATGGTCGGCATGATAGGCCACATCACTAATCTGTCCATAAATACCCAATGCGCGGTTCCAATAGCGCAAATCGCTATAAACCTCTACCTGGCATAACCCATCACCCAGACCAAGCCACAGCAGGTTACTACGCGAAAAATATAGGAACAGAACCTCACTATCGCTCTGACGTACAGTGCGATCTATTACATCGACAATGTTCCACCGCTCATCAACCACAAGCACATCGCCCATGAGCGAGCCCATGACCAAATTGCCGTTGGGCAACGCAATACCATAGTAGTAGGAATGCTTTTTGAAATAGCCATTTATGCGCTGCGCCTGCGGCGATATAGCATCAATAGGTTCAGTTTTCCCTGTGGTTGGATTAAACACATGTAAACCCAAATGCCGAGTGGCAACCAGCACAGTTCCATCGGCGCGGGGAAATAGTCCGTGCAGCTGAGCCTTTTTGAACAGCGGAGCATCTGACACAAGCACCAGCGAATCGCCATGCAAGCGCAACAAACCGCGCCCACGCTCCTGCACATAATAGCGTCCATTCATCTCGAATGCCAAGTAGAACGCCGATTCGGGGCTGTCGAAATAGGTGAATTGGCCATGGGCATAGCGCATAATGGACGCATCGGAGAGAAACAGCACCGTGTCGCCAAAGGTATGAGCGCACCACACATCCCTAAACCTGGCATGACGCGCATCGAGCAAATGTTCTAGCGACTGATAACGCATCTCACCGCGCTCCGACAGCGCCATATAACCCAATTCGGCGTATGCACCCACGTAGATACGGCCATGTGCATCGCGTGCCAAACAGCGCACAGCCGCATTGCGTCCCACACGATAACTTCGCCACTGCTCGCCATCGAACTCCAGCACTCCATTCAGATTGGCAAAATACATCACCCCTCTATCGTCTTCAACTGCCCACCAATTCTGCAATCCGCTTCCATAATCGACTGGTGCATATCGGCGCGAAAGCATATAGCCACGAGGCTGCTCCACCACACTGGCGCAGATACGTGTGCTCATAAACACTAACGAGCATAGCAGCAACGGAATGTGTATGTGGCAAACCTTTCTCATGGTTGAAGACACGCTAAACCACCCCTCAATGCAAAGGTTACTATTTTTATTGAGATATGCAAACCACAAACAAATAGCACATTAGCAATGCAGACTTATAGAAAACAATGTACCCCTACTTAGAAACACACGAATCTGCAACAAAGCAATATTCCATGCTCTAACTCAACACTCGAAAAACGCAAAAAACAAGAAGATAAGCCCTACATCCTGCGCAGCATCTCCTTCATAATCAGCGTCATCTTCTTCTCTGACTGGGCACCGATGCGTTTCACGTCCTCGTGCGACACCTCCACAATACGGCCAACCACGCCCAAGTCGGTGATGATGGAGATGGCGAACACGGGTATCTTCATGTGGCGAGCCACAATCACCTCGGGCACGGTGGACATTCCCACCGCATCGCCGCCCATGTAGGCAAAGCGCTGATACTCCTTGGGCGTTTCGAAGGTTGGCCCTGTGGTGCCTACATAGCAACCCTGCTGTAGTTTGATGTTGAGGTCGGTGCCTATTTGCTTGGCCAGATCGATGAGTCTATGGCTGTAGGGCTCGCTCATGTCGGGGAAACGCTCGCCCAACTCGTCGATGTTGGGGCCGATGAGCGGGTTGGGCATGGTGTTGATGTGGTCGTTGATGAGCATCAGGTCGCCTATCTCAAACGATGGATTCATACCACCACTGGCGTTGGACACAAATAAAGTGCTGATACCCAAAAACTTCATCACCCTAACGGGGAAGGTTACCTGCTGCATGGTGTAGCCCTCGTAGTAGTGGAAACGTCCCTGCATGGCCACCACACGCTTGCCGCCCAAAACACCCAATATGAGCCGCCCCGAATGTCCCGACACGGTGGACACAGGGAAGTTGGGTATATCGCTATAGTTGAGCACCTCTTGCTGCTCAATCTCGTCGACCAGTCCGCCCAGGCCAGTTCCCAGAATGATACCAACCTCAGGGCGGATGGTGGTTTTGCTGATTATAAAGTCGGCTGTCTGTCTAATCTTCTCTAACATAGCGTAATATGGTTTTATTAAACGATTCGGACTGATTGCCCACAAACTCCACCGCAACCTCCTGATAAACAATGCGCTGCACGATATGTTCGGGCAGATTTAGCCCAATGAGCCGAGCAGCATCTTTTTCGGTGGTTATGAGCGGTATATGGTCGCCGTGGCGCGAAATCTGTTCAAAGATAGCGATAATTTCTCTCTTTGCGAAATTATGATGGTCGGGGAACACAAACTTCTCCACCAACTGTGTGTGCTGCTGCAGATAGCCGATAAACGGCTGTGGACGTGCAATGCCGCACAGCACGGCGACTTGCGGTGGCATGGCCATGGGCTGTTGTGGTGAGAGTATCGGGCGCAATACGCCATAGGCCATGCGCGTGAAGTAGAGCTGCTGATGCGACAGTAAGCGTAGATGCTGTTTCACATCGGCCATTTGCTGCTCAGTGAGCGACGCGGGGCATTTGGTAACCACCACCACATCGGCGCGGCGGCGTTGGGCAAAGGTATCGCGCAGCCAACCCATGGGCAGCATGTGATCGGCATAGATGGGGCGACTGTAGTCGGTGAGCAGCAGCGATAGGCCAGGCTTTAGGCGGCGATGCTGAAAGGCATCGTCGAGCAGCACCACCTGCAGCTGGGGATGGGCTCGCAGCATGGCAGCCACCCCCGCCAGCCGATCGGCCTCCACGGCCACCGTGGCGTTCGGAAACTTGCGCTTTATTTGCAACGGTTCGTCGCCCACCTGTAGGGCAGTAGAATCGGTGCTGGCCTCAACGTAGCCCTTGGTTCTACGCCTATAGCCACGGCTCAGCATGCCCACCTGAAACTCGTCCTGCAACAAGCGGAGCAAATATTCGGTGTGGGGCGTTTTGCCCGTGCCGCCCACGGTGAGGTTGCCCACGCAGATGGACTTGATTGCAACCGCTTGGCTACGCCTAAGCCCAAGGTCGTAGGCCGCATTGCGCAGCCACACGCCAAGCCAATAGAGCAGGGCAAAAGGTGCAAGTAAGTAGCGTAGCAATTTCATGGACAAACTATACGTTTATGGGCCATTGACCATGCGGCCAACGACCCATTAAACGTGATACGTTGTGTGTTGTTCCGTGCGTTAACGAATCTCTATCTCGTAGGGCAACAAAGCCTGCATGCCAGGCTCGGCAACTATGCTCTTTATGCGGTTGTAGATTGTGCTGAACTCGCCCAGCTCCACCTTCACCTTGGCTTGGCCCAAGGTGCTCATCATTTGCTCCATCATCGATTTGGCCTTGGGGAGCTCGGTAATCTTGTACGACTCCAGCTCGGCCAGCTCGGCTGCCAGGGCAATGGCATCTTTAAGGCCACCAAAACGATCCACCAACTTGATTTCCTTAGCATTAACTCCGCTCCACACGCGGCCTTGGCCAATCTCGTCGACCTGCTCGGTGGTGATGCCGCGCCCCTCGGCCACGTGCGAAATGAACGTGCTATAGCATTGCTCTACACCGTTCTGAATCACAGCGCGCTCTTCAGCGGTAAGCGGCTCTCCCACCACCGAAGGCGAGGTGGAATGTTTGTTTGTGCCAACATGGTCGAATGTGATGCCCAATTTGCCGTATGTTTTATTGACGTTGGGTATGGCGGCAAACACACCAATGGAGCCAGTGATGGTGGTGGGATTGGCCACGATGGCCGACGCTGGTGCTGCGATATAGTAGCCGCCCGATGCGGCCACATTGCCCATCGAAACCACTACGGGCTTAACCTCCTTGGCCAGAGCCACCTCGCGCCAAATAACCTCCGAGGCCAATGCGCTGCCACCGGGCGAGTTGATGCGAAGCACTATAGCTTTGATTGAGCTATCGCGACGAGCCTGACGGATGGTGCGCGAAAGCTTATCCGAGCCAATACTCTCTTCGCTACCATCGCCCGTATTTATTTGGCCAGTGGCATATACAACGGCAATCTTGTTTTTCTCGCGCAGCTTGCTGGGATCGGGCTTAATGGTGCGGATGTACTTCTTAATATCCACCGATTTAATATCGTCCTTGGGCTCAATCTGGGTGAGCATTTTGAGGGTGTCGAGCACCTGATCGCGGTAGATTAGGGCATCAACCATACCTTTATCCGCGATAGCCTGCGAACCGCCAAAGCCCATCAGCGAAAACTCCATGTTATCGGCATATTTATTCAAATCCTCAACGCTGATGTTGCGCTCTTTGGATATGCCTTGTAGCATGTGACTCCACATGGAGTTCATGTAGGTGAGGTTTTGTTCGCGGTTTTCGGGGCTCATCTTGTCGAGCATAAAAGGCTCAACCGCGCTTTTGAACTTGCCGTGGCGAATAACCTGCATATTAACGCCAAATTTCTCAAAAGCTTTGGCATAGAACTTCAGTTCGCCACCAAGCCCCGACCACATTAGTCCGCCCTCGGGGGTTAGATAGATACGATCGGCCACGCTGGCCATGTAGTACGATTTTTGGGTGTACATGTCGCTGTGGCTCAGGATGAACTTGCCCGACTGCTTGAAGTCGATTAGCGCGTTGCGCACCTCTTCGAGCGTAGCCATGCCACCGCCAAAGCCCGACTGCTCGATGAATATGCCGTCGATGTTAGCATCGGTTTTGGCATACTCAATGGCCTTTAGCACATCGTTAAGGCCCAGCACCTTGAGGTTCAAGTCCATAAGGTCGGAGAAGTTGCTCGAAGCATAGGGGTTACGCTCGTAGGAGCGGTCGGCCAGTCGGCCAGAAAGGTCGATGTACAGCACGCTGTGTGGTTTAACCTCAACAGGCTTATCGCTGCTCGACACCAAGGCGCCGATGCCACTAAGGGCTATGAAGAAGATGATGAGACTGGCTATTATGCATCCCAAGATGCAGGCCAGTAGGGTCTTGAAAAAAGATTTCATTGTAAATTATGTTGTGTGTTGTTGATATGCTTAGTTAGACGCTCAATCCCGCCAAAAACTACAACCCACTACAATAACTTTTGGCATTTTAGGGCTTCGCAATGGCAAAGATACGAAAAATAAACGCATTGGGTAGAATGGAGAGAACAAAAAACACCGCATCAAAGTGCTAATCGCTGAAAATTACTAAATTTGTCCCTATATTCATCCACAACATAACCATGCAAAACCTGTTAACCTGCGCAATTGTTGACGACGACTCTAGTATTGTCCGTATTTTAGAAAGTTGGCTTCGCAAAATGCCCGACATAGAGGTGAAGGGTACATTCTCCGATAGCCTTTCAGTGATGCAATTCCTTGCGCAGAACACCGTCGATTTTCTACTGCTCGATGTAGAGATGGGCGAGAGCAACGGATTCAAACTGCTCGACAATCTGGCCACGCCTCCACAGGTAATCATCATCACGGCGCATAAGGACCACGCCGTTACCGGTTTTGAATACAACGTGGCCGACTACATTGTGAAACCCGTATCGCCCGAGCGACTAGTACGCGCCATCAATAGGGTGCGCTCACAAAAAACAACCCAAACCACTGCCGAAACCGAACACAGCACACCAACCAGCATCGACAACGGCAACTGCTTAATGGTTAAGGAGAATCGCCGCATGGTGCGCATCCGTTTCGACGATATTCTATACGTGGAGGCCGACCGCGACTATTGCAAGATTATTACGCCCGACCGAACCATCAACACAAAATATAGCATTGGCGACATGGCCAACGACTTGCCAGCCAATCAGTTCATCAGAATACACCGCTCTTTCATCGTATCCATAAAGCACATCGATGCCTTTGGCTACGACGGTGTTGAAATACGCTCGCACAAAATTCCTCTTGGACGGCTCTACCGCGAAGACGTGCTAATTGCGCTTGAAAAAATTTTTGGCGTAAAACGCTAACACCTCATAGCACCGCATCAAAAAATGGGATGTTGTTCTAACAGCATCCCATTTTTTAGTCTTTTTCCACAGCCTCGCCTACTCCACCAGCTTGCGATAGCGAGCGCGGCGCGTATCGGTGGCATCGCCCAAGCGCTTGCGACGGTTCTCCTCGTAGTCGGTGTACGAACCCTCAAAGAAGTAAACTTGCCCCTCACCCTCAAAGGCCAAAATGTGGGTGGCAATACGGTCGAGGAACCAGCGGTCGTGCGATATAACCACGGCGCATCCAGCAAAGCTGTCTAAACCCTCCTCCAAAGCACGGAGCGTGTTCACGTCGATGTCGTTGGTTGGCTCGTCAAGCAGAATCACATTGCCCTCCTCTTTTAGTGCCAAAGCCAGGTGCAAGCGATTGCGCTCACCGCCCGACAGCACGGCACACTTCTTCTCCTGATCGGCTCCCGTGAAGTTAAACCGAGCCACATAGGCACGCGAGTTCACGGCACGTCCACCCAGCATTATGTTATCGAGTCCATCTGAAATAACCTCAAACACCGTTTTTTCGGGGTCTATGGCCTTATGTTGCTGATCCACATAGGCCAACTTCACCGTATCGCCCACCGTGAACGAACCCGCGTTGGCCTGCTCAAGCCCCATAATCATGCGGAACAGCGTGGTTTTACCCGCACCGTTAGGGCCAATAACGCCCACAATGCCATTGGGCGGTAGCTTGAAGTTCAGATGCTCGAACAGCGTGCGGCTGCCAAAACTCTTCGACACATCAACCGCCTCAATCACCTGCTCGCCCAATCGCGGGCCGTTGGGGATGAAAATCTCGAGCTTCTCCTCCTTCTGGCGTACATCCTCGTTGAGCAGCTTGTCGTAGGCCGACAAACGCGCTTTCGACTTGGCCTGACGCGCCTTGGGCGACATGCGCACCCACTCCAACTCGCGCTCAAGAGTCTTGCGACGCTTGCTCTCCTGCTTCTCCTCTTGCGCCAAGCGGTTCGACTTCTGCTCGAGCCAGCCCGAATAGTTGCCCTTCCAGGGGATACCCTCGCCACGATCCAGCTCCAGAATCCAGCCCGCCACCTTGTCGAGGAAATAGCGGTTGTGGGTGATGGCAATCACCGTACCGGGATACTGCTGCAGGTGCGCCTCCAGCCAGTCGATGCTCTCGGCATCGAGGTGGTTGGTGGGCTCATCGAGCAGCAGCACATCGGGCTGACGCAGCAACAAGCGGCACAGCGCCACGCGGCGACGCTCGCCACCCGACAACACGTTCACAGGCGTATCGGGAGCCGGACAGCACAGCGCATCCATGGCGCGTTCAAGTTTGGAATCGAGATTCCACGCATCGGCATGTTCCAGCTGCTCAGTGAGCTGACCCTGCTGCTCAATCAGGCGATTCATCTGGTCATCGTCCATTGGCTCGGCAAACTTGGCGTTAATTGCCTCATACTGAGCCAGCAAATCCATCACCTCTTGCACACCCTCCTGCACCACCTCCTTCACAGTTTTGGAAGGGTCGAGCTGCGGATCCTGCTCCAGATAGCCCACCGAATAGCCAGGCGAGAATACCACCTCGCCCTCGTTGGGCTGCTCAATGCCCGCAATTATCTTTAGCAGAGTGGATTTACCCGAACCGTTTAGACCAATTATACCTATCTTGGCCCCGTAGAAAAAGGATAGATAGATATTGTTGAGCACTTTTTTGTGAGGTGGGAAGGTTTTGCTCACGCCCACCATGGAGAAAATAATCTTTTCGTCGGCCATATATTTTGTTGATTTTTAGTTATTTACACTTCAGCCACTTGGTTCGTCGTTACGCACATATAGGGGCGGGTATTGACCCGCCCCTACACGCTTATCAAAATTCGTATAAGTAATTGTGTATTACTTATTTATCTTCTTAAAGTCTTTGGCCAAGAAGCCATCGAGCTCTTTGGTTTTGCAGTTATGCACATCGTAGTAGTACATCTTATCGTCGCCAGCACCCATAATCATCTTATACACACGCCATTGCATACGCGAACCCTCGGGGCCAACCTTGTGCAAGTACAGCACATTGGGGTTTTTCTCCTCAATGGCCTTCTGTATATCTTCTGGCTTAACCACCTTAACGGTGTGCTTGTAGGTTTTACGCAAATCGGCCAAGCCACGAACCTCCTTAGCCAAGCTGGTTTCATTCACCCAAAGCTCTTTCTTCTTAACCTCAGCGTTGTTGGCGTTGAACTGCTTAAACGCGTCTTTCTTAATCAGAGCGGGGTTGGCATCAATCATCCTGATGTAGTTCTGCATGAAGCGGATGATGCCCTCGAGTTTGAAGGTATAGGTATCCTCCGACAGACCGTCGTAGCAAAGCGGCATGGAGCAAACGTCGGGCATATCGGTGATGTTTTTCACAGCAGCACCGAGCGATACGCTCAAGAAGTTGTAGAGGGGCACGGTTTTGTCGTCGGGGAATTTCATCTTCACCAGCACCAGGAACGACTTGTCGATGTCCTGACGCATCTCTTCGAACTGCTGAGCGGTGATGAACTCGTACTCGGTGATGTTCCACGATTTCTTCACTGCGGCCTTAATCTCCACGTTGTAGCCCGAAGTCATATTGTGCTCGAGCACCACGTAGGTTTTGGATTTTAGGAATGTTTTAACATCCTCGGAGCGCACTAAGTTGCGTTGGGCAAAAGTGCTGGTTGCGGTTAGCGCAATGAGCGCCAATAGCGTAAGGAATCTTTTCATCTGGCTGTAAGCGTTAAGTTTAACCTATTTGTATTGCTGATTATACGCCAAGAACTACAGCGGCCACAAAGGTAGCCAAATATTCTGTTTGCTCTATACGTATGTTGGGTTTACTACCAAAATCGTGCAAAAGTTGCCCCAAGGGCATATAGGTTTTAGCACACAACACCCAACACGCTGAAAACAAGCAAAATACACAAACGAATTAGGCTGTAGGCCTACATAATTTTCAGAGCAATATGGGCAACTGCTTCGGCCTTGGTAATAGGCTGAGGGCATTCGCCCAACTCAAAGCCACACTTAGCCGCCAGCACAGAGAGACTATGATTGGGCAGCTGCGAGCCAAATCGTTTGCGCGAGGCACAGCACACGCATTCGAACTGAAAATTGGGGTAGAGCATGTCGTAGTCGGAAAAAACGGCTCGTAGATAGGTTTCTTTCAGGTGCGAGTTATAAACAACCAGCGGCAAACCGCCAATAATAGGAGCCACCTCGTCCCACACTCGAGGAAAAACCTCCGCTGCATCGGTATGGCGCGCACTAATGCCATGCGCTTCGGTGTGGCAACGCGAGTAGAAGTTGGGCACTGGCCTCACCCATCGGTGTATGCGCTCCACCACCTGTCCATGTCGCACCATAATAATGCTAACGCTACAGATGCTTGTGGGCTGGTGGTTGGCTGTTTCTATTTCGATGGCTGCAAAGTCGATCATGTGCGCATAAAAAAAGCGTGAAACTTAACTGTTCCCGCTGTTAGAGGTATTTGGCTTGACCTTTGCCCACGAAATAAGTTAAGCTCACGCTAAACGTGAGCATCTCAACTCATTTCTTCGGACTATAAAAATCGCCAAATTTTCTAACAGAAGAAATTAAGCCTAATGCTTACATTATGTCAGTCCGCTTCCATTGCGGTTTATGTTTGAGCAAAGGTACGGTTATTTTCCATATCTACAGATAAAAAAGTATCGAAATAGAATCATAACCTGACGTAAAGTCCAACATATAAGCTACTTAAATAAAGCAAAAGGGCTGCCCAATTCTGGACAGCCCCATGGCTATATTTATGTATTGGCTGACTATTTCACCACGTTGTAGGTGGTTTTGAATAGCTGCTTGTGCTGCTGTATCTTGGACTCGCCGCCAAATACGCAGTAGATGTTCTCCTTCAGCACGTCCTCGACCATTGGAGCATAGGTGCGGATGTCCTCCTTGGTGGTGCTAAGCACAGCCTTGCGCTCGGCCAACCGCTGATCTTTGGTAATCTTGGTGTAATAGTTTCCAATGGCCTGTACGCCCCTTATCATAGGCGTGGTTGGGCCTTCCAGGGTCGATATGGTGCCAATGATGAAGCGGGTCATCTCCACCTCGTCGGCATCGAACGTGCGCAGGTACTCAGGTGCGCCAGCGTAGTTGTCGAATGTCTCCTGCAGGTTGGGGTCGCGATACGAGCCGAACACCACGCGGCCCGAGGGCGAGAAGTTGCAGTAGCCGCCATATGCACCGCCCTGTACACGTACGGTGTTTTGCAGATACTCACGCGACAGAATCTGCGACATAACACGGATTTTGCCATCCCACTTGTAGCCTTTGCTCACAAAGCTACCACCCTGGAGCACATACTGCACCTTCGATGCGGTTATTAGACCCTCGTTCTTAGGCTCGCAAACGAATTTCCACTCGTACTGCTTACCATCGCCCTGAGGCAACGTAGCGACAAAGTCGGAAAACACTGGGGTAAAGGCCGATAGGTTGGAGTTGGAGCAGGTGATGCCCAGCGTTAGGTTCTGCTGGCAGAACAACAGCTGAGCGGTGCGGGTAAGGTTGTCGATAACCTCTTGCTCCTTGCCTGCATTGAGCTTGCTATTGAGGTCGGTGAGGAAGTTGTAGTATTCCAAACCACCAGTAATTTCGTCGAACATGCCGTCGTTGCTGAAGTACGACAGCATACGGCTGGTGGCAATACCACGTCCGTTGCTCTTGGCGTACTCCTCTTCGCTGGCCTGTAGGCGAAGCACGAGGTTTTTCAAGCGCTCAATGTCGTTATACTTGGTAGTATTAACTATTTCTCCCAGCAACGCGGTCATCTCCTTAGCCTTATCCTGGGTGGCCTTGGCAGCAACTACGAATAGCGGAATGAGCTTGTTGTCGTCGTAGTTCTCCAAATAGCTGGTAAGCTGAGCCGAGATACCTCCAGTGTGCTTGTTCACAGCGTTTTCGAGATCGCCATAGCTGTAGTTCTCGGTGTTCATGTTGCCCAACAAAGCACTCAACACATTGGCGTAGGGAATCAGTTCCTGAGGAATGGCCTTTAGGTCAAACATCAGCCTGGTGTACAGAATATTTCCAGTAAAATCGGCATAATGAAGGGTTTTTACACCAGAGATGTTCTTCTCGGCCACCTCGTAGTGGTTCACGTCGGTGCTGATGTCCGACAGGGCCAACATGGGCACAGACGCAATTGCCTCGGGCGAGTCGGGGGTCTTCTGATACTCAATCAGAGCCTTGGTGTCCTCAACCAACTGCTCCAGCTGTTCGCGGCTTAGGCTCTTCTTATACTCTGCCAGCTGCTTGCGGGTCTCGGCCTCAATTTTGGCCTCTTTGCCCGGTTCGGGTCGCATTGCTGTTACAAGCGTATGAGGGTTACCAATCAGGTTGTTTTTCACCACATCTTGCAGCATAGTACCCTTAACTCCAGCCTTCACCTCGGCAATGGTTTTCTCGTAGCGCATACCAGAAATGGGGTCGTTCTGGTCGAACCACATGCTGTGGATTGTAGAGAACAGAGCCATTAGACCCTTGTTAGGCGTATTACCCTCGCGCAGACGGAACTCGCGGCGGTTGAGTATGCCCTCAACAGCGTCGGCATCGAAGCCCTCGGCGGCCACCTTGGCCATGGTGCTTTCCACAACCTCGGCAAAGCGAGCCTTGTCTTCAGGATTAGCGTTGGTTACACCAATCTCAAAAACAAATTGCCTATTGGAGCGCGAGTAGGCATAAACATCTTTACCAATACCAGCCTCGCGCAAAGCCTCGCGCAGAGGGGCAGTTTCATGGTTCACCATGGCATCGGCAATAATGTCGAGCGATAGTTCGAGAGTGGGGTCGGGAGCAAGACCAGTTACTATGCTATAGGTGAGGAAAGTGTTGTTTGCGGTGTTAGCACCCTCTGGCACACCGTAGGTGATGTCGAGCTCGCGCTTGGCCTCGAAAGGTTTCTGAGGCTCAACGCTGAGGCGCTTGCCATTGTCGGTGAATTTAGACAGATAGTCGGTGTCGATAAAGGCCAACTCCTTATCCAAATCGGCGTTGCCATAGAGCAGGATGAAGCTGTTTGAGGGATGATAGTACTCCTCGTGGAATTTCACAAAATTCTCCTGAGTAAGGGTGGGGATAGCCTGAGGGTATCCACCTGACTCAACGCCGTAGGTGTTATCGGGGAATAGCTCGCGGCGAACGCGATAGTTGAGTTCCTGCTGGGGATTCGACAAAGCACCTTTCATCTCGTTGTAAACCACCCCTTTATATACAATCTCATCGTTGATGTCGGTGAGTTCGTAGTGCCATCCCTCCTGTTTCAGGATGCGGTCGTCGGTGCGCAGGTTGGGGAACAGCACTGCGTTGAGATACACATCCATTAGGTTGAAGTAGTCCTTCTCATTCATGCTGGCCACTGGGTAGGTGGTGAGGTCGTCGCCCGTCATGGCGTTCAGAAAAGTGTTGAGCGAACCTTTAATTAGGATGTCGAATGGGCTTTTCACAGGGAATTTCTCCGAACCATTCAGCACGGAGTGCTCCATGATGTGGGGCACACCCGAATCGTCGTTGGGAGTGGTGAAGAAGGTGATGCTGAAGAGCTTGTTGTCGTCGTCGGCTGCCACTTTGATTAGCCTTGCGCCGCTCTTAGTGTGCTTAAACTGTAGCACATCGCAGTTCATCTCCTTAACGAATTCTTTTTTCTCGAGCTTGAACCCGTGATAGGTTTCTCCCACTTTGTGCGAGGAGCCGCCTCCACAGGCCGCCGCTACAATGGCTGCTATGAATAGAGCAGCTAAGCGTAGATTCTTCATAGATAACGTGTTGTTTATTCTTGGTTAGATTGTCAAGTTTCTGATTGGTTGCAACCTTGGTTAGACCCTCAAGACTTGCAAAGGTTTAATCGCGCAGCGCTATATGCTGAGCGGCAAAAGTTAGCACATGCTCCATCACCCTATCGCCATGATGCTGCAACTGCTTCAAACTATCGAGCGCACGGTTTTTAAGGTCAGCTGATTCGCTGTCGGCATGATGCAGAATCAGGTGCTCCTCGTAGCCCACGGTGAACTCAGGGTGTCCCTGAAAGGTGATTACATGTCCATCGATGGTGTAGCCCTCATTCACACAGAACTCGCTAGTAGCCAACCGGTTTGCACGAGGCGGAAGTTGCACCACCTGATCGTGATGGTTGCATATAAGGTGCATTGTTCCGTCTGGGATTATCGAAGCCAGCGCTGGGTCAAGCACCTGCGATTGCCGTATCCCCACGCCCCAGCCCTGCGGGTGTCGCTGCACCTTTCCGCCCAAAGCCTGCGCAATTACCTGATGTCCAAAGCAAATGCCCACAAGCACAACTCCCTGTGCATAGGCTTGGCGAATCCACTCCTGCAGGCTGAGCACCCATGGAATGGTGTCGTAGGCACTGGTGTTGCTACCAGTAACCAAGTATATTTCGTCAGCCTCAAAGTTGTGCGGCAACTCGCCCTGATGTACGTTGTAGAGACAATAACTCACCGATAGGCCTAACTTTTGCGCCGCTGCGTTGAACCGCTGTTCAAACATCCACTCATACGATGGAATATCGGCAGGCAATAATCCTGGAAAACTATCGCACTTTAATATATTGATATTCATAAATTTGAACCACAAAAAACTGATAGCCATGTATCGTCAGCTACATCACAAAGTTAACGATTTATGTTCAGAAAATAGACATTTTTTTGGCGCAATCAAAAAAATAGGCTATCTTTGCGCCAACATTTGGTACCGTGGCCGAGAGGTTAGGCACTGGTCTGCAAAACCACGTACAGCGGTTCGAATCCGCTCGGTACCTCGAATTTGGTAGGAAACTATACATTTTCATTTGTTTAATGGTTATGGTAACTCCGCTCTCCAGGGTAACCTTGGGCGGAGTTTTTTCGTATACGCGCAAAACACTTATGTTTTACCCTAAAACGTTATTGACATGATAAAAAAATTACTCGCACTAGCCTCATTTTCAGCTCTGAGCATTGCTTGTATGGCTCAGAATGGCTCCATTCCACTATGGACTGTGGCCGCTGCTGGCGATGTTTATAGCAAGGACAACATTGAGTTGAGCTGGACTTTAGGACAAACAGCGATTCAAACCGTTGAGGCCAACGGGCTGATGCTAACGCAAGGCTTCCAGCAGGGAACGCTCACATTTGTTGAGGCGCAAACAGGCCTGAAGGACAACGCCTACACCGAAGCCGCCAAATTGCTCGACGTAAGCCTATTCCCTAACCCTGTACGCTCGCTGCTCAGCGTACTGTTGTCGGCATCTGATGCCGATGGAGACACCAAAACCACCATAGAGATTGTGGACATGAGCGGACGCCTAGTTCTCTCGGAAACCGCAATGCTTAGCCCTGGCCAACCCTACGCCATAAGCGTGGAGCCGCTGCAGCCTGGCTTCTATCTGGTTCGCCTGCGCACAGCCGACAAGGCTCGCGTGGTGAAGATGGTGAAAGAGTAACTCTCAACCACATACGCAAACACAGGGCTGCCCATCTTTCGGACAGCCCTTTTGCTTTTACGCCATTTTATTGGGCTATGTGTGCAACCACGCGAAAACCATCATGTAGCAGCCTTTTAATCCTGCATTAGAACGGATAGCCTATACCGAAGTTGAAATTAACGTGCTTGCTCCACGAGAAATCGTGCTGCACAGGAATCCAAGGCTTAAATGGCTCGTCGGGGTTTTTAGCTGGATCATAGATTTTATAGCCAAAATCGGCTCTAATAACCAGCACGCTTAGGTTCAAGCGCAAACCCAACCCCGAACCAACCGCCATCTCGCGGTAGAACCGCGAAAAACTAAATGTTTCGGCCTCAGGAATATCGGCATGGGGCAGCGACCACACATTGCCCGCATCGACAAATAGCGCACCCTCCAACTTGCTCACCAGCCTAAACCTATACTCC
>JAFWUG010000044.1 GCA_017524185.1 Bacteroidales bacterium
AGTAGAACACCGCCAACTGCACAAGTAGAATACTGCCAACTACACAAGTAAAACACCACCAACTACACAAGTAAAACACCACCAACTACACAAGTAAAACACCGCCAACTACACAAGTAAAACACCGCCAATTGCACAAGCAAAACACCGCCAACTACACAAGCAAAATGCCGCCAACTACACAAGTAAAACACTGCCAACTACACAAGTAAAACACCGCCAACTACACAAGTAAAACACCGCCAACTACACAAGTTTATTTGCATATAACCAAAATATTTTATACTTTTGCCCCATTCAAATCAAATGGAAATGGCTGAAAAAGAATACTATTCTCGTATTTGCGACAGGCTGGTTGTTGAGAAACTTGCCTACTCGGGAGCTGTGCTAATAGAAGGACCAAAATGGTGCGGTAAAACTTGGGCAGGAAAACATGCTGCAAAGAGCGTTTTATACATGCAAGATCCAGACAATAGTGAGAACTATTTAAAGCTGTCGAAAACCATGCCATCGAGATTGCTGAAAGGCGAAAAGCCAAGGCTTATCGATGAATGGCAGGATGCCCCAGTGCTATGGGACGCCGTGCGCTTCGATGTGGACCAATCGGGCGAATGGGGGCAATACATCCTAACGGGATCGGCTACTCCGCGCGACGATAATATGCCCAAGCATACCGGCACTGGGCGAATAGCACGCCTGCGTATGCGCCCAATGAGCCTGTTTGAGTCCAAGGAGTCAATTGGCTCAGTGTCGTTGCAACAACTCTTTGACGGACAAGACGATGTGGATGGCGAAAATCCGCTCACCATTCCCGATATAGCCAAAGTGATTTGCCGTGGCGGTTGGCCCGAGGCCGTGGCTAAAGGCAAATCGTCGGCACAAATAGCCCGCAACTACGTGGATGCAGTTGTAAATGTGGATGTGCAGCGAGTGGACGGCGTTGAGCGCAACCCGCATAGGGTAAGGCAACTACTGCGCTCCTACGCAAGAAACATATCCACCATGGCCTCGCTAACCACCGTACTTGCTGATATTCAGGCGAATGATGTGGCGTTTTCTGACACCACCATGTATGGCTATGTCAATGCGCTAAGGCGAATTTTCTTGATTGAGGACATTCCGGCCTGGAAGCCATCGCTGCGCTCCAAGTCGGCCCTGCGAACCTCCGATAAACGCCAGTTTGTAGATCCGTCGATTGCCACCGCCATATTACGCGCCAATGCCGATAGCATTTTAGATGATTTTAACTATTTCGGCTTCCTCTTCGAATCGCTGGTTGCACGCGATTTGCGCATTTATGCGCAGGCTATCGATGGCGACATTTTCCACTATCGCGACAAGGACAACCTTGAGGCCGACCTGGTGATTCGCCTAAACGACGACCGTTGGGCTGCCGTGGAGGTGAAGCTGGGCAGCGACGAGATCGAAGAAGGGGCCAAGCATCTCATAAAACTTCGTAACAAGGTAGACACCGCAAAGGTTGGCGAGCCAGCGTTTTTGATGGTGGTAACTGGTGGCCAGTATGCATATCGCCGTCAGGATGGCGTTTTTGTGGTGCCAATTGGGTGCTTGAAAGACTAACGAACAGGCATAAATAAATTTTTGCAAGTCCACTTTTGTTATATTTGCACTTGCTTAAAAAACGTAGAAACACGAAGCAACAATGTCGGATTTGAAAGCCATATTGTCGGGAAAGATTGGTGCTCGCGAAGCCAAATCAATAGCCCGTAGCGACAACAAGGAGGAGCTTTTTCGGCTCCTCCTTGATTCCGACAAGCGCACATCCGACAACGCCGCCTGGGCCCTTACCCATCTGCCAAAGGCGGCCAACGCTTGGTTCACCGAAAAGCAAGATGCGCTCATCGATGAGGCCATGCTCACAACCAGTACTACCAAGCTTCGGCTAATTTTAAATCTGCTGACGCGTACCACATTTCGGCGCGATAGCATTCGCACCGAATTTCTCGATTTTTGCTTTAGCAAAATGCTCTCGAACGACCCCGTTGGCGTGAAAACGCTGGCCATCAAGTTGACCCACGCGCAGTGCCTCCACTACCCCGAGCTGCACAACGAGTTCGACGCAACCCTACAGCTGCTCAACGCCGAGCAGCTGCCGCCCGCCCTGCGTTGCATCAGGCATAGAATGTTGAAAATAAACGACGAATAATTCCGTAAAAAAATAAAATGGAGCTTAACGAACTAATTAAAGATCTCGCATTGCGGCAAAAGAAGGGACTACACTTCATAATGGCCTCCGTTGTGATTTGGAGCGGCGTACTGGCCGTATATCTGACAAACCTAGGCATGGTGCATAAAAACATGCTCGCCTTTTGCTGTACAGCCGTGCTTATGCCTTTGGCCGTTGGTCTCTCAAAACTGCTTGGAATCGAATTTTCGAGCAAAAGCAATCCGCTCTCAAAGGCTGGTATCTTATTCTCAGTCAATCAGATGCTTTATATTCTGATTGCAATGTGGATGTTAGCCGCTGTGCCCGACAAAATGCTGATGGTCTATACCATGATTTTTGGTGCCCATCTGATGCCTTTTTCGTGGCTTTACAGCTCCAAAAGCTATCTTATATTTTCTATCGCAATCCCGCTGCTATCGCTGGCTGTAGGCCTAACATGTCAGCCTTGGATGTTGGCCGCCATGATGATAGTTATTCAAATAGTGCTTTCGGCCTGCTTGCATTTCGAGGTAAAGCGGATGTCATAATCAACATGTAAAACAAATGCAACAGCCATGAACAATGTGCGCATAACGGCCATTCGGCAAACGGTGTACACCGACCTGATGGCAAAATACGAAAACCCCATTGAACATACCTGCGACGTGCTCGAGGGTCAGCAGTGGGTATCGGTCGATGGCAAATGCCCCGAGGGGTTGTGTCCCTCCGCGTGGGGTTCCATGCGCGAGTTTGTGGAGGCGCTGGCACGTGGCGAAGGAGACTTCTACGACGGCTGGATGCGCAACCCCATGAGTGCCATGATTAGCTGTAACGATGGCTTTCGTCCATTCAGTTTTTATATAGAAGTTATTGATGATTAGCGACTTATGGCGAGCAGCATCGATTTTGTGCAATACATAGCCGAGCAATGCGCTGGGGCGGGCGAAATAACTGTGCGCAAGATGTTTGGCGACTACGGCATCTACTGCGATGGAAAGATATTTGGGCTGATATGCGACGACAGCCTCTACCTTAAACCCACCGAAGCAGCCCGTCCGCTGCTCCGCAGCGTGGAGATGCGCCCACCCTACAATGGCGCAAGCAACTATTTCTACATCTCAGATGTGGACGACAGCGAATATCTTTCTGAGCTTGTCGGCCTAACCTGCAGGGCATTACCTGCGCCCAAGCAGCGCAAAAAACAAAAATGATAGGAATACGCTCGCAAAGAGGGCATACAACATCACCAAGCGCATCCCTAAGACAAAACCAAGGGATATGCTCCCCTCGATGCAAAAGCCGCAAAAATCGGCCTTTATTGGACAATAGTAGCCCCTAAATGACAATTGTAGCCAAATTGTAGCCGCTGCCATTTGCCTGTTCGCGTCGCATGGCTTACCTTTGCCGTGGATTAAAACAACGACATAAACCATGACTATCGAACTGATACTTAGGCTTCTTGGCTCGTTAGCACTGCTCATCTACGGCATGAAGATGATGAGCGACGCGCTACAAAAGATGGCAGGACCTGGCCTGCGCTATGTCCTAGGACGAATGACAGGCAACCGCCTGAGCGGAATGCTGACTGGTACGCTGGTTACATGCGCCGTGCAGTCGTCGTCGGCCACCACGGTGATGACTGTGTCGTTCGTCTCGGCCGAGCTGCTAACCCTGGCACAGGCCATCCCGATAATTATGGGCGCCAATATCGGCACCACGCTTACGGCCTGGATTATGTCGCTGATGGGCTACGACCTCGACCTTACGCTGGTGGTGTTCCCGGCCTTCTTGGTGGGCATGGTGCTCATCTACATGAAACGCTACCGCGTAACGGGCGATTTCCTATTCGGGCTGGCCTTCCTATTCTTGTCGCTGGTGATGCTCAGCAGCGTGGGCAAGGAGATAAACCTGGCTCACAATGCCAGCGTGGTGAACTTTTTCGCATCGTTCGACACATCGAGCTATCTCACCATCATCGCCTTCCTGCTGATTGGCACGGTGCTCACCTGCGTCATGCAGTCGTCGTCCGCCGTCATGGCCATCACAATTCTGCTCTGCTCCACCGGCGTGCTGCCCATCCACATGGGTATAGCATTGGTGCTGGGCGAAAACATCGGCACCACGGCCACCGCCAACCTCGCTGCCCTCGGCGCGGGTACTGCGGCACGGCGAGCAGCGCTGGCCCACCTGCTGTTCAACGTGTTTGGCGTGCTCTGGGCGCTGGTGGTGTTCTATCCATTTGTGGATGCCGTTTGCAACCTGGTGGGCTACAGCGCCGATGGGACGCAGCGCGTAGAACGTTTGCCCATAGCGCTGGCCATGTTTCACACCTGCTTCAACGTGCTCAACACCGCGCTGCTCATCGGTTTTGTGCCGCAGATGGAGCGAATCGTATGCCGCCTACTGCCCGAACGCACAACGCACACCAAACCGCCCACCACGCTACATTTCATCAACGGCGGCGTAATGCAAACCCCAGAAATAGCCATATTGCAGGCGCAGAAAGAGGTGGAACACTTTGCCGAGCGCATGCACCGCATGTTTGGTATGGCGCGGGTGCTGCTCGACGAGAAGGACGCAAACGAGTTTGAACGGCAGCACGAGCGCATCGCCAAATACGAAACCATAGCCGACAACATGGTGGTAGAAATCACCAAATACCTCGAGCAGGTGGGCAACGAGCACCTATCGGACGACAGCAAGGAGAAGGTGCGCATCATGCTCCGTCAGGTGGGCGAGCTGGAGTCCATTGGCGATGCCTGCTTCAAGATGGCTCGCTCCATGGCTCGCCTACGCGAGGGGCGCGAGGACTTCACAGCGCAGCAATACGCCCGCCTGCACGAGATGTTCCGCCTTGTGAACGAGGCACTCTCGCAGATGATGGTGGTGGTGAGCGGACGGCGCGGCGACCTCACCATCGAACACTCGCTCGAAATTGAGCGCGACATCAACGCCCTGCGCGACGAACTGCGCACCGAAACCGCCAACGGCGTTGGCTCTCAGCAATATAGCTACGCCCTGGGCGAACTTTTTGTCGATATTACCTCGAACAGCGAAAAGCTGGGCGACTACGTGATGAACGTTGTGGAGGCACGGCTCGGCAAGCACATCCTCAGCTATCGCAACCTACAGATAAACCTCGACCGCAAAACGGCCACCATTGGCTCGGAGCCGCTCGGCCTCACGCGCACCGAGTTTGAGCTGCTCCATCTGCTGATGGCCAATCGCGGCCAGGTGCTATCGCGCCAACACCTGATGGACACCGTGTGGACCGGCGTGGTGGTTAGCGACCGCACAGTCAACGTGAACATCACCCGCCTGCGCAAAAAACTCGGCCCCTACGCCCAAAACATCGTCAGCCGCGCCGGATTTGGCTATGTGTTCGAGGATATAGCTGCCGAAAGCTAACGCCCACATCACGCATACGGAGTACACGTCAGATGTACACTTCCATGCCGAAGAAAAATTAAAACTATAATCTAAAAACGAAGAACGGCATTGTAAGTGATACCTCTCGCCACACATATATAATCAGTTCAATAACAAAATATTACAACATTTCCATTCTAACAATGCATCTGCAACTCATGTATTACAAAATTATATCAAACTGATGCACAAAAAGTCAAATACGAGCATCACCCATCAAAAATTTTCAATTTTACAAATCGCTGATAGA
>JAFWUG010000045.1 GCA_017524185.1 Bacteroidales bacterium
AGGGAAGCGATAACCCATGGTTAGTATTTGTCGATACGCTGCAATGGACCAATGCGAAATCGAGTTGGCCAGGGATGTATCAGGATGAGACGATTAACAACCCCTTTGGTTTTGGTGCTAGAGGCCTACTTTTTCCAGGGTCAAACGGTGTGAACGGTGAGAACGTTGAGAATGCTGCGTTTTGGGCAATAGAAGAAGAAAAGGTAGGTTATAATAAGCGTGCAGTGCCCTATAATTTTGGATATGATTATAGTGGTCCGGAAGCTGCATCGGTACGTTGCAAAAGAAGTTTGTACTAGTTTTTTATTTTCAATGCATTAACAGATAACACGATACAATCATGAAACGAATCAGCACATTAATGAGCATCATGCTGCTAAGCATGATAACAGTGATGGCACAAGCTCCTCAGGGCTTCTCCTATCAGGCAGTGCTTCGCAGCCCCAATGGTGAAATTATGGCCAACAAGGATGTGAATCTGCGCATTAGTCTGCGCGCTAAAGCCATTGATGGAAACATTTGTTACCAAGAAACCCACGAGGTTACCACCAGCACTGGCGGTGTAATTGCCGTTGTTGTGGGTCAAGGAGGTTCGCCCTCGGTAGATTTTGCCACCGTGCCTTGGAGTCAGGGCATATTCCTGCAAACCGAGGTTAAGAACAATTCGGGATGGATTGATATGGGAACGTCGCAAATCATGGCCGTGCCTTTCTCGTTGCATGCCCAAACAGCCGATTTTGCAAACAGTGCTACCTATGCCGAACAGGCTCTGCGTGCCAACGAACTTAGTAGCAACAACCCAGTAACCGTTAATCCATCGCAGAATCATGCGGCTGGCGACCCCATTTTCACCGTGCGCAATTCGGCAGGCAAGATTGTGTTTGCTGTTTACGAAGATGGTGTTCGCGCCTATGTGAACGCTGGTACCGAGCGTTCGGGTTTTGTAGTGTCCGATTTGGCTCAGCCGCAAGACACGTTCATGAACGTGTCGCTCGAGGGCATCACCTTCAACGTGCGCTCCGACAACAGTGCTCGTCCGCAGCGTGCAGGTTTCATGGTTGGCGGCATGGATGGCACTCGCGCCAGCAAGGTCTATTTGTCGGTTGAGCCATCTGGCACAGAGATACTCTTCGACGAGGCAGCCGCAGGCGCACGTCCGCAGCGTGCTGGATTCATGGTTGGTGGCATGGATGGCACACGCGCCGAAAACGATGGCTTTGCCTATCTCAGCATTTCCCCCGATAGCACCCGCATCAACCTCAAAGAATCGACCTATCGTCCGCAGCGCGCTGGTTTCATGGTTGGCGGTATGGATGGCACACGTGGTGAGAGTGGCAACCTGTTGGTTGTTAATGCCGATAGCACGCGCATCTATATTGGCAAGCAAAACGGGTCGTTTGCTGTGAGCAGCCGCAACGACGATGGTTTGCGTGCCTCGGGTCGCGACTATCTGTCAATCACTCCCAACAATGCCAACATCACCTTTGGTGGTGCCAATGTTGGTCAGGAAGCCATTGGTAGTTTCACCGTGAGTGGCAGAGATGCCCAAGGGGCTATTAAGGAGTTTATGAAGGTTGAGAAAGACAAGGCAACCTTCAATCAGGTATATTCCGAGGGCGACGTGTTGGTGGGCGGTCAGCGTAAGGGTGGACGTGCCAATAGCACTACTACCAACACCAGCATTACCAAGTAGTTGCAGGTTCTTACAATTGTAAAAGCAAAAGGGCTGTCTGCACGGGCAGCCCTTTTTGTATTGTTCGCACAAAATGGCTATTTTTGCAGCCGAAAATATCCTGCCTAAAGGCAAAAAATTGATCATCGATGACCCAGGAAGAACTCTTCAAAAAACTGATAGCCCACTGCAAGGAGTATGGCTTTGTGTTCCCCTCGAGCGAAATCTACGACGGCTTGAGCGCTGTTTACGACTACGGCCAAAACGGCGTAGAGCTCAAGAACAACATACGCCGATATTGGTGGGAGGCCATGACCCGCCTACACCAGAACATTGTGGGTATCGATGCTGCCATATTCATGCATCCCAAAACCTGGGTGGCCTCGGGCCATGTGGGCGCGTTCAACGATCCGCTCATCGATAATCGCGACAGCAAAAAGCGCTACCGCGCCGATGTGCTGGTGGAGGACTGGGCGCAGAAACAGGAGGAGAAAATCAACAAGGAGGTGGAGAAGGCCCGCAAGCGCTTCGGCGACAGCTTCGATGAGGCCATGTTCCGCCAAACCAACGCCCGCGTGCTGGAGTATCAGCAGCGTATCGATAGCGCATTGCATCGGCTCAACTCAGCCTTGGCCGAGAACCGCCTGGCCGACGTGAAGCAGCTGATTGAGGAGCTGGAGATTGCCTGCCCCATTTCGGGCACCAAGAACTGGACCGATGTGCGCCAGTTCAACCTGATGTTCGAAACCAAGCTGGGCTCGGTGTCCGACGATGCCAACAGCATCTACCTGCGTCCCGAAACGGCTCAGGGCATATTTGTGAACTATCTGAACGTGCAGAAAACCGGGCGCATGAAATTGCCCTTCGGCATAGCCCAGGTGGGCAAGGCATTCCGCAACGAGATTGTGGCGCGTCAGTTCATCTTCCGTATGCGCGAGTTCGAGCAGATGGAGATGCAGTTCTTTGTACGTCCGGGCGAAGAGATGCAGTGGTACGAGTACTGGAAAGAGTTCCGCCTGCGCTGGCACGTGGCCATGGGCTTTGGAGCCGACAACTATCGTTTCCACAAGCATGAGAAATTGGCGCACTACGCCAATGCCGCTTCCGACATCGAGTTCCGCTTCCCCTTCGGATTCAAGGAGGTGGAGGGCATACACTCGCGCACCGATTTCGATCTGGGCAACCACCAGCGCGAGTCGGGCCGCAAGCTGCAATACTTCGACCCCGACAGCGGCCAGAGCTACGTGCCCTACGTGGTGGAGACCTCCATAGGCTTGGACCGCACGTTCCTGCTCGTGCTATCGTCGGCCTACTGCGAGGAGCAGCTCACCAAGGATGATGGCAGCACCGACGAGCGCGTGGTGCTACGCATACCGCCCGCGTTAGCCCCCGTGAAGTTGGCCGTGTTCCCGCTGCTCAAAAAGGATGGGCTGCCCGAGGCCGCCCAAAAGATAATGGACGAGCTGAAGTTCGACTTCGCCTGCCAGTACGAGGAGAAAGATTCCATTGGCAAACGCTATCGCCGCCACGATGCCATCGGCACACCGTTCTGCATCACCGTTGACCACCAAACGCTTGAAGACCAGACCGTAACCATACGCCATCGCGACACCATGGCGCAGGAACGTGTGCCAGTGGCCAGCCTACGCGCTTTGCTCACCGAGAAGGTGTCGATGGCATCGCTGCTGAGGCAAATTTAGTGTGGGTTGAAAAAGCATATTGGCGTTTGGGCAAAGCCCCAAGCGTGTATATGTCTATGTTCTGAGAAACGCCAGTGTATGTTCTACCACAAGTTGGGGGCAATCCACGTGTAGCCAGTGGCCTGCGTTTGGCAGTTTGTGCTCCGTTAGGGTAGGGCAGAGTTTGCGGGTGCGAATAATATCGTTGTCGCTCACATAGTTGGAGTATTCGCCACGGAGCAGCAGCGTGTGTGCGGGAAGATTGTTGGACGATACGCCCTGTATGATTTCGGGTAGATATTGCAGCAGTACGTCGATGTTCAGCCTGTGGCTGAACTGGCCATTGCGTTCACGCGCCAGATTTTTGAGCATTGATTGGCGTAGCCGTGTGTTGGTTATGGTTGTGGCGAGCAGCGCGTCGGCCTGAGCAAAACTGCGTAGTTGCGATAGATTCAGTGCCTGTAGGGCGAGTAGGGTTTGTTGGTGATTGTTGAGGTGTGCATCAGCGGCGGTGCTGGGTGGGATAAGCGGTGCAATGTCGGCCAGCACAAGTCTGTCGATGCGTTGCGGCTGCATTTGCCATAGCATTGCGGCCACTTGTCCGCCCATGGAATGCCCCAATATGTGCGTACGCTCAATGTTTAGTGCGTCGAGGGTTTCGGCCACATCATTAGCCATGTCGGCGTAGGTGTGTGTGGGAGCATGCGGACTGCGTCCGTGGTTGCGTAGGTCTGTGCAAATAATTCTAAATGAGTTGCTTATCTTTTGGGCGATGGGTAGCCAGTTGTCGGCGCAGCCCAACAACCCGTGGAGTATAACCACGGGTTGTCCCTGGCCAATTGCTGTGTGGTGTAGCAGCATTTAGTTTAGCTGCTGGAGGTACATCTGTATGGTGTTTTCGAGGCCGTAGTATAGCGCATCGCATATTAGCGCGTGTCCGATTGAAACTTCGGCCAAATTGGGTATTTGCTGTGCAAAATAGCGTAGGTTTTGCAGGCTGAGGTCGTGTCCGGCGTTTAGTTCCAACCCAACCTCCTTGGCGGCTTGCGCAGCGGCCACGAACGGGGCTATGGCCTGCTCGCGGTTTTGGGCATAGTTGGCCGCATAGGGCTCGGTGTAGAGCTCCACGCGCTGCGCACCGCTGTCGGCAGCATGGCGCACTAATTCGGGGTCGGCGTTCACAAAGATGGATGTGCGTATGCCCTCGGCTACAAAAATGGCCACAATGTCGCGCAGTTGCTGTTTGCAGCCAATGGTGTCCCAGCCAGCGTTCGATGTGAGTGCGGTGGGCGGGTCGGGTACCAGCGTAACTTGGTGCGGATGTACACGCTTAACCAACTCAATGAACTCGGGCGTTGGATAGCCCTCAATGTTGAATTCGGTGGTTACCAATGGTTTAATGGCCAACACATCGGCATAGCGGATGTGCCGCTCATCGGGGCGCGGGTGTACTGTAATTCCTTGTGCGCCAAATCGTTCGCAATCTTGCGCCACCCGAAGCACATCGGGGTTGTTGCCGCCACGCGCATTGCGTAGGGTGGCCACTTTGTTTATATTTACGCTCAAACGTACCATGGGGTCGAAAATTTAGATTACCTTTGCGCAAAGGTAGCAAATTTGCACTATACCATGGCCATCAACACCATTGCAATATACGGACGCCCTGTGTCGGCCAACGCGTTGGTTGCGCTGCGCGGACTTTTCGACCTGCTGCGTGGCCATGGTTTCGATCTGCTTGTGCATAACGATTTTGCTGAGCATTTGCACCTACAGCATGGCTATACAGTGCCTATGGAGGGAGTGTTTGGTGCATCGGACGAACTTAGGCATCGGGCGCAATTGGTGCTCAGCCTGGGCGGCGACGGCACATTCCTCTCGGCTGCTTCGCTGGCGGGACCTGCCCAAATACCGGTGATGGGCATAAATTTTGGCAATTTGGGATTTTTGGCCAATGTGTCGCAGGCCGACATGTCGCAGGCTGTGGAGATGCTTGTGCGTGGACGCTACAGGGTGGAGCCGCGTAGCCTACTCGAGGTGCAGTCGGGCGATGGCCTATTTGCGCCATTTCCCTATGGGTTGAACGATTTTTCGGTGCAGAAGGGCGCGGCTGCAGCCATGGTGTCGGTAACGGCCTACGTGAATGGCGAGCAACTATGCACCTATCGCGCTGATGGCCTGATTGTGGCCACTCCCACTGGCTCCACGGCCTACTCGCTGGCTGCTGGCGGGCCAATAATGACTCCCAGCATGGCCGCCTTTGTGTTATCGCCCGTAGCCCCGCACACGTTAACCTTCCGCCCGTTGGTGCTTCCCGACTCCACCGAGCTGCGCCTAGAGGTGGAGAGCCGTAGCCGTCAGGTGCTGCTCACGCTCGATTCGCGCCATCTGACTCGCCCCGCCCCGCTGAGCATAATCATACGCCGTGCCCCGTTCAACCTTGGCGTGGTATGCGTCGAAGAGGCCTCATTCTTTAAATCGCTTCGCGGAAAACTGTTTTGGGGAGCTGATAAAAGGGACTAATAAGCACAACATTTGGCATATAATTAGCGTTTTAAGGCATCCCGTTGAGGATAAATGGTTATCTTTGTGGTTTGCTTTATATGTGTAAATACCTCAAAATATTGCTTATATGTTGCGTGGCTGCGGCGATGGCTCTACCTGCATCTGCTCAAAAAAAGCGGGTAGGCAGAGCACATCGTGCCAGTTTCTACGACCTGTTCATTGCTGACGAACGGTGGGCGCGCAATCCGTTTGAGGTGTATTTTGGTTTGCCTGTTACGCAGTATATGGGCGATATAGGCGGTACGCAATCGTTGAATAACTGGCTGGGCTTCAGGGATATAAGTTTCAGAACGCTACGTCCTGGCTTTTCTGCTGGGATGAAC
This sequence comes from Bacteroidales bacterium, assembly GCA_017524185.1. Taxonomy (GTDB): domain Bacteria; phylum Bacteroidota; class Bacteroidia; order Bacteroidales; family Tenuifilaceae; genus RGIG6076. The sequence goes on from JAFWUG010000045.1 coordinate 6,237, forward strand.
TATAAATATAGTAATCGATTTACATTCAGCGGTTTATCATCGTTGGCCATGTGGAGTCAGACTGATAAGCGTTCGCGCAACGAACGACGTGGCCATGCGTTTAGTACCTATGGCATAGAGTTTTCGGCTTCGTGTCAGTACTATTTTCTGCCCATCAAAAACATTGGCTATTTCACCTCTTCGGGGCGCACCGGTAGGGGAAATAAGACAATACCGTGGGGGCTCTATCTGTATGCTGGTGCAGGTGCCAATTTATTTATTGTGAACCCCAACGAGTCGCTCAAGAACGACCACCGATATAAGCGCAACAGGCATGTGGCATTCGTGATGCCTTTGGGCATTGGCGGACGCTTTGAGTTATCGCAGCAATGGGCCTTGGAGGCCAATTTTGGTCGCCGTTTCATGTTTTCGGACTATTTTGACGGCTTCACCACACAATACTCCACCCATGCCGACGTTTATTATATACTCAATTTTACGGCGCACTACCGCATAGTGTCGTCGGCTACATTTAGGCAGGGTGGCAAGGTGAAGAAAATCAAACGTCGTCGTTAAAAAAACATAAAGCTTAAGCACTAACGTAGATATGACCCATAAACACCTTATACTCAGTGTGATTTTGTCGCTTGGAGCGGTAATGCTCATGGCGCAGAACAGACTCGACATAGGTTTTGTGGGCGGCGCGTCGTACTATAATGGCGAGTTCAACGAGAACATGCCCCTTTATAAACCCAGCCCGTTGGTGGGTGCCATTTTGCGCTATAATTTTAACGACTACTACTCCTTCCGAACCTCGCTTAACATTGGCAATGTGAAGGGCGAATTCAGCGGAACTCCCCTTCTCCCTGAGGCTCCGCGTGGCAATTTCAAAAAATCGTTGCTAAGTGCCGAGGTTATGATTGAGTTCAACTTTTTGCCCATACAGCCAGTAAACCAGCGCAATGTGTTGCATTTTGCGCCCTACATCAATGCTGGTGGGGGTATAGCCTTTGTTAACGGTACGTTTACGCCCACAGTGCCTTTCGGCGCGGGTTTGAAGCTGAGTCCTGGACATAGGCACACCTTTGCCGTGGAATGGATGTTCCACAAAACATTCACCGATTTGATTGACGACTACGAGGCCACGCGTCACTCACCGCACGCCGTGCTGCACAACAATGACTGGTTTTCCTACATTGGTTTGGTTTACACCTATCGTCTTCCCGTGGGAGGGCGTAGCACATGCCCCGTTTACAAATAGGTAACTATGGATTTGCTCGAACAGATTGACCGACAGCGCGTTCCCCAGCATGTGGCCATAATTATGGATGGCAACGGACGCTGGGCACAGCAGCGCGGCAATAAACGTTTATATGGCCACGAGAATGGCGTGAATGCCGTGCGACAGGCCACCGAGGCCGCTGGCAAGGCGGGAGTGAAGTATCTCACCCTCTATGCATTTTCCACAGAGAACTGGAATCGCCCCAAAGACGAGGTTGAAGGGCTGATGCTGCTGCTCGTGGAATCCATAAACACCGAGCTCCAAACGCTCATCAAAAATGGCATACAGCTACGCATCATAGGTCAAACGCAGGGTTTGCCGCTGCAGGTGCAGCAAAAGCTGCAGGTAGCCATCGACAAAACTGCCCACTGCGAAACGCTCACTCTTATTGTGGCGCTGAACTATGGCGCGCACCAAGAACTTGCCGATGCTGCCCGCCAAATGGCCATCGACTGCCTAAACGGCAAGCTTTCGCCCAACGATATTTCGCCCAGCACCGTGCAGCAGTATCTCTACACGGCCAGCATACCCAACCCCGAGCTTATGATTCGCACCAGCGGCGAGCATAGGTTGAGCAATTTTCTGCTGTGGCAGATGGCCTACAGCGAGCTGCACTTCACCCCCGTGTTGTGGCCAGATTTCACCCAAGACGATTTCTACAAAGCCGTTATCGACTTTCAGCACCGCGAACGCCGTTTTGGTGGAACCACCAGCGTTTAAACAAATAGCGTTTCGGAGCTATATGCTTATGTTACAGCGTAAAAATCGTTCCACTACGCGTGTGCGTGTCAAAAGGTTGCCTCGAATTTAAAAAAATGTACTACTTTTACGGCCGCTAAAATAGGCACCAGTTGTGAAAAAATTATCGCTATTATTTGTATATATAACACTGACAATTAGTGCGATAGCGCAAGAGTCGGCTTTCAACTACGAGCGCCCTAAACGCTACTATATCAACGATATCACCATAAGCGGCGTGCGCTATCTCGACCACACCGTGTTGTTGTCCATGGCTGGCATTGGCGTGGGCGATTCCATAACAATCCCCGGCGAGCAGGTAACACGCATAGTTAAGAAATACTGGGAGCATGGGCTATTCTCCGATGTGCAGGTGTCCGCCTCCCGCATCGAGGGCGACAACATCTACCTGGACATCCGCCTACAGGAGCAGGCACGCATGGCGGGCCTGACCTTCACCGGTGTGCGCAAAGGCGAGGAGAAAGATTTGCGCGAAATGCTAAAGCTGCGCGTTGGTGGTGCAATCACTGAGAGCATACTCGACAACTGCGTGCGTATAGTCAAAAAGCACTACCGTGCCAAGGCTTTCATGAATGTGGACGTGAACATTGCCCAGCGCCCCGATAGCTCCATGTCCAATGGCGTACATCTGGTTATGCACATACACAAGAATGATAAGGTGAAGATTGGCGACATAACCTTTGAGGGCAATAATACATTCACCGATCGCAAGTTGCGTAGGGCTTTCAAGAAGATACATCGCCGCGATTGGAATATATTCAAATCGGCCAAATTCATCGAGGCCGACTACGAGGAGGATCATGCCAACCTAATCAAGTTCTACAACAAGCACGGCTATCGCGATGCCAAAATACTAAGCGACACCATCTATCCCATCAATCCCAATCGTATTGGCATTCGGTTCACCCTGTCGGAGGGTCGGCAATATCACATCAGCAGCATCAACTGGGTGGGCAACACCAAGATACCCAGCGAGGGATTGACCAACATATTGGGTATAAAGAAGGGCGATGTGTACAACCGCACATTGCTCGAGGAGCGTCTGTTCACCGATGATAACTCCATCAGCACCATGTATATGGACGATGGCTATCTGTTTTTCAACGTAAATCCAGTGGAGACCAACATCCACGACGATTCGGTTGCGCTTGAGATGCGTATATTTGAGGGCGATCCTGCCACCATCAATCAGGTGCAAATTTCGGGCAACACCAAAACCAACGAGCATGTCATACGCCGGGAGGTGTGGTCGAAGCCTGGCTACCTGTTTAGCAAAACCGAACTCACCCGCACCTACCAGCAGCTGGCGCAGATGGGTCATTTCGACCCCGAGAAGATAGGTATAAACCCCGTTCCCAATCACTCGGATGGTACGGTGGACATACAGTATAAGGTGGAGGAAAAGGCAAACGATCAGATTCAAATTTCGGGCGGCTGGGGCGCAGGCACATTCGTGGGTACGCTGGGCGTTAGTTTCTCAAACTTCTCTATCCGTCGCTTGTTCGATAAAAATGCGTGGAGGCCGGTGCCTTCGGGCGATAGCCAGCAGCTGTCGATAAGGGCATCAACCAATGGTGTCTACTACAAGTCGGCTAGCATATCGTTTGTTGAGCCATGGTTTGGTGGTAAAAAGCCCACCAATCTAAACATCTCGCTCTACTACTCCATGCAGGGTTCCACGCGTTTTATCCTGCAGCGCACCAACGACTACTTCAAGGTGTTGGGTGCGGGCATAGGCTTGGGTACCCGCCTGAAATGGCCCGACGACTATTTCACAATTTATGGTGAGCTTAGCCTACAGAACTACCGCCTTAAGGATTGGGGCTACTTCTTTATCTCCAATGGCTATTCTAACAACTTCAGCCTCAGGTTAGTTCTGTCGCGAAATTCAACCGACCAGGGTATCTATCCGCGTCGTGGATCCAATCTTTCGGTGTCGGTGCAGGCCACCCCGCCATACTCCTTGTTCCGTAAGAATGTGAACTACTCAGCCATGTCGTCAACCGAGCGCTATCGCTGGGTAGAGTACCACAAGTGGACGGGCAATTTGCAGTGGTTCTTCCCGCTGGTTGGCGATTTGGTGCTACACGCCGGCGCACGATTTGGCTATATGGGCTATTACAACAAGAATCTGGGCTACTCGCCTTTCGAGACCTTCGATTTGGGCGGCGATGGCATGTCGGGCTACAACATGTATGGCGTTGAGACCGTGGGTTTGCGTGGCTACGAAAATAGTTCGCTAACGCCCAAGGAGTTTAACTCCGATGGTCAGAGCATTGGTGCGGGTCGTATATTCGACAAGTTCACCGTTGAGGTTCGTCATCCTATAACGCTCAAGCCCCAGGCTTCGGTTTATGTGTTGGCATTCTTTGAGGCGGGCAATGCTTGGAAAAATCTCAACGAATTCAATCCGTTCACCGTTCACCGCTCGGCGGGTGTGGGTGTACGTTTCTTCCTGCCTATGCTTGGTCAGTTGGGTGTGGACTGGGGCTACGGATTCGACCCCATACCAGGTGTTAGTTCCAAGAAGAGCCAATTCCACTTCATGATAGGACAGCAATTCTAAGCAATGTTCGTATGGTATAATTTTTGAGGCATCCCCGCATATTCCCTAAAAACTATCGGACTATGAAAAGCACACGCATTTTGATGGCCATGTTGGCCATAATCGCCCTGCCAACCTTGGGTATGGCACAGAAATTTGCTTATGTAGATTCTGATTACATCATGAGCAAAATCCCTACCTTCAAATCGGCTCAGGAACAGGTTGATAAACTGTCGGAGCAGTACCAAAAAGAGGTTGAGGAACGCTACGCTCAGGTGGAGAAGATGTACAACGACTATCAAACCGAGAAGGTGCTCCTAACCGAGGATATGAGGCGCAAAAAAGAGGACGAAATAATTAAGAAGGAGCGTGAGGTGAAAGAGTTGCAAATGAAATATTTTGGCCCTGAGGGACAGGTTTTTAAGAAGCGCGAGGAGTTGGTGAAACCCATACAGGAGCAGGTTTACAACGCTATAAAGGAGATTGCCACCGAGGGCGGCTACGCCATCATATTTGATGCAGCCGATGGCGGCAGCATGATTTACACTAACTCGCGCTACGACAAGAGCGATGAGGTGTTACAAAAATTGGGATATAAATAGCTAAAATGCTATCTTTGCGAATATCAATAAATCCTTAATCACACAATGAAGTACGTAATCAGCACCATTGCAGCAGCCCTATTCATGATGGCTGGCATAAACACTGCTGCTCAGGCTCAAACACTAAAATTTGGTCACATCAACAGTCAGGAATTGCTGCAAGCCATGCCCGAACGCGATAGCGCCGAGGCAAAGCTCCGCCGACTAACACAAACCATTGAGAATCAGCTCGAAGAGTTGCAAGTAGAGTTCAATAAGAAGTATCAAGAGTACTTGCAAAAGCGCGACACCTATTCATCTTCGATCAAGGAGATGAAAGAGCGCGAACTCACCGAGATGCAGCAACGTGCTCAGGAGTTTCAGCAGGTTGCAAGCCAAGACTTGCAGCGCCAGCAGTCGGAACTTATGAAACCTGTAATTGACAAGGCTGATGCGGCCATCAAAAAGGTGGGTAGCGACAATGGTTTCATCTACATTTTCGATGTGAGCAATGGCACTTTGCTCTATCAATCGGATAAAAGCATCGATGTGCTGCCCATGGTAAAGAAAGAGTTGGGTATCAAGTAGATAAGCAACAGCAGGCGTTGGCCTGTGCAAACATCCAGAGGGGAAAATTGGCTTAGGCCGATTTTCCCCTTTTTGCCTATTCATGGCCGTTTCGTAACAATATGCACGGCAAAACGTTTATCATAATCGCATAGCCAAATGTAGCCTTGAATAGTAATCCCATAGGCATATTCGATTCAGGAGCGGGTGGATTGTCGGTGCTAAAAGAAATAGCACGCCAGTGCCCTGCAGAGTCGGTCATCTATATGGCCGATACCGCTCATTGTCCCTACGGAGGAAAGCCGCAGGCCGAGGTTGAGGAGCGTGCGCGGCGCATAACCGAATTTATGCTCAGTCAGGGATGTAAGCTAATAGTTGTGGCTTGCAATACGGCAACAGCGGCGGCCATTGCTGCGTTGCGTGCCGACTATCAGGTGCCTTTTGTGGGCATGGAGCCTGCGGTGAAGCCTGCATCGGCTCACTCACAAACGCGAAGTATTGGTGTGTTGGCCACTGCTGGCACGCTCAAGGGCCAGCACTACGTCAGTACTAGCCAGCGCTACGCCGCCGATGTGAACATTTGCATACAGGCGGGCGAGGGGCTTGTGGAGTTGGTGGAAACCAATAGAGCCGATAGCCCCGAAGCCGAGGCCTTGCTGACCAAATATCTTCAGCCCATGGTTGAGCAGCACATCGACCAGTTGGTGCTGGGTTGTACGCATTACCCTTTTTTAGTCAATACCATGGAAAGGGTGCTTCCTGCGGGTGTGGAGATAATAGACCCCGCCCCATCGGTGGCGCGGCAGTGCCTCAGAATGCTTGAGTTGCATCGGCTACAGGCACCAGTTGGCGCTACGCCAACCTATGCATTTCATTCCAGCGGAACAATCGACACCTTGCAGCAAATGGCTTTAGCCCACGTGCTGCCCATGAATAAACAAATACGGGCATCGTTTCATGCCAACACACAGGTTTAATCAGATTGAAATTTATTCACATACTATGCGAAAAGAACTAGAGATTGTGATAGAAAATACGCAGCAGCGCGTGCGTACAACTCCTGGCCTATCGCTCGCAGAGGTGGCCGCCAAGTTCAATATCACCCTAAAATACCCCATCTTGGGCGCAATGGTAAACCATCAGCTCAAGGAGTTAGACTACGAGGTGTATAGCCCTAAAGTCGTCAAATACATCGACATAAGCCATCCCGCAGGTACGCGTATGTATCACAGTTCGTTGTTCTTTGTACTGCAAAAGGCCGTGCGCGACACGTTGCCAGGCTGCAATGTGCGGATAGAACACGCGGTGTCCAATGGATATTATTGCGAGATAGAGGGTTACAACCAGCCTGTGGAGTTGCCTCTTGTTTTCAAAATAGGCGACCGTATGCGCGAACTGGTGGCTGCCAACATGCCCATAGTGCGCGATAAGGTGCTAACCGCCGATGCCGCCAACCTGTTCCAAGAAATGGGCTACACCGACAAGGCCAAGCTTTTTGGTAAGCGCACGCAGCTCTACACCTCGGTCTATCGTCTCGGCGACAGCATTGACCATTTTTTTAGCAATCTGGTGCCATCAACGGGCTACCTGAAGGTGTTCGACCTAGCCAAATACTACAACGGAATGCTGCTGATGGTGCCACGACACGACAATCCCAACGAGATCGCCGAATTGGTGCTACAGAGCAAGATGTTTGACATATTCCAGGAACACAAGGATTGGAGCGAAATTATTGGAGCAAGCAGCGTGGTATCAATCAACGCCATGGCCACCACCAAGCAGTCAACCGAACTGATTCAGGTGGCTGAGGCCCTGCACGAAAAAAAAGTGGCGCAGATAGCCGACCAAATAAGCAGTAGGCGCGAAAAGGTACGGCTGGTGCTACTCTCTGGCCCATCGTCGTCGGGTAAAACCACCACCGCCAAACGCATAGCGGTGCAGCTCAAGGTGAACGGGCTTACGCCTCACATTGTGTCTATGGACAACTACTTCGTGAACCGTCAGGATACACCGCTCGACGAGGATGGAAACTACGATTTTGAGGCTGTAGAGGCCGTGGATATACCCAAATTTAACGAGGATTTGCTACGCTTGATGGACGGTGAGCAGGTGGAAATGCCCAAATTTTCGTTCGAGACTGGGCAGCGATTCTACGATGGCACCACGCTACAGATACCGGCCAACGGTATTATCATCGTAGAGGGCATACACGCGCTTAATCCCAAGCTCACTGCGCAGATTGACGATAGCCGCAAGTTCAGGGTTTACGTTTCGGCGCTCACATCGCTCAGCATCGATGGTATAAATCGTGTAGCCACCTCCGACAATCGAATGCTGCGCCGCATGATACGCGACTACCGCTATCGTGGCTACAGCGCTCAGGATACGCTTAGCCGTTGGCCTAGCGTGCGCAGGGGCGAGAATCGGCACATATTTCCTCATCAAGAAAACGCCGACGCTATGTTCAACTCGTCGCTGCTCTACGAGTTTGGCGTACTGAAAACGCAGGCAGTGCAGATACTGCAGCAGGTTCAGCCCAATGTGGAGGAATATAGCGAGGCTCAGCGTTTGCTCAACTTTTTGAGCTACATCGAGCCAATATCCGACAAAGAGGTGCCGCCCACCTCAATACTTCGCGAGTTTTTGGGCGGAAGCACCTTCTCGTATCGTTAAAAAAATGCAATTATGCAAAGCGTTGATTTTCTTTGTCTTACATCATATTCAGTCGTGGTTGTAGAAAAAAATATGCTCGAAAAGCGCATTTATAGGCACTTTTTGAGCCGCCAATTTAATTTAATTTACTAATATTGTGTTTTATAGATAAACCAAACTTTATCTGCACATGTTTAGGTTCATCACCGTCTTCGTAAATGCTATAGGAGTGCTGTTGTTCAGCATATTAGGTGGCGTACAGCTGACGATGAATGCCCCCTCATCGGTGCAAGCGGGAGCCGAATTTCGCGTGGAGGTACGGCTCGATAAGGGTACAACCGAGGGTTTTGCACGCTATCAGCAGCAGTTGCCATTGGGGCTAACCGCCGAGGTTGTGGAGTCATCGACGGGTAGTTTCTCGTTTGAGGATCAACGCATTAGGCTGATATGGCTTTCGCTTCCCAGCGAAAAGGAAATCAAGGTGGTGTACAAGGTTAAGGTTGACGAGCGTCTGAAAGGTAGTTTTAACCTAAAAGGCGCATTCTCCTACATCAGTAACAACGAGAAGTTGACAAAAGAAACTCAAAATCAGTTGATTAGCATAAATCCATCGAGTACCCTCGACCCCAATCAAATTATCGACATCAATGAGTTCCAGCACATAGTACCCGCTCAACGCCCCGTATCAATGCCTACTGGGCTTAGCAGCGTGAGTTGCATAAGGCAAACGCCATACCCATCTGGCGAAGGTAACGATTTGGCTGTGAATATATTGGTGAACAAGGGATCGATGCAGAAGTTTGCTAAAATAGAGGAGGAGATTCCACAAGGATTCAGTGCCGAGGCTGTGGATACACGCGAGGGCGTGTTCACTTTCAAGGATCAACGGGCCAAAATTCTTTGGATGGCATTGCCGAGCGACCCCAAGTTTGTGGTGTCGTATCGATTGATTCCCGACAATGGGCTGGGTTCCACCAGTGCCAGCATACGCGGTCAGTTCTCCTACATGCAGGGCGATGCTACGCGTGTGATTAACATTGAGCAGCAGGACATCAGCCTTCGCAATGCATCGATGGCCGAACTCGATGAGATTGTACGCACCTCGGCTGGTCGCTATGCCAATGCCGAAATCAGTTCGAGCTATTCCTCTGGCGGCCACGGCATCGACATCCCCGTGCGCTACCAAGATATTCCTGAGCGTGTACGTCCTGCAGCGGGCAATGCCGTGGCAAGGGCCGAGTTTAACATGAAGCCCTATATGCTGGAGCCAGAGAATGGTGTGTACTACCGTGTTCAGGTGGCCGCAGGTCATAAGGCTATCAATATTAAGAAGTATTTCGAAATGCTTAACATTGAGCACGAGGTGCGCACCGAACGCCACGAGGGTTGGTATAAATACTCCATAGGCTCGTTCCGTGAGTACAAAGAGGCACGCGACTTCCGCGTCAAGATATGGAACACGTCAAAGGCTAACGATGCCTTTGTAACGGCCTACAACAATGGGCGACGCATCACAGTGCAGGAAGCCCTGATGATTTCAAACCAGCAATGGTATCGATAAGCGAATGCTATGACATACAGCCATACAAATAAACATATAGTTTCTCTGCTGCTCATGCTGAGTTTGCTGCTGTTGGGAACCACGGCGCAGGCGCAGAAGGAGGAGGAGGACTATTGGGGTTCTCTGCTCGACACGGTGGTGGAAAACGTGAACGTGGTGTATAAGCCAACGGTGAACTTTTCTGCCGGTTTGCTCAGCTTTTGGGGCGATGTGCGCAACAACATCAATGCACCGCTCAATGGCAACCTAGGGCTTAGGCTGGGCGCATCAACATACGTGGGCAAGCAGAAGCAGCTCTATAAGATGAATTTCTTTGCCACCTACGGCACAATCAGCGGCCACGATTTCGATGTGTCGCAGAAGTTGCAGGAGTATTGTTTGGCCAACAACATTGCCGACGAGAACGGCAACCAGCTCTACCCCACGTCGGCCTTCAGGTCGCAGATGTTTCAAGCGGGCATCACCTTTGAGTATAATTTTGGACATTGGTTTGGTATTGCCCGTCGGTTTAAACCCTTTGTGTATGCTGGTGTGGGTATTATGTATTTCACACCTCGTGTTAACTACAACTACCTCGACAAAATTGGTCGCTACCATTTTCATAGCGATGGCACGATGCGCGATGGTGCAAGCATTACATCGAACATAATTCATTTCGACGACAATTTTGAAACCAATCAACAATCGCGTTTAGGTTTTATTTTTGAAAAGAACTATACACCGTTGGCGCCTACAATCCCTGTGGGTGTTGGTTTTGACTTCTACCTCTCGGAGCGTGTGAATCTGCGTGTGGGTGTGGAACTGAATTACACCTTTAGCGACATGCTAGATGGCTACGACACCGATTTGGCTAAGCGCATTGGGCTTACGCCCAAAAATAGCATTCACGATATGTTCACATACTCATATTTCAGCATGAACTTCGACTTGTTCTCCGACTCGAAGACCATACTGATTGAGAGAATGTTCATAGAAATCGACTTCGACGAGTTGCTGCTCGAAGATCAGGATGCCGACTGGGTAACCGATGTGGCCGATCTCTGCCCCGATACTCCTGATGGCATTATGGTTGACTCGGTTGGCTGCCCGCTCGATGGCGATATGGATGGAGTGGCCGATTATATCGACCTAGAACCCAACACTCCCGCAGGTGCGGTGGTCGATGAGAACGGTGTGCAGCTAAGCGAAAGCCAATTGGCCTCGATGTACAGCAAGATTGGTAAGGCTGCCAAACGCAAGGAGGCTGAGGTGATTCCGCTGGCCAAGATTTGGACACGCAATATTACTTATACGCCTGGCGTACTGCCCGACAAATTTAAGTCGGTGGATAGGGATGGCGATGGCTATATCTCGTTCGAGGAGTTGCTGCAAACCATCAACGATTTCTTCGACGATCGAAACGCGTTCACAATCGACGACATCAATGAGCTTAACAGTTTCTTCTTTACGCAATAGTATGGCTCGTAACTGACAATCACACAGGCAACACCAACCGCAAAGACCTATGCTGGCGAAGCGGTTGGTGCTATCTGTAAAAATACACAGCATACACAATAATACCTAAAGTACATACCCAACAATATGGCCAAAGAAGTAGCAGACGACAACAGCACTCGCAAAGCAGCCAGCCTCGAGAAGTTAAAAGCACTACAATCGACGCTGGATAAGATAGAAAAGGATTTCGGTAAGGGGTCGATCATGAAGATGAGCGACCGTGCTGCCGAAAATTTTCCAGTAATATCGTCAGGTTCAATCGGTTTGGATGTGGCCCTGGGCATAGGGGGCTATCCCCGTGGTCGAATAGTTGAGATTTATGGGCCTGAATCGTCGGGTAAGACCACATTGGCCATTCACGCCATTGCCGAGGCCCAGAAACAGGGCGGCATAGCCGCCATTATTGACGCCGAGCATGCTTTCGACAGCAGCTATGCCGAGAAACTGGGCGTTGATGTGAACACGCTACTCATATCGCAGCCCGACAACGGTGAGCAAGCTCTCGAAATTGCCGATAACCTAATTCGTTCGGGGGCTATTGATATTATTGTAATAGATTCGGTGGCTGCCCTTACGCCAAAAGCGGAGATTGAAGGCGACATGGGCGATAACAAGGTGGGATTGCAAGCTCGCCTGATGTCGCAGGCCCTGCGTAAACTCACTGGCACTATCAACAAAACTAACACGTGCTGTATATTCATAAACCAGTTGCGCGAGAAGATTGGCGTGATGTTCGGTAATCCCGAAACTACCACGGGTGGTAATGCGCTGAAATTCTACTCCACCATAAGAATTGACATTCGCCGCGTTACTTCGCTCAAAGATGGCGACGAAGCCTATGGCAACCATGTGCGCGTTAAGATTGCTAAGAATAAGCTCGCACCACCGTTCAAGAAAACGGAGTTCGACATTCTATTTGGTGAGGGTATATCGCGCACTGGCGAACTGATTGATATTGGTGTGGAGATGAACGTGATTAAGAAGAGTGGTTCTTGGTTCAGTTACGGCGACACGCGTTTGGGACAGGGGCGCGATGCGGTGAAGCAGCTATTCCTCGATAATCTGGAGCTTGCCTCTGAGATAGAACAAAAAATCAGGGAGCAGTTAAAAGCGCAATAGATATAGGCGTTTTGGAGCATATCCCTATTGCATATAATTTCTGCTAAGGCATTCAAATCATTTTAAACCTACAAATCAATCACAACAATAATGAAGAAAAGGCTTATAGGGCTAACCTTTATAGCATCACTTGCACTAGTTGCTTGTGAGCGATTTGGTGGTAATCAGCATTTGGTTCAGACGAAGGCCGACCGCGAGGCCATGATTGCGCTTGCCGAAAAGCGAGCCAACATGTCGTCGATGGTTGATTTGGCCAGTCTGAATAGAAAGGCCGCTCAGGGTGCGTCAGCGGCAGAGATAGAGGCAGTGCAGTTTTTGTATGCCTATATGCCGCTTTGCGATTTGGGTGTGCTGACGCAGAGTTTTGTGGAGCAGCAGGCCGAGGTTGCGCTTGAGGCACGTAGCGCAATGAAATGGGGTAGTAAAGTACCTAACGATTTGTTTCTATACTACGTGTTGCCGTTCCGTTCGGCCGATGAGCATGTTGATGAAGCACGGGCAACGCTCTACAACGAGCTTAAGGCCATAGTTCAGGGAAAAAGCATGGCCGATGCGGCCAAGGAGGTGGGCTTTTGGTGCCGCGAACAGGCATCGCCCAAGGCAACGCCTAGCAATCGCATTTCGGGACCGCTCACTGTGATGCGGGCTGCTGCTGGTCATCCTGGTGAGTTGGCCGCTTTGGCCACCGCTGCGCTTCGTGCTGTGTGCATACCCGCGCGGGTTGTGAATGCGGGCGAAACGGCCTGGCCCGAATTTTGGGCCGATGGGCAATGGTTTGCCATGGATGTTGCCAATCCCACGGCGGTGGGAATAGCTCCTGCTGAGCATCAAACGGCGGCAGGTGCGCATACCGTGGTGCCAGGCGTGTATCGCGGGGCCGAGGAGTGGCTGAGCAATAGCCACTATCATACCGACCTCGATTTGCAGAAGGAGCGCGCCGCAGCTGCTCCGCTGAAAATAAAGGTTGAAAATGCAAATGGTGAGGGCGTAGCTAACGCGTTGCTCGAGGTGCTTCGACTACAGGGAAGCGAGTTGGTGCCGATAGCCCGTAGCACTACTGATTCGCATGGTCAGGTTGAACTGCCTGCTATGTCGGCTTCGGGGTTGATGCTTTGGGCGAGCAAGGGTAGCCAGTATGCGCTGGTGAATTTTGATGGCGTAAGTGGTTCTGCTATTCGTTTACAATCGGCATCGGAGTTGCCGCAGGGTAGTTTGGGTGCGTTGTCTGTGCACGAGGCGCATAGAGGCGCGGGTGAAGCAGCTCAGCGTACGCAGCAATGCAATGCGCTGAGCGCTCAGCGTGAGCAGGCGTTTGTTGCTCCCGAGTATGCATCGCAGTTGGCTAAGGATAAGGGTATCAGCGCAGCGAGCGTGAACCGTGCGCTAACCCTAAGCCGGGGCAATTGGGAAGAGATACGCAATTTTATTGCTAATCTCGATGGCAATGGTCTAACCGTGGGCATGGCGCTGCTCGATGGTTTGGATGAGCGCGACCTACAGTTTGCCAGTGCCGATTTGTTACGCTCGCATCTCAACGCTTCCGATATATTCCCATCGCTGGTAACAGCCAAGCAGTTTCCCATATTCGATCGTTACATACTAGCACCACGCATTGGCCGTGAACCCTTAGAGAAGTGGCGCGATCAGATTCATGAGCATTTTAGTTTCGACGAGGCTGGATTTTTTCGTAATAATCCCGAAAATATTGTGCAGTGGCTGCTTGAGCATATCAATATAGACAATCAGGCTAACTATGTTGCAGTGCCCATGGCACCATCGGCGGTTCTGCGTTTGGGTGTAGCCGATGTGCTGTCGCGTAACATTCTGTTTGTAGCCATTTGCCGTAGTTTCGGTGTTCCCGCAAGGCTCACCACGGTCAGCCAAACTCCGCAGTATATGACGCGAAGCGGATGGCATACGCCCATGGGCTTGGTGGGCGGACACCCCAGCAGCGTTGGTATGGCCACCCTTGGGCTGAGTGGTAATACAGCTGAGTTGCAGTTCAGTTTATCGCTTTTACGCAATGGCAGTTTTGAGCCGCTAAACATCGGCAGCGTGAGCCTCCCGGCGCAGTTCGATGTGGAGGCCGGTTTGTATCGCCTTATCACCCGTACGGCCAGCGGTGAATGCACGGTTAGGCATTTTGAGGTGTTAAGCGGGTCGGCTATTAACCTACAAATTTAAGTCATGCATAGCGTTTCACCTTACGAACTTAGCGATAATGCGTTTGAACTCATAGATCGCGAGTGGATGCTTATTAGTGCTGGTTCGCTGGAGCATCATAACACCATGACTGCCTCGTGGGGAGGCTTGGGTATATTGTGGAACAAGCCTGTTGCCTTTATTTTCATTCGTCCGCAACGTCATACGCTTCAGTTTGTTGAGGCGTACGATACGTTTACGCTCAGCTTTTTTGGCCAGGGCTATCGCCATGCGCTCAATTTGTGTGGTACGGTGTCGGGGCGCGATTGCAATAAGATAGCCGAGGCTGGGCTTACGCCTGTGTCTCATGGCAGTAGTATTGCTTTTGCCCAAGCCCGTATGGTGATGGAGTGTAAGAAGTTGTATGCCCAGAATATTGATTCTACTTGCTTTGTCGATAAGGCGCTGATGCAAAAGGTGTATCCGACGTCCGATTTTCACCGAATGTTTATAGGTGAGATTTCTGCGGTGCATATCTGCGACTAGTATTGCAACAATGGCAATCGAGGTTCGTATTAAGCCCCGAACATAAACTATATCATTAGCATGATACGTAAACTACTACTATTGCTGCCTTTGGCTGCACTTACAATGTTGCAGGCCAAGGCTCAAACCGATAGCCTTCCGCCCGCCTGGACGCTCAAGGGTTCGGCATCTATTACCTTTTCGCAGGTGAACTACACCAATTGGGTGGCTGGCGGTGAGAATGCCTTTGCGCTCAACAGCAATGCCGACCTGTCGGCAAACTATGCAAAGGGTAAGAATGCTTGGGATAACAATCTGAAACTGGGCTATGGCTTGAGCTGGCAGGCTTCGGTGGCACGGCGGCAAATCACGCTCGATGTAATCGATTTTTCATCGAAGTATGGCCGTAAGGCTACCGATCGTTGGTACTACACAGCGTTGTTGGGTTTCAAGACGCAATTTACTAAGGGTTATGCTTCGCCCACCGACAGCATGGAATCGTCAGATTTTATGGCTCCTGCTTATATCACGTTTTCGCTCGGTATGGACTATAAGCACAACGGTTTTTCGTTGTTTATTTCGCCGCTCTCGAGCAAGCTAACAATAGTGAACAGCCCCTACTTGAGTTCGCGCGGTATGTATGGTGTGGACACTGGTGCGGTGGTGCGCAAGGAGCTTTTTGCAGGTATGCTAAAATTGGGCTACGAGAAAGATTTTTGGGAGGAGCGTGTACACCTTAAAACTACGCTTGAGCTGTTTAGCAACTATATGAATCATCCTGAGAATGTGGATGTTGATTGGAACTTTTTGCTCGATTTTAAGATAGCCAAGGGATTTTCGGCTCAACTTATGCTGCGTGCTATATACGACGACGATGCTAAAATCAATGTTACCGACGAATTGGGCAACTGCAGGCAGGTGGCCAAGCTGCAGTTCAGAGAGTTTGTGGGTATAGGTTTAGCCTATAGTTTCGACTCTTCGCAGCGTAAGAAGAAAGAATAAAGGCCTATTCATCGTCGAGGACGGGCCAATCGGTGTCCTCGAAATCGGTATCGGCGGCGAACAGTTCATCGAGCGTTCGCCGCTCTTTTTTTGTGGGACGGCCAGCACCACGGTCGCGTTGTATTCCAAAGGCCATGAAGGCGGGATCGAGTTTTTGCAACTCGTCGGGAGGGGTGATGTTTTGCGCGTAGTCGGCCACTAGTTTGGCACCAACTCGGCTTTTGGGTATGCCCAGTAGTTTGAAAGTGAATGTTATTGGTGGTTTGCGCACTTTAATTATATCGCCCACCTTAACCTCGCGGCTTGCCTTTGCTAGGGCATCGTTCACGTAGATGCGACCGTTTTTACAGGCATCGGCTGCGGCCGAACGCGATTTGTATAGCCTTACTTCCCACAGCCATTTGTCTATGCGCCCAGTGTCGGCCATGGTTTATTTCTGGTTATAGAGGTTCATGGTTCGTGCAACGCCTTGTAATCCGAAGCACAGCACAGCATCGGTTGCGCGTTTTATTTGGGGTTGTATGAGCTGCTGTTCGTCGGAAGTGAATTGGCCCAGCACGTGGTCGATTTGGTGTCCCTTGGCAAATTCGTTGCCTACGCCTATGCGGAGTCGGGCATACTGGTTGCTGCCGAGCATTTGGTCGATGTTCTTTAGACCGTTGTGGCCTCCATCGGATCCCGATGCGCGTAGGCGGAGTTTGCCCGTGGGTAGGGCAATGTCGTCGAGCACCACCAGCAGTTTCTCTATGGGTATGCGTTCTTCTTGCATCCAGTATCGCACGGCCTTCCCGCTCAGATTCATGTAGGTTGAAGGTTTTAGCAGTACGAATGTGCGGCCTTTGTGGCGCAACTCGGCCACGGCTCCGTAACGGGCATCACTAAAAGCGATATTGGATGCCCCAGCAAGGGCATCCAATACCATAAATCCTATGTTGTGGCGGGTGTTGGCGTATTCTGCGCCAATGTTGCCCAGGCCAGCAATCAGGTATTTCATTACTTCTTATTGGCTTCGGCCTCGGCTGAACGGGCTGCGCGGGTGGCCTTAACCGAAGCTATTACCATGCTCTTGGGCTCAACCACTTTAAACTCCTTGAAGTCCACGTCGCCAACCATGATGCTTTTGCCCATGCCGAGCGAGGTTACGTCCACATCAATTACATTGGGAAGTTTGCGGGGATCGCCATGTACGCGGAGTTTGCGGGCACCCTGCAGAAGTTTGCCGCCCAGCTTAACGCCCTCGGCTTGGCCGTTGAGCGATACGGGCAGAGCTACGGTGATGTCGTGGTCGGTGAGCTGTAGGAAGTCCACGTGTATGATGTTGTCGGTTACGGGGTGGAACTGCACCTCTTTGATTACGGTGCTGTAGTTCTTACCGCCAGCGGCAATCTCTACGATGTAAACGTTGGGCGAGCAAACGGCCTTGGTTAACTCTTTTGCGCTGATGCTGAGGTTGATGTTCTCGGCACCGCCGTAGATAACAGCGGGTACGCTCTCGTTTTTGCGGAGCTGCTTGGCGCATTTCTTACCAGTGGTGCTGCGCACCTCGGCGTTCAGATTGAAAGTCTGCATTGTGATAAATTGTTGATATTTAAAACCTTAGGTGCTACTCAGGGTCTCCCTCAGATTGGTGTAAAAAGCGACCCCCCATTGCACCCGAACCTTTTTTGAGGGCGCGCAAAGGTACGAATTTATTTTGTGCTACACAATAAAGTTTGCACTAATTGATTGGTAGTTGTAGACTTTGCTGATTACGTCGGCAAAGGTGTCGGCTACCGATAGCACTGTTATTTTCGACGTTTCCTTGTCGGAGCGCAGGGGTATGGAGTCGGTTACGATTAGTTCGTCGAGGCTCGATTCGGCAATGCGCTCGTAGGCCTCGCCCGATAGTACGGGGTGGGTGCAGATTGCCCTAACGGAGCGTGCTCCGCGCTCTTTCATAAGGTTGGCAGCCTTGGTGAGCGTGCCAGCTGTGTCCACCATGTCGTCAACAATAATAACGTTTTTATCCTCCACGTCGCCAATGGCGGTCATCTGACCCACCACGTTGGCGCGTTCGCGGTTTTTGTGGCACACTATTACGTTGGTCCCCAAGAATTTGGAGTATGCATTGGCGCGTTTGGCGCCACCCATGTCGGGAGCAGCTATGGCCATATTGTCGATGTTTAGGCTCTTGAGGTATGGCACAAATATCGACGATGCGTAGAGATGATCCACTGGTATGTCGAAAAAGCCTTGTATTTGGTCGGCGTGGAGATCCATGGTCATCACGCGTTCAACGCCTGCTGCTTTCAGGATGTTGGCCACCATTTTGGCACCTATGGCTACGCGGGGCTGATCCTTGCGATCCTGACGCGCCCAGCCAAAGTAGGGGATTACGGCTACCACGCGGTGCGCCGAGGCGCGACGGGCAGCATCGGCCATGAGCATGAGTTCAAATAGGTTCTCAACGGGTGGAAAGGTTGATTGGATGATGAACACGGTGCAGCCGCGCACCGACTCGTCGAACGATGGCTGAAATTCTCCATCGCTGAACACAGTTACGTGCGATTTGCCCAGTTGCGAGCCGAAGCTCTTTACGATGCGCTCGGCCAGATAGGCGGTGCTGCGTCCGGTGAAAAACTTAATTTGGTGTAGGTTCTCCATGGGGAAGGTGGTTTGTTGGCGCAAAATTACAAAAATATGCTCCAAGCCATAGCTATGGGGCTGTGGTTTTTATTGTTGGACAATTTCGTGGATATAGCCGAGAAGTTCGTCGCGTCCTTGTTTGCTGGTGGCCGATGTGGTGAATATGCGGGGCAGTTCTTCCCATTGTTCGAGCATGGCCGAAGCGAAGCGTTGCTTTTGCTGTGCAAGCGCGTTGGCTGTTAGTTTATCGGCCTTGGTGAACACCAGCGCGAATGGTATGCCATTGCCACCCAGCCAGTTGATGAACTCTAGGTCGATGCGTTGGGGTTCTAAGCGTGAGTCGATGAGCACGAATAGACAGTATAGGTCGTTGCGCAGTAGCGCGTAGCGTTCCACCATCTGGGCGAATCCCTGCCGTATGCCCTTGGGCACGCGGGCATAGCCATATCCAGGCAAATCTACCAGCATCCAACTGTTATTGATGTTGAAGTAGTTGATTGTTTGGGTTTTACCTGGTTTTTGCGATGTTTTGGCAAGCCCGTTGCGCCCCGTGAGCATGTTTATGAGCGACGATTTGCCCACGTTTGACCGTCCGATGAATGCCACTTCAGGTTTGCCGTAGCGCGGGCATTTGTCCACGCTCGGAAAACTGGCCACGAAGGTGGCGTTTTTTATCAGTGGTAGCACGGCCATGGTTAGGCTTTAAAGCGCAAGAGCACCCAACTTTTGTTGTTGTGGTGCTCTTTTGTGGTGCCCAGAACAGGACTCGAACCTGCACATCATTGCTGACACTAGTCCCTGAAACTAGCGCGTCTACCAATTCCGCCATCTGGGCTTCAAATTCGGGTGCAAAGGTAGTAAGTTTTGTTGAAAGTTGGCGCAAATGCCCGCAAATAATTTTCATGTTTGCATTTATATTGTTGATTGTCATTGTTTTATTTCTTGTGCCGTTGCGTCAGATATTTAGAATCATCTTCCCCTTATAATATAGAGGTGGTAAATAGGTTTGCATGGTGTAGAAGATCCCCTAATCTTTCGGTTATGTGTTTACACCTTATATTGTCGTACTTTCTACAACAGTAAGCACTCAGTGTGAGTGTATGGCTTGTTGCTGCCTTTACTCCTCCTCCTCGAAGTGTTAAAATCCTTCGCTGTATGTATAATTCGCTGATATTCTATGTTTTAGTCTCTGCTGTCCATAAACGCTTGATTTACAGCCATTGTCGAGGTACACACATTTGCTACTAGCCATCGATGTTGTGGGGTAGTTGGGGGGGGTAAAAATTTGATAATCAGTGTGATACAAAAATATACTTAAAAATTATGTGGCATTTTTTGACAAAAAAAAAAAAACATTAATATAGCGGCGTTCGCGGCTCACCGAAAGGGCGGCGGGCAACAAATTAACCTAAAACCTACCGTATGAAGAAGTTAGGCTTACTCCTGATGGGTCTGCTGCTCGGCGCCGCGCTGGCGCAGGCACAGACGTTGAGGGTGTCCG
>JAFWUG010000046.1 GCA_017524185.1 Bacteroidales bacterium
GGCCAAAAATCCGGCCTTACACAGGTTGTCCATCTTGTAGAATTTTGGATAGCCTATTGATAGCGAGCGATATAGGTCGGTGAGCAAGCCCGATTGGCTCTGTTCCATCGTCAACGGCTGGCCGTTGAGCAGGCAGCGCTGTGGGGTGATGCGGCAATGTGAGGCTATTCGCATGGCTTTGAGGTGTTTATGGGTGTATGCTCCACCACCATGGCAGCGTTGCAGCCGCCAAATCCCGACAAGAGTTTCATGAACATGCTTTTGTTGGTGCTGCGAGGCTGTGCGCTGATGTTCACCGCATGGCTTGTGCCAGTTGTCTCAAATCCCATGCTTGCTGGTATTTCGCCATCGGTTAGCGCGTTGAATCCGATGATGGTTTCCAGCACACCCGCTGCGCCCAGCGTATGTCCAAAATGCGGTTTGAGGCTGAATACGGGCACTTCGAGCATTCCCGAACGCGAGAGGGCTATGGATTCCATTTCGTCGTTGTAGGGAGTGGCTGTACCGTGGGCGCTCACAAAGGCCAGTTGGTTGGGGGTTATGCCGCGCATGGCAGCATCGATAGCATTGTGCAATCCTTCGCCAGTGCGCGAGGGACCAGAGATGTGGTTTGCATCGTTGCGAATGGCGCCGCTTAGCAGACGTATTGCGCCTGGTGCAGGCGCAGTGTTGGCCTCCACGTGCTTATACACGATGCAGGCTGCACCCTCGCCCAGGTTTAGTCCATCGCGTGTTGCATCGAAGGGGCGGCAGCGGCTGCTCGATAGTGCTTTGAATGACTGGAATCCCGACACCACAAATTTAGATAGCATCTCGGCTCCAATCACTATGGCGGTGGTATATTTGCCTGTGCTCAACAGCCTATCGGCCTGAATCTGTGCGCAAACACCTGATATGCAAGCGTTTGAAACCACAACGGGTGTGTTTGTATTGCCAAAAAACTGTGCCAGTAGTTGCGCCGAACGCCATAGATATAGGCGATTTTCGCCGTAGGGATGGTTGGGTGTGTCGAGCAGTTCCACATTGCCCTTGGTGGTCGACAGCACAAACAGCACATCTGGAGCGGCAGCGTCAATCTTAGCTTCGCCAATGGCGCGATGGGCGGCCAAAATGGCCACTTTTTCAAATGGTGTGTAGTAATATACGCGATTTCCGCCAATGCTCATAAACTGCTCGTCAATCCACGAACGGTCCATGAGCGAGGCCATAAAAGGTTCCGGGATGCCCATTGTGCCTGCGCAGCATGGTTCTACGCCGCTTAGGCCATTGCGCACAGCCATGTAGTTGGCGCGGGTGCCGAATCCGAGTTTGGTTAATATGCAGTCGCCTATGCGTTGTAACATTTTGTAGGGGGAGAGTTAGTCGTTTGCGGGTTCTAAACCAACAAGTTGTTTCCAACGTTTAATGAATGGTGGCATTTCCCACGATAGTTGGTAGTCCTTATCTAAAAACACTTGTACTGAGTAGCCTGTGGCCGCCACTTCGTTGTTGGGCGTATAAATTACATAATCAAAAATTAGTTTGGCGGCCTCAGTGTCGCGGTAGGTTATTTCAACGCGCATTGTGTCGCCATAGGTGAGCGGCCGTTTGAAGGTGAAATGTAGATCTACCAATGGAGCATAAAAACCCTGCTCAAACATATAGAGATATTCTAATCCGTATTTTTTGCCGAAAGCTTCACGGGCTTCTTCAAAGTATAGCGGATATGCTCCATGCCACACAATTTTCATGCTGTCCACCTCGCTGAAGCGTACTCTTATTTCTTTTTCGGCTTTCAGCACGGGTTTATTGCTTTTGGGGCTATTTGCTGTTGCTTGGGGCATGATGCGTGATTATTCAATGAGCGATATTTTCATTTCGCAGGTTGATAGCAGTTCGCCGCCCGCGCCGTGTGTGCGCGATTTAACTAACAGCATACCAAACATATCTGCTTCAATATTTATGGTGGTTGATATGGTTTGGCCAATACGCGGTTGCGTCATTATTTCCAGCTGTTTTATTGCGCCAATAACACCTATTTTCACCTCCTGATCAAGGTTGCGATATCCGATGTAGGCGGCACAGGTTTGTGCTATATTTTCGACCATTCCCGATTCGGAGAGCATCCCATCGTGGCATAGCGGGCACTCGGGGCGCACTTCAAATTCTGAGGTTGCCTCGGTGGGGGTGTATGCCACGAGCCTATCGACCAGCAAAAAAGGCGGTCGCTGGGGGATTAGGCTAAGTATGGGTGCTAACTCGGTCATGTTTTTGTGCCTATTTTTGTTTGCACTGCACAATGCAGTGTCCAAATCCTATGCCATCGTGGATGGTTTCGATGCTCAGCCCTGCGCGGTCGATGCAGTTAAACAGGTCGTCGGCAAGGAACATTTTGCTGTTGCCGTTGGCCATGGCCGTGAAATATACGCTGGTTTGCGCCAGGCAGAACGAAGCCAGGGGATAGGGTTGGCAGTCCCAAATGGTCTCCATGATGTAGAGGCGTGTGCTGGGTTGCATCGATTTTGCGGCGCGGGTTAGGATGCTCTCCACCTCGGCGTTACTGAAACAGTCGAGAAATTGGCTCATCCAAATGGCATCAAACCCAGTAGGGAAGACCGTTTGCGGATCGAGCAGATTTGCACCATGGCCATGTATGCGGTTGGCCTCGGGCAGATGTTTGGTTTGTTCGCGCATCATCTCCAACTGCTGGGGCAAATCCATTATGGTTACTTCTACCTCGGCGTTATGCTGAACACAGCGCGTTGCCCAGCGTCCGGTGTTGCCGCCCACATCGAGCAGTGTTCGGGTGTTGCGGGCAAACACCACCTGTAGGGCTTGGTCGAACGCTGTATCGGAGTAGAAATGGTCGAATCCAAACCAACTTTTCTGCACATCTTTGGGGAGTTGCGACAGTCCTTCGTAAATCGTTGGCCATTGTCCAAACACTTTCAAACCTTCGGGTTTGCCGTTGAGCAATGCTTGTTCGAGGTTGAATAGGCCAAGGTAGTTCACATCGTGGTTAAAGTCCATGTTCACCTTCACCAAAGGGTCGGTGAGCAGGAAATATCCAGCTTTGGCAATCAGGTAGCGGTTATTGCGCTGCAGCACGGTTCCTATCGTGAGCGACGACTCCAACAGCACCTGCACAGCGTAGGCCGATAGCCCTGTGCGCTCAATCAGTTCTTCGGCAGTTAGGCCGTCTTTATGGTCGGCCAGGTGCTGGAAAAGTCCAAGTTTCACCATTAGCCGCGACACCTGGAACACTACGGGGGCGAAGGCTATTTCCTGCGCCAGCCGTTTCGCCTCTAGTACGGGCTTGTCTTTGGCATAGCGCTCATCTTTAGGCGATTGCATATCAAGTTTGGCTTTAGTTTGCATTTGTGGTCGTTTCCCAAAATTCGTAGTAGTTGAACCATTGTGTGGGGTAGCGTTTGAGTTGTGCCTCCAGTTCCGAGGCGAATTGCTGCGCCATTTGCGCTGCTCGTTGCTTGGCAGTACCTTCGGTCGAGGCTGCTATCTCCTTTATATAGACGCTGTAGCGGAGCTTAGGCTCTTTCATCACAAATATGGCCAATGTTTTGGCGTTAAACTGTGCAGCCGTAATGAATGGCCCCAGCGGGAATCGCGCATCGGTCCCCAGAAATGAGCACACCACGCTCTTGGTGCTACCAAACAGGCGGTCGCCTGGCATACTCACCACCTCGCCGCGCTCTAGTGCGCCTTTAATGGCGAACAGGTGCGACATATCGGTTGAGGCTACAATAGGGATGATGTTATTTACATTCAGCGAGCGGTTGCGATTTTGCTGCAAATAGGCATTTTCGCCACCAAAAACCAATGCATTCATTGGCTTTTTCGATTTCAGGCTATAGCCGGCCAATTCGTAGTTGCCAACGTGCGAACTCAGCATCATAAAACCCTCAGGGCGTTGGCTCAACTCGGTGTGCAGGTGTAGGCTGTCTATGCTTATTTTGAACGGGTTTTTTGAACCCGCTAACAGGTAGAATTTATCAATCACTACTTGCCCAAAAACAAAATAGTTGGTAATCGTACTAAAAAAAGCTCTAAAAGCCGATCGTTTCTGTCTATATCTAAAATATCGCCAAATGGCTTTGAAATTGCTCGGACGCGATAGCAAAAAAAATGGCAAAGCCACAGCCACCAAAACGTAGGCCGCTCTGATGTTGATTAGGCGGAGCAGAAAAAAAAGGCTACGCTGCCCGAATGTTCCGCCCCGTGTTTTGCCGTCCCATTGCGCGTTCTGCATTTTAGGCTCGTTCGGTGGGGATGTTTTTAGGCGTTGAGCCTATTTTCGATAAAATCGTAGAACTGTCCCAGTGTGAGAACTTTGGCCATATCTTCTGGTTTTATTTTAAAACCAAAGTTGCGCTCAACAATCACAACTATATCGACAAAATCTAGGCTATCTATTCCTAAATCGTCTTTTAGAAGAGCCTCTTCTTTGAGCATATCTGCTTCAATTTCAATCTCTTCTATCAAAAAGTTGTTCACCGTGCTGATAATCTCTTCTCTCGTTTTCATTTATGCTGACAAATTTTTTTTGCTTTATAGTTTCTTTACCACTAACGCGCTGTTGGTGCCGCCAAAGCCAAAAGAGTTTGAAAGATATGCATCTATCTTTTTTTCAAACATTTTGGTGGCTATATTCAGTTTGGCCGAATGCTCGTCGGGGGTCTCGAAGTTGATGTTGGGTGCCACAAACGAGCGTTGCATCATTAGCGTTGAATATACAATCTCGCTTGCCCCAGCCATCCAGCACTCGTGGCCGGTCATGCTCTTGGTCGAGCTGATGGGCGGACGCACCGAGCCAAACAGGCGGTCGAGCGCAATGGCCTCAAAGGCATCGCCCTGTGGGGTCGATGTGGCGTGGGCGTTCACGTAGTCGATGTCGGCCACGCTTAGCCCCGATTCGGCCAGGGCGCGTTCCATGGCTATTTGCGACCCCACATCGCTGGGCTGCGATATGTTGCCGCCGTTCGACGAGAATCCGTAGCCTGCAACCTCGGCAATGATGGGCGCACCACGCTTGATGGCCGATTCGTAGTCTTCCAAAATCACTGTGGCCGCGCCGCCGCTGGGCACAAGGCCGTCGCGATGGGCATCAAAGGGACGCGAGGCGCGTGTGGGGTCATTCACTCGCACCGAGAATGTTCCAAGGGCATCGAAGCTGCTCATGCTCAGGTAGTTCACCTCCTGCGCTCCGCCGCAGATCACCATCTGCTGCAAGCCGTTGCGGATGAGCATTGCACCTATGCCTATGGCGTGTGAGCCGCTGGCGCAGGCTGCGCTGATGGTTAGGTTGATGCCGCGCAGCTTGAATATGGTCGAAAGCCCCATGGTTACCGTGGAGTTCATCGACTGGAATATGGAGCCCGAGCCGATGAGCTGTGTGTCGTGCTTCTCCAGCGCTATGGTGTGGGCCTCAATCACCGCCTTCGACGACGAGTCGTTGCCATACACAATGCCCGCCTCGTGAGCAGCAAGGTAGTCGGGGTCGATGCCCGCATTGCGTAGTGCCTCGATGGTGGCCATGTAGGCATATTCGCTCTCTTCGGCCAGGTTGGTGCGCAGCCGGCGGTCGAGTACACCCTTGAGCGCGGGGCGAGCCACTATGCCTGTTAGGGGCGAGCGGTAGCCATAGTCGGTGCGCAGCGGGTCTATTCCTATGCCCGAGCGGCCTGCCTGTAGCGATTGCGCTACCTCGTCGAGGTTGCTGCCTATGCACGAGTATATGCCCATGCCGGTTATTACTACTCTTCTCATCTGCTTGTATTTAGGTGTACAGACCGCCGTTTATCGATATTACCTCGCCAGTGATGTAGGCCGCTGCATCGCTGGCCAAAAATTCAACCAGGGCAGCCACTTCTTCGGGTTTACCGAACCGTCCGAGCGGAACCAACTTCTTGAGCGAATCCTGGTCCAGGTCTTGGGTCATATCGGTGGCAATGAATCCGGGTGCAATGGCGTTTACCGTTACCTTGCGGGCGGCCACTTCTTGTGCCAGCGCTTTGGTTGCGCCAATCACGGCGGCTTTGGCTGCCGAGTAGTTGGTTTGCCCAGGCATACCCTTCAGCCCCGACAGCGATACTATGTTGATAATGCGTCCTTTTCGCTTGGTGAGCATGTCTTTGAGCAGGCGGCGGGTTACGTTGAAAAATCCGCCCAAACTGGTGTCTATCACGCTGTTCCACTGCTCGTTTTGCATAAACACCATCATGGCATCATCGCGTATGCCAGCATTGTTCACCAATATGCCTATATGGTCGTCGGGGTGGGCGTTTTGCCATGTTTCAATGGCCTTGTCAACGGCCTGTGGGTTGGCCACATCGAACTGGAGCAGTTCGGCCTGTCCGCCCTGCTGTGCTATGGCCTGCTGGGTTTCGGCTGCTGCGCTGTGGTTGCCCGCGTAGTTTATGATCACGGGGTTGCCAGCGCGTGCCAGAGCAAGGCAAACGGCGCGGCCAATGCCGCGTGAGCCTCCGGTTATAAGGGCGTATTCCATAGCTCAAAGTCGATATTACTGCTCCGCAGATACTGCTCTACGGCTGCAATTTGTTGATAGTGAGGCGTATCCTGAACAATAACAGGGGCAATTTGCCTTATCTGTTCGTAGATTTTTTGCGTGCTGGGCGCAAGTTTGGAGGCTATTGCAAGGCAATCGGTGGCCTGCGCCAGGGCTATCAGGTGGATGGCCATCACCTGGTAGGCGTTGTCCACCACGCGGCGCGTGAGCAGTGCCGAGTTGGTGCCCATGCTCACAATGTCCTGATTGTCGTTGTTGCACGGTATGCTGTGCACATACATGGAGTTCGACAGCGTTTGGCACTCGGCCGTGGTGCTGGTCTGCGTGAATTGCATGGCCTGCATGCCGTAGTTTAGCCCCAGTTTGGCCATGTTGAGGAAGGGGGGCAGAATGCCATTTATTGCGCTGTTGTACAGGTAGTTCGACTGCCGTTCCATGAGCATTGTGAGGCGGGTGAGGGCTATGCGCATCTTGTCCATCTCTAACGACACGTAGTCGCCGTGGAAGTTGCCGCCGTGGTAAACGCTGCGCGTTTCGGGATCTACAATGGGGTTGTCGTCGGCCGAGTGGAGCTCGTTGAGCAGCACCTGTTCGGCGTAGCGTAGCGTATCAAGCACGGGACCAAGCACTTGCGGTGTGCAACGCAGCGAGTAGTAGGGTTGCACCTTGTGGTCGAACACCTGCTCGCTGTGGCGGTGGTACATTTCCACCTCGCGCTTGCGCATACGGTTGCCGCCCGAGGCCAATTTGCGCATGGCCGCAGCCACATCGCGCTGTCCGGTGTGGCGCTTGCTGCCGTTTATGGGTTCCGACATAAAGTCGTCGTATGACTCAACCACCTCGTTCACCATCACCGAGGCCAGCAGGGCAAAGTGCAGGAGCCGGCGGGCGTGTAGCAGGTTCACCAGCCCTACGCCGGTCATCATGGCGGTGCCGTTCACCAGCGAAAGACCATCGCGCACGTGGGGAACAATGGGCGTAATTCCCTCTGCCTTAAATACTTCAGCGGTGGGTTTCACCTGCCCGTGGTGCAGCACCTGGCCCTCGCCAATTAGCACCAGTGCCATGTGAGCCAGCTGCACCAGGTCGCCGCTGGCACCCACGCTGCCGTGTTCGGGGATGTAGGGATATATCTGCTTGTTAATCAGCTCGGCAATCAGCTTCACGGTGCTGGGGTGTACGCCCGATTTGCCCTGAGTAAATGTGCAGAGCCGAGCCAGCATGGCCGCCCGCACGTAAACCTCGGCAAAGGGCTGTCCCGCGCCGCTGGAGTGGCTGCGGATGATGTTATACTGTAGGGCTTGCAGGTCGGCATCGTCGATGCGGTATTGCGCCATGGGGCCAAAACCCGTGTTGATGCCGTAGATCACCTTGTCGCGGGCAAACTCTTCCAAAAAGCGGTAGCTTGCCTCAACGCGATGGCTATCGGCTTCCGAAATGGTTATGGGTGCTCCGTGAAGCACTATCCGCTCTATATCGTTCAAACTGTACACTGTGCGCTGATTTTTAGGGCGCAAAGATACGTATTTTTGCTCATTGCGCAAAGACGAAATGCTTTGTTTTCTTATCTGTTTTTGTTGATATGTTGTATCAAAAAAATCCCTGCAACTCATACGCTGCAGGGATTCGGCCCAAATTTGAGGGGTGAGCGATTGCTACCAATCGTCGCCCTCGTTGCCCGATAGGCCGTTTTTGATAGTTTCCTCTATCTTGTCCATCACCACGTTGGAGTAGGCGTGGGTCATCACCAAGGCTTTCGACGATACTTTTTTGTGTTTATCCTTTTCCACAAACGGATAGCATTTGGTTATTTCCCAGTTCTCGTCATACTTCACCGTTTCGGTGGGAGGTGTGTCGCTGGCCGCAGCGTCCACAACTGCCACAATCCAGCCTCCACCCGCGTTTTTCAGAATATCGTAATTCTGTACGGTGAGTGTGGTTCGTATCCTGCCCTCTTTGATGTCGATTTTGATGATGGGCGTGATGTTCACCTGGAATGAGCTCAAACCTCCTAGATGTTGGGCAATGTTCTGCAGCGTGGAGCTTATGATGATGGTGCCCGACTCCTTGTCGTTTAGCGTAATGGCCTGTTTGTCTTTGAAAGTGGCCGTTACCCAATAGTTCACCATCACATAGAGGTCCTGCTTGCTCTTGCCTGGAGCCTCCACAATCTGCTGATACGAGATGCTCTGGTTTTTATCCAGCGTTATATCCTTTTGCAGATTAGCGGCGGCATCGAGCCATTTATCGCCGTAGCGCTCCTTAGCGTACTTCTCCAAATCTTCTGATTTGATTATCTGCGCCGAGGCGCAAATAGCCATGCTTAGGAAAAGTACAATTGATAGTACTTTGCGCATGTTACTTGCTTGCGTTAATTGCGTTAATTAATTCTGTAAAATAATCATTATTGGGTTCCATCGATTTCTCTAACTCTTCGTAGGTGAATCTTACGATATTGCACTTGTCGGCCTCGATGGTTACTGTCATATTGGCTGTAGCCATAAGTTTGTCCTCGTCTTTCAGATTAACCTTTAGCGCGCATTTGTGTGATTTATCTTTGCCAAGGTTCATTTCAAAAGTAGGGAAGTCGGCCACATCGCATGAAAGTGCGGCTTCGTTTTTAGCGTGGTAGTTTATAGCGATGGTTTTGGATAGTTTTTGATTGTCAACGTAAAATTCTAATTTAGTTGTGTTCAAAATGCTGTTGACTTCTTGCTCAGTTATTGTTACTCCAAGTTCGTTTGCTACTGAGCCCATCAATAGGGTAAAATCCGTTACCCAATGTATGGCATCGGCCTCAGTTTGATAAAATACTGCATTTGCTTTGTTTTCGTCTTTGCAGCTGGTTAGAATTGTTGCTGCTGCGCCGAGCAGCAGGGTTGCAAAACACATTTTGCTTTTCATAGGTAGTAGAATTTAAAAGGGTTGTTGTTTGTGCTACTCGTTTTTGCCTTGCGGCACGGCCTTTGGCTTACTCCGTATGCGGTTGTTGATGTAGGCAGACAAAACGTGGCCAATGCCGCACCCTTTGGGATACGCGCAAACGCCAACAACCCAAACGTGCTATACGTTGGGGTGTACAGTTTTGCAAAACATTTTAACTTAATTTCACACGGGGGGGGGGTAAATCCTAAATATAGCGGCAATAGTCCGCAGTTATTGTGTTCCGTGTATTTTATGTGCTGCTGCATGTTTAGGATTTATGTTTGCAAATGTAAGAAATTATCTTCAGATACAATGTATATTTTGCGTTTTTTGTATCGTTTTTTTCTGGGAAAAGTTTCGTTATAAACTTTATTTCGCTACCGTTCAAGTGCTTGCCTATAGAAACTGCGGCATTGTGCGGTGCTTATTGGGATTGAGCGCATCTGCTGGTTGCGTAGGTCGTAGCAATAGAGTTGTTGCATTTGGTTTATGTACAGTGTGTTGTATCGTTTTTCGTTGTCGCGCTGTAGGTCGAGCATAAACTGCATGGTGAGCTCGGCCTCCTGCTGTGATAGGCGGTTACGCGAGAAAACATACAGCCCAAAGTCGGGGTAGTTGCCGTAGAACCCATCGGCCACCTTGCGCACCTTGCTGGTTAGGATGCGTTTGAGCGGTAGGGCTAGTGCCCAGTAGTTGTATTCGTGCGAGCCAACATAGGTGCCGTCGTGTAGGCCATAGGCGTAGCCATATTGGCGTATGCGCTGTAGGTCGTCGGCGTCGATGTCGAAAACGGTGTCGGCGGCCACTTCGTTCACCAGCAGTTCGGCGGTTAGGCGGCTTTCGGCTATGGCGCGGGTTACTTCAATGCCAATGCCCTGCTCGGCATCTTGCAGGTCGGGGCGGTCGTGGTTTTGCAGATGGGCGAAACGTGTTCCCAGGAGCTCGCACAGCGATATTTGGGCGTAGCGCTCGAAAAAACAGGTGTCGAATTTGGAGCTCATGGGGGCGGAGGTTTAGTAGTCGATGCGCTCGGATTTGCGATCCCACTCGCGGAATGGCACAATGCCCGCTTCGGGGATTAGTGGTATGAAAGGTATTCGTCGATGCTCGTAGGGGAGGGCTATCTCTTCATAGATCATGCCATCGTCGAAGCCGTGATACGAGGCGGTGTGCTTGTTGGCCGAGTAATAGACGCGGTCGAGCCGTGCCCAGTAGATTGCCCCCAAACACATGGGGCAGGGCTCGCACGAGGTGTAGAGCTCGCAGCCGGTGAGCTGAAATGTGCCCAGGTTGCGGCACGCATCGCGTATGGCCATCACCTCGGCGTGGGCGGTAGGGTCGTTGGTGGAGGTTACGTGGTTGTTGCCCTGACCTACAACCATACCGTCTTTCACCACAATGGCACCAAAAGGGCCGCCGTCGCCGGCCTGTACGCCTTTAACGGCCAACTCTATGGCCATTTGCATGAATTTGGGATTAGCAGTTGCTGACATCGTTGCGTGTGTTTGGGGTTGGTGCACTGGTCGATGAGCGCTGGAACAGCTTCAGGTTAAATGCATTAAGTGCTGCCATCATGTGTTCCATGATGTCCGATTGTAGGGCTTCGTATTCCACCCAGGTTTTGATGTTCGAGAAACAGTATATTTCGAGCGGAATACCGTATTGGTCGGGCGTTAGCAGGCGCACCATCAGGGTTGCCTCTTGATTGATGTGCGGATGCTGGCGTAGGTAGGCCAGCATGTAGTGGCGGAAGATGTTGAGGTTGGTGCACGAGCCTAGTGCAGCCTCGCCTGGGTGCGATTGCTGCGAGCGTAGTTGAGCCAAATGATTGGCCACCAGGCCAATTTTGGCGTACTGGTCGAGCATGTCGGGTGTGCAGAACTGAACTGTGTTCACGTCGATTTGCATCGCTTGCTTTATTCTACGGCCATTGCCCTCGGTCATGCCGCGCCAGTTTATAAAGCTTTCGCTCACCAAAGCCACTGGCGGTACGGTGGTTATGGTGTTGTCCCAGTTCTGAATTTTCACCGTGGTTAGTCCAATATCTATCACTGAACCGTCGATATGGCGTGCGCTGAGTGTAATCCAATCGCCAATCTTGAGCATGTTGTTGGCCGTGAGTTGAACCGAGGCCACCAGCCCCATGATGGTGTCTTTGAACACCAACATAAGCACAGCTGTTGATGCGCCCAGGCCGACAATCAGCGTACTGGGATCCTTCTTGATTAGGATGGAAACGATTACTATGCCGCCTATAAGGGCCAATACTATTTTTACTACCTGTAGCAGCCCCTTTATGGGCCAGTTGGCAGCGAATGGCAGACGGCGATAGAGGTCGTTCACGCTATCGAGAAAGGCGTTGAGCATCAGCAGTACCACCACCACCATGTAGATTTTGCATAGCTCCCTGATTATCTCGGTGATGGTGGGAAACACGCCGCCCAGTACCACATCGATTGATAGGTAGATGATGAGGGCGGGGGCCAGATGCGCAAAGCGATGGAAGAATTTGTGCTCGGCAAACACCTGTCCCCAGGTGCTGTTGGTGCGTTTGGATATTTTCACAACCAAACGCACAAATACATGGCGCACAATGAAATAGACCAAAACAGAGAACAGTAGCATAATGGCAACAGCGATGCTCACCTTGAGTACCTCGGCCAGCCGCTCGCTCACACCAATGCTTAGTAGCCATTGTTTCAGCGTGTTCACTATGCTGTAGTGGCTTTCTAGGTGCTGTTGTAGTTCTTCCATGTGTGCTGTGTATTAGTTATTTATGTTGATTTACTAGAACGGCAAATCGTCGCCTGCGTCCATGGGTGCGCTCAGTGTGGGGGCATCCATGGGGGGAGGGGGAATGGCTGCGCTATCGGCTCCAGTTGCACCTACGGCTGCACCTACACGCTCAACACGCCATGGAGAGATGTCGGTGTACCAGCGTCCGTTGAACTCGCGCGAGTTGATGTCGATGCTTACCTTAATCTGCTCGCCAATGTTGATGCCGTCGAATAGCCTTATCTTGTTGTCGCCAAATGCCGTTAGGCATATTTTGCGCGGATATTGACCCTCTTGTATCTCTACAATGAAGTCTTGCTTAACCCATTCGCCTTTGGCACTTGTGCCTTTTTGCTGTTCTTGTTTGGACACGAAACTGCCCGTAATCTCTAAACTCATATAGTTGTTTTGATTATTGGTTGCTATTGTTAGCCTCTATGTAATCAGGCAGCACAAAAATAGCTCAAAAAAAGGTAAACTTGGTGTTTGTGGCAAAAAAAAAGCCGAGGGAGTATGCCCTCGGCTCTGTATAGCGTAATGTTTTGCGCTGTTTACTTGGCTTTTTCGATGTCAAGCAGTTCAACCTCGAAGATAAGCACATCGTTGGGCTCGATAGGGCCACCAGGACGCACGTTGGTGCCATAGGCCAAATCGCTGGGAATGTAGAAGATGTACTTTGAACCAACGGTCATTTTCTGTACACCAATAGTCCAGCCCCTAATTACGCGGTTGAGCTGGAATGAGGTAGGTTCGCCGCGCTCAACTGACGAGTCGAACACGGTGCCATCGATGCGTGTGCCGTGGTAGTGTACCTTAACAACGTCGGTAGCAGCAGGACGGGGACCATTGCCCTCAACAAGCACCTTGTATTGTAGGCCAGTTGAGTCTACAATCACGCCCTCTTTGGTGCTGTTTTCCTGAAGGAATTGCTGACCCTTGATTAGGTTCTCGTTGGCCTTGCGGTCCTGCTCGCGCATGAAGTAGTTGTTGATGAACTCCATGGCTTGGTCGCGGTTAAATTTCGATGAGTCCTGGTTGAATCCATCGCGAGCACCCTGAGCGAAGGTGGCAAAGTTCACCTCTTTCAGGTTGTTATCTTTGAACATGTTGCCATAGAACACACCAAAGGCATAGCTAAGGCTGTCGGTTTCGGTTTTCAGGGCAGAGTTTCCAACGCCGCCCGATTGGCACGAGGCCAAGGATATAGCTGCAATGGCTATAAACACGGTGGTTTTTAGTTTCATCTGGTAAGTGTTGATGGTTCAAAAACGTTGCAAAGATAGCATTATTGACTATATGCCGCGTCGCATTGAACTTTTTTTTTTGTACAATTGTTCTTATGCGTTTATTGTCTGAATGTTAGGTGTTCGCTGTGGCCGTCGTAATCTATTACTATTGGGCGGCTGTTGTCGATGTTTCCTGCTAGCAGTTGTCGCGATAGTTCGTTGAGCACGTAGCGTTGCATGGCGCGTTTGATGGGGCGTGCGCCGTAGGTTGGGTCGTAGCCCACTTGGGTTATGTAGTCCACGGCTGCTGGTGTTGCCTCTATGCTTATGCCCTGCGCCTGTAGCTGTTTCTGTAGCGTGGCTATCTGCATTAGCACCACTTGGCCAATCTGCTCGCGGGTGAGCGGTGCGAATATCATCACCTCGTCCACACGGTTCAGAAATTCGGGGCGGATGGTCTGGCGCAGTAGTGCCATCAGTTCGTGCCGCGCTTGCTGCTGGCCCGCCTCGCCCTCGGCGCTGTGCTCCTGTATGATGTGCGAGCCGAGGTTGGAGGTCATTATGATTATGGTGTTGCGGAAATCGACCGTGCGCCCCTTGTTGTCGGTTAGCCGACCGTCGTCGAGCACCTGCAGCAGGATGTTGAACACATCGGGATGCGCCTTCTCAATCTCGTCGAGCAGCACAACGGAGTAGGGTTTGTGGCGCACGGCTTCGGTGAGCTGTCCGCCCTCATCGTAGCCCACATAGCCCGGAGGTGCGCCAACCAGACGCGATACAGCGTGGCGTTCTTGATATTCGCTCATGTCGATGCGGGTGAGCAGGCTTTCGTCGTCGAAGAGGAACTCGGCCAGTGCCTTGGCCAGCTCGGTTTTGCCCACGCCGGTGGTGCCCAGGAATATGAACGAGCCTATGGGACGCTTGGGGTCGTGCAGACCGGCGCGGCTGCGGCGCACGGCATCGGCCACGGCGGCAATGGCCTCGTGCTGACCCACCACGCGCCTGTGTAGCTCCTGCTCCAGGTTGAGCAGTTTTTGTCGCTCGCCGAGCATCATGCGGCTCACGGGGATGCCTGTCCAGCGTGCCACCACCTCGGCAACATCTTCGGCATCGATCTCCTCCTTAATAATAGCGTCGGATCCCTGCGCCTGTGTAAGTTCCTTTTTTACGCTATCTATTTGAGCCTCTGTTTCTTTCATACGTCCGTAGCGTATTTCGGCCACCAGCCCGTAGTTGCCCTGCCGTTCGGCAGCATCGGCCTCTGTGCGTAGCTGTTCCAACTGCTGCTTGCCCTGCTGTATGGCCTCAATGAGCGATTTTTCGGCGCTCCATTTGGCGCGTTTGGCCGTTTGCTCCTCGCTCAGGGCTGTAATCTGCGCCGATAGGTCGTTGAGCTTGGCCGATGCGCCTTCGCGCTTGATTGCCTCGCGCTCAATCTCGAGCTGCTTTATGCGGCGGTCCACCTCGTCGATGTCTTCTGGAACTGAGTTCATCTCCAGGCGGAGTTTTGCAGCGGCTTCGTCGATTAGGTCGATGGCCTTGTCGGGCAGAAAACGTGAGGTGATGTAGCGTATTGAAAGCTCTACAGCGGCTATGATTGCATCGTCTTTTATGCGTACCTTGTGGTGATTTTCGTAGCGCTCCTTTAGTCCGCGCAGAATCGAAATGGCATCGGTGGGAGATGGTTCGCCCACGGTTACGCTTTGGAAACGGCGTTCCAGGGCTTTGTCCTTCTCAAAATACTTCTGATACTCGTTGAATGTGGTGGCACCTATAGCGCGTAGTTCGCCACGTGCCAGCGCGGGTTTCAGTATGTTGGCCGCATCCATGGCACTTTCGCCGCCGCCACCCGCACCCACTAGGGTGTGAATCTCGTCGATGAAGAGCATAATCTCGCCGTCGGCGGCCACCACCTCTTTGATTACGGCCTTGAGCCGCTCCTCGAACTCGCCCTTATATTTTGCGCCAGCCACCAATGCGCCCATGTCAAGTGAGAATAGGTGCTTCGATTTCAGATTTTCGGGTACGTCGCCGCTCACTAGTCGATGCGCAATTCCCTCAACAATAGCGGTTTTGCCCACGCCCGGCTCGCCAATCAGGATGGGATTGTTTTTGGTGCGGCGCGAGAGTATTTGCAGCACGCGTCGAATCTCGTCGTCGCGCCCAATCACGGGGTCGAGCTTGCCCTTAGCGGCCAGTTCGTTCAGGTTTAGGGCGTATTTGCCTAAGGCGTTGTACGAATCTTCGGCGTGGGGCGAGTCCACGCGGCTGCCCTTGCGCAGCTCGGCAATGGCCTGCTCCAGCATCTTTGAACTAACTCCAGCATCCTTTAGCATTTGCGCCGCATCGCTGGGGGTAGATAGCAGTCCCAGCAGCAGATGTTCCACGGCCACAAACTGGTCGCCCATGCGGCGGCAATGTTCGGCGGCCTGCTGCAAAACGTTGTGGGTCGTGCTGCTTAGATATTGCTCGCCGCCGCCCTCAACGCGGGCGTAGGAGTTGAGCATACGCTCCAAGATTGTGTCTGCGGTGCTTGCCGATACGCTCAGTTTGCCCAGTAATAGGCGTGGCAGCCCATCGGCCTGGGCGAGTGCAGCCTTTAGCAGGTGAGCAGGTTCAACAGCCTGGTGGCTGCGTTGCTGTGCTATTTCAAACGCGCCTTGTAGCAATTCTTGCGCTTTGATAGTCAGATTGTTAGGGTTCATAATGTTTTTTGCTCCTTTCCATGGGCTTTTGTGTTGATGCCCATGCGCAATGAAATAGCAAATGTACGGCCAATCCTATTTGGTATGACTTTTTGTCATGTATGTGTGTTGCATTTCGGTTATATTTTTGATTTGCAGGTATATATCAAACTGACATTTTGTCATTATGATTTTTTTATACTTTTAACAGAGGATAATTACCAATGGTTTTAACTGTTGATAATAGCGATTTTTTGTAATTTTGTTGCACCTAACCACTTATTTTTGACATGAATAGATTATTTGTATTTCTGTCCATACCTGTGGTGCTTTCGGCTGCCAGCTGCGCCAAGCAACCTGCGGTTGATACGCCAATCACCCCCGAAACAGTACAGCGCACGGTTGATGCGCTGGTTGCTAATCATGGCGAAGGGCTTCGCAGCAGAGCCGAGCGTGGTGTGGCGCAAACGGCAACTCTCTGGCGCAGTGCCGATGGCACGGTTGCCGATTTTGAGGCGTTTTGTCAGCAGCGGTTTGTTGCCGACGAAACGGCCCGTCGCGTGCTGTTCGATAAACTGAGCAACGGATTGGAGCATCTCTATGGCTACGCCATTATGCTCAGCAAGGATTTGCAGCGCCCGGTGCACTTAGCCGGCGACGAACTCACCGACATCGATGGCCGTTTTGCCGCCTTCGATACTCAGGCTCATCTGTCCGACGATCTGTTTGCCAATCAGATTGGATTTATTGCGGCACTCAATTTCCCCGCCTACACGCTGGTCGAAAAGCAACAACTGGGCGGCAATTGGACACGGCTCGATTGGGCCTACGCCCGTATGGGCGACCTCTTCAGCAGTCGTGTTCCCGCCGCACAGCAGCAGACCTACACGGCCGCCAATGCGGCCGCCGATGCCTATATCAGCGAGTATAACATTAACCTAGGCTATCTGCTCGACACCGATGGCTCGCGCCCGTTCCCTGAGGATCTCACGCTCATTTCGCACTGGGGACTTCGCGACGAGATTAAAGCGCAGTATGCCAATGCCAACGGCGGCCTTGCGCGTCAGCAGCTCATCTACGAGGTGATGCTGCGCATCATCGACCAAAGCATACCGCAGCAGGTGATCAACAGCAAGCAATATCTTTGGAATCCGCGTACAAACACCATAGAGGCGCAAGGCCAGTCGGTGCGGGCTACTTCAGAACCCAACACGCGTTATCAGCATCTGCTCAACCAGTTCCATGCGCAGCTGGCCATCGATGCCTACACGCCCGATAAGCCTACTTTTATTCAGCGTCAGTTCGATGGCAACCTTGAGCTCACTGTTGATGAGGTGGAGCGGCTGTTTATCGAATTGGTGTCGTCGGCCGAGGTGCGGCAGCTGGCGGGCATCATCGAGCAACGCTTGGGACGCAAACTGCAACCGTTCGACATTTGGTACGATGGCTTCAACGCCCGTAGCACCATATCGGCCGACCTTCTGGAGCGTACCACTTGCAGCCGCTACCCCAATGCCGAAACGCTAGAGCGTGAGTTGCCCAACATATTGATGCAGTTGGGATTCAGTCAGCCCAAGGCGCAGTTCATAGCTCAGCGTGTTAGGGTTGAAACGGCCCGTGGGGCAGGCCATGCCTGGGGGGCCGAGATGCGCAACCACGATGCCGCTCTGCTGCGCTCGCGTATGCCTCAGGGCGGCATGGACTACAAGGGCTTCAACATAGCCATGCACGAGTTTGGCCACACTGTGGAGCAAACCATCACCCTCCACGATGTAGATTACTACACCATGCACGGCGTGCCCAACACAGCTTTCACCGAGGCATTGGCCTTTGTGTTCCAGAAGCGCGACCTGCAGGTGCTGGGCTTAGGTCAGGGGGGCGGCGATGCGATGGCCAATGCCGCTGCCACCATGAGCAATTTGTGGGGATGTTTCGAGATTATGGGCGTGTCGCTGGTCGATATTGGCGTTTGGCGATGGCTCTATGCCAATCCGCAGGCCGATGCCGAGCAGCTCAAGCAAGCCGTGCTGCGCATTGCCAAGGAGGTGTGGAATGCCCATTATTCCGATGTTTTCGGTCAAACCGATGTTCCGCTGCTAGCCATCTATTCCCACATGATTTACTATCCGCTTTATCTGTCGGCCTATCCCATTGGACATCTCATCGATTTTCAGCTCGAACAGCATTTTGTTGGACGCTATTTTGCAGCTGAGGTGGAGCGCATCTTCAAGCAGGGAAGGCTCGATCCGCAGCTGTGGATGCAGCGTGGGGTAGGGCAGCCGCTATCGGTTCAGCCCTTGCTAACCGCCGCCCGAAAAGCCATGGAGCAAAACATTGAGTAGTTTTTTTATATATCTATTTACATTATAGCTGTTTATGCTACAATTTGGGTGTTTTGTAAGGGATATAATTCGTTTGGCTATATCTTTAGCCCAAAAAGGAGAAACTGATGTATGACCAAATCGTAAAAAAGACCTACTTTTGCATCTATATGCCTTATGGTTGGCATTTCAGATAAATAAGCATAACGTTTAACAAACCTTTTTCACGCAATGAATGACACCTATGCCACTCTGCGGGCAAAATATTCAGCAACGACCAAACAAATTGCTGGTTATGAAAATTTTATGAATGGGCTAATGTCCATCGTAAAGGCTGGCGCAATGGATACACCCACAGGCGATAAACTACGCGACTATGTGCTTAACTTTGTGAAAAACAACTCATTATCTGCTTTTAACCACTACGAAGACAACACCTACGTTCGCAACATCATCGGTCGCGATGCCAGCGGTTGGGAAGCAATTGTGATGTCGTGGAAGAAGGGCAGCCGCACTGCCATTCACACCCACCCGCAGTTTGCCAGCTACACTTTCGCCGATGGCGAGTTCTTGGTGGAGATTTTCGAGCCATGCGAGGGCGGCATCAAGCTGGTGAACAAGCTCACGGTGAACAACCAAATGGGGCTTTACGCCATTGGCGAAGAGGGCAAATTCACCAACCACATCCATCGCCTAACCTGCCTGAGCGAAACTGCCCACAGCCTCCACGTGTATTCATCCGACGCGCTCAACGGCTTCAACCTCGACGACGAGCGTATTTTTGAGTAGTTAGCCCATGTCTTCGCCGCTGCCCATACATTTTGCCCCTATGCAGGGCTACACCGACGCGCCCTATCGCAACGCTCATGCCGCCCTGTTCGGCGGCATTGCGGCCTATTACACGCCATTCATCCGCCTGGAGCGCGGCACGTTCCGCACCCGCGATGTGCGCAACGCCGATTTAACCCAAAACACGGGGCAACACCTTATACCTCAACTGATTGCCCGCGATGCCCACGAGGCGCGTACCATCGTGGACAAGCTGACCGAAATGGGTCACACCGAGGTGGACATCAACATGGGATGCCCATATCCCATGATCACCAATCGTGGCCGTGGCGCGGCCATTTTGGCCAACCCGCAACAGGTGGCCGACGTGCTGAACGTGGTGCGCGAACATTCGAGCATCGGCTTTTCGCTCAAGATGCGCTTGGGCATGGAGCAACCCAACGAATGCATGACACTGCTGCCCATCATCAACGATACGCCTCTGCGTCACGTAACCATGCATCCCCGCGTGGCAGGGCAGCTCTACGATGGTAAATGCAACCTCGATGCTTTTGCCTGCTTTGCCGAGGGCTGCCAGCATCCCATAATCTACAACGGCGACATTGCCACCATTGCCGACATACAGCGCGTTGCTGAGCAGTTTCCCTGGCTGGCTGGCGTGATGATTGGGCGCGGCCTGCTTTCTAATCCCGCCCTGGCCATGGAGTATGCCGCTGGCCAAGCCCTTGCCCCCGACGAACTGCTGCGCCGCATCCGCCAAATGCACCAGCAGCTGCTCGACCACTACAGCGCAACCCTCAATGGCGACGCTCAGGTGCTGGCCAAGATGCGCCCATTTTGGGAGTATCTGCTCCCCGAAGGCAACCGCAAGAGCAAGAAGCGCATAGCCCGCACCACCTCGCTCAGCGCCTACAAGGTGGCCGTGGCCGAGATGTTGCGCGGCTAATATCATTTCGCACTAAAAGCAAACGCCACAGCGATGTGGCGTTTGTTGTAGGGTAGGGGAGTACGGATTTATTTTGGGTAGATATATTTATTCCCCAGCCTCCTGTTCTATGTTTATAAATCTCCTGCAGTTGCCCGCCCATACTTCCATATTTATATATCGACATTCAGTTGTGGTATTTTTTTCTAATGTTATACTTAGTGTAGCAGGTTTGCCGTAATTTGTGCTGATGCAAAACCATGAAGTTGCGATGGTATCAATGTTTGTACCTCTGAGATTATAACTCATTATAGCACGAGAGTTTGGAATAGGAATGTGCATTAACGTATCGTTGGATGTGTATAATGCTCCAGTAATTCGTGTTGAATCGAAATA
>JAFWUG010000047.1 GCA_017524185.1 Bacteroidales bacterium
ATCCAAATCGATTGGCCATCGAGCGGCGAGGTTGAACGTACCAGCGAAACACCGCTCACCAGCGATTTGACATGCGAAAAACGCTCTGTATCACAGTCTATTATGCCTACAAACTGAGTAACGTTGCCCAGCGGTTCGTCGGGTGTGAGCGGACGAGCATAGGGCGCGTAGCGGGCAAGCCTTCGCTCAAAATCGGCTACAGGACTTGCGGTTGCGCAATATCGGAACTTGTGGTTGTGCGGAATAGCATCGTGCGCCATAAAATCGACACCCTGTTCTCGAAGCACCTGCGCAATGCTTTGCGCCACGTTGGGCGCAATATGCGTGGTGTAGTGTGTTTGCCTCGAGGGCCATGTTGTTGCTCCCGCACCCGATGAGAATATAAGATGGTCGATTGGGAAGTTATCGGGCAGCACCAGCCCAACCGAATAGAGCGAACGCCCCGTAGCAACAACGCGCACTACCCCCATCGTACCCAGCTGTTCGAGCAACGCAATCACCGTTGGGTCGATGTTTCCAACGTGCGGAAGCAACGTTCCGTCTAAATCGGCAACCAGCAGTTTAATGGCCATAGCTATGAACGATAAGAAATCGGGTGCAAATATAGTATCATTAAATCAAAGCAAATCAAGTTTAGGAGTTAAGTGTTTGAATGTAAGCAATATACAAAAAACAGATAATATTGAAGAGGGTTGTATGCATAAAGTATTGATATACAATTGTATAAGTATAAAACATAAAAATTTTAGGCGAAAAATTTTTTTTATATCAAGTGATGTTGTACATTTATGCAAAATAATTTTTGAATTTACGTCTAACCTCATACTATACGTAACGACATGGCTAAAACAATCACATTCAACGAATTACGCCGCGTAAAGGACAATCTCCCCGATGGCAGCATGAAGATTATTGCGGACAAACTCAACGTGGATGTTGAAACTGTTCGCAACTATTTTGGTGGCACTAACTATCAGCAGGGCAAGCCTGTAGGCTTCCACTTTGAGCAGGGGCCCGATGGCGGCATTGTTACCCTCGACGATACCACCATATTCGACATGGCTAAATCGATGATTGACTAGCGGCATGTATTTCCCCCAGAGGAAACACCTGCTATAAGGTTAAACAACTAGTTATCAGCAGTATGGGGTTTGGGCATTGAACGCTCAGACCCCATATATTTTGGCTGCATCCTAATGCAATGAACCGTCTTGGCTGTGAACTAGACTATCTGAATCGGCATATACTGCCCCCGCTCCTATCGCATGTTGGCGAGCTGTTTGCGCAGCGTTCAATGCCTGCGCATAACGAGCAGCACCATCAGCGCGTGTGGCGGCATTGCCAATCGTTGCTTCAAGCCCTAAGCAATGCGGGACACGATATAGCCCCTCAACTTGCTCGAAATGCGCTGATAGCGTGCATGTTTCACGACACAGGTTTGCTTGTTGATATTGGAGAGTCGCACGGCAAGCACAGTGCCGCCATTTGCG
Organism: Bacteroidales bacterium; assembly: GCA_017524185.1. Classification (GTDB taxonomy): domain Bacteria; phylum Bacteroidota; class Bacteroidia; order Bacteroidales; family Tenuifilaceae; genus RGIG6076. Next base: position 1,491 of record JAFWUG010000047.1, read on the forward strand.
CCGACTATCTGAAAGGCCATAACGTTGTTGATGCCTCGGAACATGCAGCCATATTGGAGGCCATCGCCCAGCACGACAACAAGCAGCTGCGCTGTCAAACGACTGCAACAACAACCAACATGCTAAGTTTGAATGTGTTAGTTGCCACCGCCGACGATTTGGATGCGGCTGGGCTTGTGGGTGCGGTGCGCTATATTGAGATATACAGCCAGCGAGGGATAGCAGCCAACGACATTGCACCTCGTGCGCGGCAAAATGTGGCACAACGTCGGAACAATTGGAGCAACGCCTATCGTCCGCTATGCGATTTAGTTGCACTTCATAGCGCACGTTTTGCCATCACCGAACAATTCTTCGAACAACTGCCACAGCATCCCGAATTGCTTCCGTGGATTATGGACAATTTGGTTGGCGCACAAAATATAGATTTACAACAATTTGCAAAAACTGAACCATCAGAACCGGTGGGCAATTTTCTGAATAAACTACTTGTAGAACTTAACCACTCGGCGCAATGAGCCATTTTGACGTAGCGGTGATTGGCGGCGGTGCTGCTGGACTAATGGCAGCGGGTAGCGCAGCGAAGCATGGTGCAAAAACAATACTGCTGGAGAAGATGGAAAAGCCCGCTCGCAAGGTACGCATAACGGGCAAAGGACGCTGCAATATCACCAATGCCCGTGCGCTATCCGATTTTGAGGCCGAAATACATAACGCCCAGTTCATGCGAGCAGCTTTCGATGCGTTTAGCAATTGGCACATTGTGGAATTGTTGCAGGCGCAGGGCGTGGCAACCACTGTTGAACGCGGCCAAAGAGTGTTCCCCACTTCGGGGCGAGCCGCCGATGTGGCTAATGCCTTGGAGCGATGGGCGCGTCAGCAGGGAGCATGCATAAGCACACAGTGGCCCGTTGAAAATCTGCACCCGTTGCCTCAGGGCGGCTTTGCTTTGTATGGTCGCAACGGCAAAACCATCACCGCATGGGCTGTGGTTGTGGCTACAGGCGGACTATCGTACCCGCTCACTGGTTCGACTGGCGATGGACTATATTTGGCCAAACAACTGGGACACAGCATAATATCGCCGCTACCCTCGCTTGTGGGTATTGAAGTGAGCCGCCCTTTTTATAAGGCCAATGGACTTACGCTCAAGAATGTATGTGCATCGTTGTGGGTTGAACAGCAGCTCGTGGCCGTGCAGCAAGGCGAGGTGATGCTCACAGATTTTGGGCTGGAAGGCGCAGCCATACTACGCCTGAGCCGACTCGCCATAGAGCAGCATAGTCAGCATAGGCGGGTTGAAATACGCTTAGACCTCAAGCCAGCGCTAAGTCATGAGCAGCTATTCAACCGCCTTGTGCGCGAGTTGGAGACCATTCCCACGCTCGACATGCGTGGCCTGCTTCGCAAGCTAATGCCCGCTCCAATGATTCCGCACGTGCTAACCCTCTGCCGCCTTTCGGCCGGCACGCAGGCCAATAGTCTGAGCGACGAAGAACTGTCGGCAGTGGTTGATATGCTCAAGGCTATTCCCTTTAGCATGGCCGGACATAGGCCTTGGGCCGAATCAATTGTAACTGCCGGCGGCGTAAGTATCGATGAGATTGAACAGCATACCATGCAATCGAAGTTGCACCGTGGGCTATATTTCGCAGGCGAGGTGATGGACGTGGACGCCAACACAGGTGGATATAATCTACAAATAGCCTTTTCAAGCGGATATTTGGCGGGCCGGAGTGCCGCTAAGCAAACAGATTTTTTGCGATAGTATAAAAATGAGAGCGCAAAATTTTGTAATCTCGCATTAAGCTACTAACTTTGTATTAAACTATGCGTAGAACGCAGCATAATTCAGACAATACTAAAAAGGCATGGACCAAACAGAACAGGACTCGAAGCAGCAACAAATATTCGGCATGCTCAGTCAGAAAGCTGTGCTAAAGCAGCAAATATACGACAACACCCTAGAGGTGTTCAATATGATTAAAGAAATACTGGGCAATCTGGAAGACGATTGCGCCAACGCCCTGAAAGGCGTTGATAGCCGTGTTTTGATGGAATACAACGATCGCGGTAGGCACGAAGCCGAGATACGCGTAGCAGGCGATTTGCTCGTATTCAGTATGCACACCAACGTATTTGAGTTCGACCGAGACCATAACATTTGGAAACTCAGCTATGTACGCGAAGACAAGAACAACTCGTATTGCGGCATCATCAACATCTACAACTTCCTGTCCGACTCGTTCAAATACAACCGTTTAGACGACTTGGGCTACCTGATAGGCCGTATATTCATAAACCGCGACATGCACTACTTCGTAGAAGGCAAGCGTCAAATGGGCTTCCTCTATAACAACTTTGGCACCTCGGTAATATCGCCTGAGTCGATTAAGCAGGTGGTTGAAACAGCCATCAGCTATGCGCTTGAATTTGATTTACTTGTGCCACCCTACGACATGGTGAAAATAGCCACGGTGATGCAGCTCAACACCAAGATAGAAAGTTCGCGCATGCAAACAGGCAAACGTCTTGGCTTCAAATTCAACTCCGACGACGTGCTCGAAGCTCAGGCTCGCCACGACCGCAATGTGAACAACATCAACCAACAATCGTAACAAACCAATCCCCGATAACTGATGAGAAAACTTATCACCATTACCACCGCGTTGGCCTTTGCACTCGCCTCGTGCGGACCAAAGCCCAGCAACAACACCCAATCGGCTATGCAACAGAAAGTTGACGAGTTTGCTTTGGTCGAACTCAAAGCCAATATCGACCACCTGACGGACAACGACCGTCAAATGCTCAGGCTATTCTTTGAGGTATCGCAGATTATGGACGATATATTCTGGACCCAAGCCTACGGCGATAAAAAACAGATACTTAACTCGATTAGCGATGAAGCCACCCGCGAATTCGTGAAAATCAACTATGGTCCTTGGGAGCGTCTAAACGGAAACGAACCCTTTGTTGAAGGTGTAGGCAAGAAACCCCTTGGTGCGCAGTTCTACCCCATCGACATGACCAAAGATGAGTTTGAAGCCTTTGCTTCGCCCGACAAAAGTAGCCTCTACACCCTCATTCGTCGCGATGAGAATGGCAAACTTCAGTCGATTCCATACCATGTGGCCTACAAGGCTCAAATCGACCGCGCTGCTGATTTGCTAAAGCAGGCCGCCGCCTTGGCCGACGATCAAGGATTGAAAACTTACCTTGAGAGCCGCGCCCAGGCCCTACTCACCGACGAGTATTTCGAGAGCGACTTGGCCTGGATGAGCATGAAAACCAACAAGATGGACTTTGTGGTTGGCCCCACCGAGAACTATGAAGATGCCCTATTTGGCTACAAGGCAGCCCACGAAGCATTCATCCTGATTAAAGATTTGGATTGGAGTGCCAAAATTGCCCGTTTCTCGGCTCTGCTCCCCGAGCTCCAGAACCGTCTGCCCGTTGAAGCTGAGTACAAAAAAGAGGTTCCTGGCATGGATTCGGATCTTGGTGTTTACGATGTAGTTTTCTACGGTGGCGACTGCAACGCTGGCAGCAAAACCATTGCCATCAACTTGCCCAACGATCCTCGCGTTCATCTAGAAAAGGGAAGCCGCAAGCTGCAGCTCAAAAACGCAATGCAGTATAAGTTCGATAAGATTCTGCACCCTATAGCCGACCTTCTGATTGATCCAGAACAACGCGGCAACGTAAAATTCGATGCATTCTTCGAGAACGTAATGTTCCACGAAGTGGCTCACGGCTTGGGCATAAAGAACCTGATTGACGGCTCTGGCTCGGTTCGTAGTGCGCTGAAAGACCGCTATAACGCCATCGAAGAGGGCAAAGCCGACATATTGGGTCTATTCATGGTGCAGCAGTTGGCTCAGATGGGCGAAATCGAAAAGGCCGACATAATGGACAACTACGTTACCTTTGTTGCTGGTATATTCCGCTCGGTACGTTTTGGCACCGCATCGTCGCATGGCAAGGCTAATATGGTATGCTTCAACTATTTACAGGAGCGCGGAGCATTTACTCGTAACCCCAACACGGGTACCTATCGTATAGACAAGGAGAAAATGGCAGCCGCAATGACCGAATTGGCTCACGATATACTTAAATATCAAGGCGATGGCGACTACGAGAGCGTATCGAAGCTCTTCAACGAAAAAGCCGTGATTGGCGATTTGCTCCGCGAAGACCTACAGCGCGTGGCCGAAGCCAACATCCCCCGCGACCTGCGCTACATTCAGGGCAAAGAGCAATTGGGACTATAGCGAACATAAAAATAATCAGTGCTTAATCACAACACCCAAACAATAGCATGAACCTAACGTTTAATTTCATCAAATCCATCTCGAACATCTATAACGAGATGATTGAGAACGGATTCTCTTTGGTTTACTTCGGCGAGTTTAGTCACGATATTACCAAAATGTTCACCTCCATGACCGAAGCCGACATGGAAAAGAACAGCGAGGAACGCTCCGTACAACGGAAGGTGTATCATGTTATGGTTGAAACCCTGCAAAACATGAACAAGCACTCCGATGAACTCAAAGGGAGCAACATCGGCAATGGTTTGTTCATCATTGGGCACAAAAACGACACCTACTACGTGATTACGTCGAACAAAGTGGCCCGCGAGCATAAGGACAACCTGGAACAGGCACTAATTACGGTGAACAACGCCTCTGAGGAAGAGCTCAAAAACATGTATAAAAAACAAATCCGCGAGGGCAGCATCTCATCGAAAGGTGGTGCTGGGCTTGGCCTGATTGACATTGCTCGCAAAACCGGCGAATCGCTCAACTACCAATTCCTCCCCCTCGACGACGACAACTTTTTCTTTATCCTCGAGGTAGAAATTAATGCCAAGAAGTTCGCCAAGGATTAAAACAGAGAATATATTTTTCTGAAATCTCCCAGCCCCAAGCTAATACCTTGGGGCTATTTTTTATACTTGTATAATCCCATACGCTCCAATTTTTTTCGTATCTTTGTAATTATCCCCCGCTTAGTGGGAATGTATATTGTTGAACAAAACCAATTGACACTCAGATAGTTTAAACCAACCACATATTAACCAGCAGCGTTTGCCGCTATTCTGAAAACATTCCAAAGCCTGGCAGCAAAGGAAATCAAACTCAGAAGATAGCAGTGGATGCTCGCGCCTATGGCGTGGGCATTCCTTATCTGAGTTTGAGGGTTCTGCCAGGCACCCGGAATGTGGATGAGGATTTGTCCACGTTTCTTTTTATTAGGGTGCTTGGTGGAGCCGACAATGGTTTTTAGGCATTGGCAAACGCGCCTAACAACCAAGCACAAGACCGCAACCAATTTGTACGGCACATTTGCCGTAGCCAGTCGCCACACGCCCCTACGCACGCTGGCGCAGAGGCGCATAGCCAGCAACGCACATAGCCCGAGGCTCACAGCTAACCCATTAAAAATTAGGTAGCTATGGGCAAGAGCAAGTTCTGGGACAAAATTAAGGATGCCGCCAACGAGCGGCAGGTTGAAGACGTTTACAACGAGGGCATTGGCCACTATTTCAACGCTAAAATAGAAAACCCATTCCAGTGCGACGGCTTTATCGACTGCAAAACCGAGGGCGGAAAAACGCTTAGGCTCATCATTGAGTACAAGTACAACGAAAAGCTCGGCAACCAAGTTTCGCGGGCTAAGGTGTTAGCACAGGTGCTTTTCTATCTTAAAAAGTTTGAAGAGCATGGTGCTATTCTGCCCAACGTGTGCTTAGTGGGCGACCTGGACGAGTGCTTTGTGATGCACACCAACGCGCTGCAAAAATACCTCGACGAGGATGTGGACTGGAGCATTGCCCCCTCAAAGGCGGCAGAGGCCAATCCAGATTTGGTGCAAAAAATATCGAACGACGAGGCCATAAATCCTTTCATTTTCGATGTCAACGGCGATTTCAGCTTCAAGGCTGTGGCCGACAAAATCAACGACCAGGCCAACAGCGTTACGCGCTATGTGCATATCACAGAGCACAATCTGTCGAAAATTTTCGACTATTTCTGCAGCAATGTGCTGAAAGATATGTCGAAGCTGAGCGCACACGATTTGGTGGAGGTTTTCATGGGCGTAATCAGCGACAAGATGAAATACTACCAACATCCGAGCGACCTCAATACGCTTGTGTACAACGGAAAACAAGCAAAAATAAATGGTTCGGCATTCAGTTCTTTTTTTTGGCCATTTCGACCGCGAATACACGCCGCAGGAAACCATGCGCCTGAAAAGCATTGCCGATAGGCTTATTGAGGACACGCAGAGGCGTAAGAGTGGCGATTTCTGGACACCAACAATATGGAGTGATAAGGCGCATGAGATGATTGGAAAACAACTCGGAACGGATTGGAAAGAAAAATATGTTGTATGGGATAACTGCTGGGGCACAGGCAACCTCACCCGCGACTACAGGTTCGGCGAGCTCTACTGCTCCACTCTGTTCGAGAGCGAGCTGAACATCGCGGCAAACTATAACCCAGAAGCCACAAAGTTCCAGTTCGATTTTTTGAATGACGATATTCCTACTGATGTAGTACCAACGCAAACCAAACTACCCAAAGGACTTCTTGAGGCTTTTGAACAGAACAAACCAATAGTATTCTTCCTAAATCCTCCGTATGCAAGAAATGGTGGCGACGGAAAACAAGCAGGCGTTTCGGAAACGGTTGCAGAAACAGTAGCCAACCATCAAATGCAAGAAGATGAAATGGGAGCGTGTTCTGCCAATCTTTATGGGCAATTCTTGTATAGAATAATGAAAATAAAACAAAAATTCAAATTAAAAGAATGTTATATAGCAATTTTCTGTCCTACATTATTTTTAGTAGGACAATCTTTCAAAAAATTCAGAAAAGTGTTTCTAGATGAGTTTTCTTTTGAAGACGCTTTTCAGTTCAGGGCAAGTGAGTTTGCTAATGTATCGGACAAATGGGGTATTGGTTTTACTATACTAAAAAGTGGCAAAACAATAAACAAAGAAACCTTTGAGTATAGAATTGCTGAATATGATGGCGAAGAAATTAAATTCAATGGCTCAAAAATAATATACAATGCTGATAACGACAAAAGATATAGCGAATATATCACAAGTAGTAAAAAAAGAACAAGAGTGTTTCCAACACAGACCAATGCATTAAAAATAGTTGAGAAAGATGGAATAAAGGTATCTGATGAATTTTTAGGTACTTTACTAAATGACGGCAATTTAATAGACACTAACCCACAAGGCGTATCTATATTCTCGTCGGTCGGCAAAAAAGGTGGAAATAGTGTTGTGTCTGTTGAAACAGATAATTTCACACGTTGCACAGCCTTATTTTCTGCCCGCAAACTCATAGAAAAGAATTGGATAAATTCCAAGGATGAGTATCTAGTTCCAGACGAATCGCATCCTAAGTATGAGGAGTTTGTGAGCGATTCGATGGTGCACTCGTTGTTCCACTCGTCGAGCAACCAATCGTCGCTGCGTCAGATTGAATACAAGGGTAAGAACTGGGACATTAAAAACGAGTTCTTTTGGATGTCGAGGGCTGAGATTGAGCTGCTTGCAAACAACCATAGGCTAACGCAAACCTACAACGATGCGCGGACATCGAAAGACAGATACGTTTACACCAAGCTGCAGGGCATCACCCTATCGCCCGAGGCCCAAGCGGTTTTGGATAAAGCTTGTGAAATTGTCAGAAACACGTTCAAATACAGGAGCATGTTCGATAGCGAGCATCCCGAATATCAAATCATGAATTGGGACTGCGGCTGGTATCAAATCGGTGAACTTGCATATCAATGTGCAAAAGCCGATTATAATGAGTTTGTGAAGCTTTTTAAAGCATTAGAAGAAAAGATGCGCCCAATGGTATATGAACTCGGATTTTTGAGGTAGAACAGAAAAAAAACATAGCAGTGCCGTAGCCCATTGCGGGTTGCGGCACTGCTATGTTTAAGTGCGTATTATTGCTGCAACAGGCTGACATCATGAGTATTATACGCATTTAGAATACAAAGACAATTAGAATACAAAGACAACGATTACAACGTCGAAATACCCCTAAACAAAGGTTGGGAAAGCCCTGAACATTGTTAGTAGAGAGAGCAATTCGTCTTTCAACCCATGTCGTACAAAATTTTTCAT
>JAFWUG010000048.1 GCA_017524185.1 Bacteroidales bacterium
GGCAGTTAAGCCCGCCAGCGCCGATGGTACTGCGAAAGCGGGAGAGTAGGTCGCCGCCCGCCCCCACAGGGGGCCTGGCCGTTACCGGTACGGTACGCCAGGCCCCCTCCTTTTTTTGATTTTTCTGGGCGGATGTGCTATCTTTGCACCCTAAAATCTGGCCACATTGAAGCCAATTGCTAAAATTATAACCCTATTGCTGGTGATGTTTGCACCGATATGTATCACGGCGCAAACGATAGATACATCGGTGATGTTGTCTGATACGCTGGTGCGTGTGGTTGATACCACGGCTGCATCTATAGCTCCGTCTCCCGCTATGCTCAGCGGGCAGGATATGTTGCATGACGCCGCACAGCAGCCAGTAGATTCGTCGTCGAAGGTTTATAATTCAAGCATTATTGATTTGTTGCATCCCAAAAATCCTGAGCGTGGTGCTTTTGCGTGGCGTATCAATCCGCATACATTTAACCTTGAGGAACAACCCGCATTCGATACGCTTTTACTGCAACCACAAAGGAATTTGCACTATCAAAGGGAACTAACACCTTATATATCTCTTGGCAATCTTGGTGGTGCCTTGCAAACTACCGATTTTCTGAAGCGTCAAGCTGACGCTAAGTTTTTGTTCATGAGAAGTTTTGTGGCCTATCAAAAGCCTGGTTTTAGCCGAAGCCATATGCATGTGCGAAGTCCGCATACGTTACTCACCTATTCCATGGGAGGTAAGTCGAGTCAGGCCGACCTTACGCTGGGGGTGCAGCATACACAGAATGTTAGTCCATATCTAAATTTTGGTCTCGATTACGATTACTATTCGACCAAGGGAATGTATGCGCGGCAACTGGCACGCGATAATGTTTTTTCTGGGTACGTTAGTTATTACAGAAATAGAGTATTTGCGCAGTTTACCGTAAACTCTACAGGCATTAAGAATCAGAACAATGGTGGTGTTATTGATGAGTTTTTTATCCGCGATACGCTACTGGATTCGCGATTGGTGCCAATGAAGCTTAGTGGAGCAAGCACGGAATTAAAGTGGCGGGGTGCTTCGCTTATGGGCGGATTCCATTTTGTGGAAAAGCGTAAAAGGCTCAAAAACATACAGGGTAAGGATTCGGTTGTGGTTGTGAAGCCAATTATTACGGGCAAGTTGCTGCTGGAATACGATCGCTATAAGCATTTGTATGCCGATGGTGTGGGCGATACGTTGCTATATACAGATAATTTTGTGCATGCCACTATGTCGCACGACACGGCATCGTTGCAGCAGTTTAATTCAATGGCCATGATTGAGGTGAGCCAGATTGCTGCTTATCCAGGTATTCCTGGGCTACGTATGTGGTTGGGTAATACTTCTGGACGCTATAGCTATTTTGATATTGGGCATTATCTATATCCCCAGGAGGCCAAGGGGTATAAAATTAGCACGAACTATGTGGGTGCGGGAGTGTTTAGTAATTCTGATTATTTGCGCTATAGCGGAGCAATCAGTTTGTATCTAAATGGCTATAGGGCAGGCGATAAGGAGATATTTGGTGAGATGACGGTGTTGCCATGGCGGTCGACGGAGTTGCCTTATGTGCATGCGGAACTAGAGATTTCGGATCGTAGTCCAGATGTGTTCATGCGTCGCTATGCTTCGAACCATTTTCGCTGGGAGAATCATTTTGACAGGCAACAAACGTTCCGCATTTCGGGCGAGTTTGGTACTGAGCGTTGGAGTACGTGGGTGGGTTATAGCTTAGCGCATGTGGCTAATTATCTGTATTTTGACAGTTTGGCGCGGCCAGCACAATCGTCGGCGGGCGTAACTGTAACGTCGGCTTACGTGCGAAACCATCTGAAATTTGGTCCACTTGGGCTTATAAATCGGTTGCAGTGGCAAAAAAACTCGAATCAGCAGGTGCTTAGTTTGCCCGAACTTACGCTTTATAGTTCTTTGTTTTTTCAGTTCAATGTGGTGAAAAATGTGCTTACGGCACAGATAGGTGCGAGCGCGAACTATACCACTTCGTTCTATGCCGATGCCTATATGCCAGCAACGGCGCAGTTCTATTGTCAGCGCGAGGGAAAGGTAGGCAACTATCCGTTTGTGGATGCGTTTGTGAATTTGAAGTGGTATTCGGCCTTGATATTCCTAAAATACGAGCATTTGAATCAAGGATGGTTCGACTATAATAATTATTTTTCGGCCTACCAGTACCCCGAACGTCGAGGTGGATTTAAGTTTGGCGTTGCTTGGGTTTTCTACGATTAACTGTAGGTTAGAGTATGCCTACATTCCTAAGCATTTGCTTGTAGGATTCGGCTTTGCGTTCGAGAGCAAGCGGGTAGGCGCGGCTCGACGATGGCATACGGTAGAGGTTGACAGTGCGTTTGCCGATTTTTATTGGTGTGTGGCCGCCCACGGGAGGTTTGGAGCAGGTGTAAAGTTTTGCAAGTGTTGAGGTCGATTTCTCGCCAGTGGTGGCTATGGTATAGCATTGCGGAATTTGAGCGAGAAGCGCGTCTATGTTAGTGGGGGTGACCACCTCGAGGTGATTGTCGGAAGCGTTGTTGCGTAGCCTGCGCACGCTCTGAGCGGTGTCGTAGAGCGCAATGCCTTGCCGAGCGCAAAATTCAACCACGCGCTGTTCGTCGAATCGGTGTTCAATGATATGTTCGAAATGGTGGCGATTCCCGAAAAAAATTAGTCCCATAATGCGCCACATGTCGTTCTGAAAATTGGGGTAATAAAAATTCATGCTCCAACGTATCTGTGGAGGCGGAAAACTACCAAGCATTAGCACTTTGGCATTTTGGGGAAGAAATGGTTTGAGAGGATGTTGCTCCGTGGTAATCGTGTTATGAGCCATAGTTTGCATATCGAATTGAAGCAAATGTAGCGAAAAGTTGGGCACATTTTCTTTCAGTATCAATAAAAATGGGCTAACTTTGGGAGGCCATTTGCGCCTATTGCTTATGGTTAAAATGTCTATAAACCAATACAATGCAAGGATATACAGTAAAAACGCTCACGCAGTTCATCATTGAGCAGCAGGCCAATATTCCTTACGCTACGGGCGAGTTTTCGCGATTGCTATACCACATAGGTGTAGCCGCAAAGATTGTGAATAAAAAAGTGAACAAGGCTGGTTTGGTGGATATACTGGGCGAGGTTGGCAACATCAATGTGCAGGGCGAGTCGCAGAAAAAACTCGATTTGATGGCTAACTGGCAGTTTATCCAGTCGTTGCGTAGCAGCCGCGAATGCTGTGGCATAGCCTCGGAAGAGGATCAGGAGGTGATTACTTGGGACGACGACCAGCTCACGCGCGATGGTAACTACGTGGTGTGTATGGATCCGCTCGATGGCTCGTCGAATATCGACGTGAACGTTTCGATAGGCACTATTTTTGGCATATATCGCCGTGTAAGTCCGCGTGGCGAACGCGTTACAGCCGAAGATTTTATGCAGCCTGGCAACAAGCAGGTGGCAGCTGGCTACGTGATTTATGGCTCATCCACCATGTTGGTTTATACGGCGGGTAACGGCGTGTTTGGTTTTACGCTGGATCCATCGATAGGCGAGTTTTGTTTGTCGAACTACATGATTAAAACCCCAGACATGGGGAGCATATACTCTATAAACGAGGGCAACTACGCGCATTTTCCGCAGGGAGTGAAGAATTATATTCGCTACTGCCAGGAGTTAGACAAATCCACCAAGCGCCCATACACGTCGCGCTACATAGGATCCTTGGTGGCCGATTTCCATCGCAATTTGCTCAAGGGCGGTGTTTATATGTATCCGCCCACAGCGGCTGCTCCCAATGGTAAATTGCGTTTGCTATATGAGTGTAACCCCATAGCTTTTATTGCTGAGCAGGCTGGAGGTCGCGCCAGCAATGGTTTTGAGCGTATACTCGATATTCAGCCCGAGTCCATTCACCAGCGTATGCCGTTTTATGTAGGGTCGGCACAGATGGTGCAGAAACTTGAGGAATTGCTTGCACGCGAGGGATAGTGGCGTATGGAGCAGTCCCTGAACGATGCGCTCGGTTGTTATGCAAGCCATCCAGCGGTGGCCGAATTGCGCCGCTACGCTGATGCTCAGGGCGCAAATCTCTATATCAAGGGGCTGGCTGGCTCCATGCACAGCGTGGTGCTATCGCAGTTGGCGCGAGCCGAAACTCGGCCTGTGCTGGCTGTTTTGCCCGATCGCGACGAGGCTGCTCGGTGTTTCACCGACCTAAGCGGTATGCTATCCGCCGAGATGCTTTTTTTCTTCCCTGCATCATATCGGCGCGCGGTGCAGTATGCTCAGACCTCCGACGAGGCCATAATTCAGCGCACCGATGTGTTCAACCTGCTGGCGCAACTGGCGCAACAACCTAACACTCGTACGGTCATAATCACCTACCCCGATGCGCTTGCCGAGCGTGCGGTGAGCCTCGATGAACTCAATAGGCACAGTTTGGTGCTACATCGGGGCGAAGCATTGTCGCCATCGTTTGTGGCCGATACGCTCGAGGAGTTTGGTTTTGAGCGTGTGGACTTTGTATATTCGCCAGGACAGTACTCGCAGCGCGGTGGCATTGTCGATATATTCTCGTTTTCGGCCGCAGAACCCATCAGGGTTGATTTTTTTGGAGATACAATAGAATCTATACGTCCGTTCGACGTGGACGACCAGCGTTCGCACGGTTTGCTCGATGAGGCAAGCATAGTGCCCAACATACAGCACACAAGCGCTGCTCCTGTTGGACGTAAGCCCATTAGCGCATTGCTGCCCGAACGCGCGTTGGTGTGGTGCAAGGACACCGAATTGGTGTTAGCGCGAATGAATGAGGTTTATGCCGCTGCGCTTGATACACAGAGTGATACTGAAGAGGTTGATGCCCGTTTTGCTACTGGGCGCGAAGTGTTAGATTCGCTTCGCAACAAAACCACGATTGAGGTGGGGCTGAGGCCGATGTTCAAATCGGCGCGTACTATTGAGTTTAGCTCCGCTCCGCAGCCAGCGTTTGGCCGAAATTTCGAGTTGCTCGCCGACGATATGGGCAGGCTGACGCTTGATGGCTATTTGGTGCATATTGTGGCCGATAACCCCAATCAGCATAGGCGTTTGCAGAGCATATTGGAAGGAATTGATGCGGAACTACGTTTTACGCCAGTGCGCGGTACGTTGGCCGAAGGCTTTGTGGATAGCACCATTCGGCACTGTTTCTATACCGACCATCAGCTATTTGACCGTTACCAAAAGGTGCAGCTGAAGCATCAGCTGAGCGGTCGCGAGGCTGTGAGTATGCAAGAACTGCTAAATCTGCAAAAAGGCGACTATGTGGTGCATATCGATCACGGCATTGGCCAGTTTGGTGGGCTGATAACCGTCGATGTGAATGGCAGGCGGCAAGAGGCTGTCAGGTTGATATACGGCAACAACGACACCCTGCTGGTGAATGTGCATAATCTGCATAAAATATCGAAATATAGGGGGAAAGATGCCGAGCCACCCAAGGTTAACAAACTTGGTTCGGGAACCTGGCAGCGGCTAAAGCAGAACACAAAGCGCAAGATCAAGGACATAGCCAAGGATTTGATAGCCTTGTATGCCAAACGTAAAGCCAATAGAGGATTTGCGTTTTCGCCCGATAGCTATTTGCAGCACGAACTTGAGGCCAGTTTCCTTTTCGAGGACACGCCCGACCAGCTCAAAGCCACCGCTGCTGTTAAGGCCGACATGGAGGACGAACGCCCCATGGATAGGCTAGTGTGTGGCGATGTGGGCTTTGGCAAAACCGAGGTGGCCATCAGGGCGGCCTTCAAGGCGGTTGCCGACAGCAAGCAGGTTGCGGTGCTCGTTCCCACCACAATTCTGGCCCTACAGCACTATCAAACTTTTAGCGCAAGGCTAAAGGGATTGCCCTGTAATATCGATTTTATTAGCCGCATGAAAACCGCAGCTGAACAGCGCGAGATACATAAACGCCTTGAGGACGGACGCACCGACATCATCATAGGCACTCATGCGCTGCTTAGCAAGATGGCTAAATTCAAGGATTTGGGGCTGCTCATCATCGACGAGGAGCAGAAATTTGGCGTGGCCGCCAAGGAGAAGCTCAAGCAGCTCAAAGTTAATGTTGATACGCTCACTCTAACGGCTACGCCCATACCGCGAACGCTTCAGTTCTCGCTCATGGGAGCCCGCGATTTGTCCATAATCAACACTCCGCCGCCCAATCGGCATCCCATACTCACCGAACTACACGAATTTGGTATGCAGATTATCAAAGAGGCGGTGGAGCATGAAATTTCGCGCGGCGGACAGGTTTTCTTCGTACATAATCGCGTGCAGAACATTGGCGAGGTTGTGGCCATGTTGCATCGTGCTTGTCCGCGTGCAAAAACGGGTGTTGCCCATGGGCAGATGGACTCCAAGGAGTTGGAGCGTGTGATGCTGAGCTTTATCAATGGCGATTTTGACGTGTTGGTGTCCACTTCAATCATCGAGGCGGGGCTCGACATTCCTAACGCCAACACCATTATTGTGAACAACGCGCAGATGTTCGGTTTGAGCGATTTGCATCAGATGCGCGGACGTGTGGGACGCTCCAACAAAAAAGCATTCTGCTATCTGCTCGCTCCGCCGTTGGATACGCTCTCGTCTGATGCGCGGCGCAGGCTTAGAGCCATCGAGGAATTTTCGGAATTGGGTAGCGGATTCAGCATAGCCATGCAGGATCTCGACATACGTGGCGCAGGCAATTTGCTCGGTGGCGAGCAGAGCGGATTCATTGCTGATATGGGCTTTGAGGTATATCAGCGCATACTCGATGAGGCACTCGATGAGTTGCGCGATGCTGAGCTGCATCAAAACCCCGAAGCTGTCGCCCCTGCTCAGTGGAAGCCCACCCGTTCGGAGTGCCATGTTGAGACCGACATGGAGATTCATATCCCCGACACATACGTTGCTAGCGTGGCTGAGCGCATAAAGCTCTATCGCGAGATTGATGCGTTGGAAAATTCTGATGCACTCGAACGTTTCCGCGAGGCTCTAATCGACCGTTTCGGTGCTATACCATCGCCAGTGAACGATCTGCTCAGCGTGGTGCAGTTGCGCTGGATGGCTATAGAACTTGGTGTTGAGCGTATTGTGCTGAAAAACAGCCGTTTGTTGGCTAATTTTATTGGCAACAAACTATCGGCATACTATAGCACCGACACCTTTGCCAACTTAATGGCCTACATAGCGCAGCATCCCGCTCGATTCAAGATGAAGGAGCACGAGGGGCGGCTGTCGCTATCAGTGCAGGGTATCGACACCATAGCAGGTGCATGTCAGCTGCTAACCCAGCTGCGCTGTGCCGTACTCCCCCAAACACATCAGGCATGAATCTAACCATCGACATAGGTAACACCCGTACCAAGCTCACTTTGTTCAGTCAGGCCGATATTGTTCAAGAGTTTATTGTGCCGCTGCTCACCCGTGAAGTGCTCGATGGCCTACGCGCTCAGTATAGCGTGCAATGCGCCATAGCTTGTGCCGTTGGAGCAATTCCCGATGCGCTCAACTATCTGCGTAGCGTTTTACCCACGCTGCTGCTCGACAGTCAAACGCCGCTACCCATAAAAAATTGCTACGCAACGCCCGAAACCCTTGGACCCGACCGTCTGGCTGTAGCTGTGGCTGCCCATGCGCTATATCCTGGCCGAAATGTGCTGGTGATTGATTGTGGCACGGCCATCACCTACGAGATGCTTACCGCCGATGGCCGCTACCTTGGCGGGGCCATAGCACCAGGTTTGCGCCTGCGCTATCAGGCACTGCACGATCACACCGCTCGCCTGCCCCTGCTTGCCCCTCAGCACAATGTGGAGTTGCTCGGAAATACAACCGAAACATGCATCAGAGCGGGCGTGCAGCGTGGAGCAATGGCCGAAATGGATGGCTACATCGATGCCATGGCCCAAGAATATCAGGGCATGGAGATAATAATTACGGGTGGCGATGCAATTTTCTTTGCCGATAAGTTAAAAAATCGCATATTTGTAGCCCCAAATTTGCTTGCACAAGGACTTAATTGCATATTGCAATACAATGATAATCAGTGATTTATTGCTATATATGGCAATGTGCGCATAATCTTTGGCATGGCATTTGAACATAGCGTAATACCTAATCTACCGAACTTCTAAAACTAACCGCGATGAAACTGACGAGAAACTTGGGCATAGCCCTAATCGCCCTAACGCTTAGCAGCGCGGCTTACGGACAAGCCTATCTGAGCAATCCGAAATACGGCCCCGATGAGGAAAGCCGCAAAGAGTGTGCTGCCAATCTCTCTGTCTATAGCGAATACTATAAGCAGAAAAACTATGTAGAGGCTAAAAAAACTTGGAGCCAGGTGTTTAGCAAATGTCCAGCTGTGTCGAAAAACACCTTTATCCGTGGTGCTCGCATTGTGAAAGAGTCGTATAACAAGGCCAGCGAGGCAAACAAGCCTGGTTTGCTCGATACGCTGATGCTGCTCTACGATCGCCGTATTGAGTACTTTGGCGAGCGTGGCGATGTGTTGGGATCAAAGGCTCAGGACTTGTACACCCTTGCCCCCGAACGCTACGAAGAGGCTTATGGCTACTCCAAGGAGTGCCTCGATTTGCTCAAATCAAAGGCATCGGCTTCGGACCTCTTCTTCAATATGACCCTGGTGAACGCTATGTTTACCAATCAAAAAATTGATGCCGAGGCTGTTATAGAGGCTTACTCCACCGTGAGCGACTATCTCGATATGCAGTTGGCAGCCAAGCCCGACGATGAGAAACTGCAGAGTGCCAAGGCCAATATCGACGCCACTTTTGCTAAAATGGGTGTGGCCAACTGCTCCAACCTGGTACCCCTATTTGGTCCTCGTTTCGAGGCTAATCCCTCCGACGCCGCTCTGTGCAAGAAAATTCGCAACCTGATGCAGGCCAACCGTTGCACCAGTGAACCGTTGTTCCTCAATGTGTCTGTTGCTCTGTTCAAACTTGAGCCATCAGCTTCGTTGGCCTACGACATTGCCCACCTCTACCGTGGCGTTAAGGGCTACAAGGAGATGGAGAACTACTACAACGAAGCCATCAACCTTGAGCAGGATTCGCTGCGTCGTGCTGCCTACTACTACGAGTTGGCAACCCTCACCTTTGGTGAGTTCAAGAAATTTGCACAGGCCAAAGCATTGGCTCTGAAGGCTATAGATCTAAAACCCAACTTCGGCGAGGCTTATCGCCTGATTGGCGACATGTATGCCAGCGAGCGTAACTGTGGTGGCGACGAGTTGGCTCGCAAGGCGGTGTACTGGGCAGCCGTTGACAAATATGCTAAGGCTAAGGAGGTAGATCCCAGCATGACCGAAAGCATGAACGCCCTAATTAGCACCTACAGCCAATATTTCCCATCGAAAGAGGACTTGTTCTTCCACGATTTGAAGCCAGGCGACGGTTACAGTGTAGGTTGCTGGATTGGTGAGCGCACCACGGTTAGAGAGCGTAGATAAGCAGTGAAACCGCGTCTTTTGAAGAAACTGAGCCCATTGTGGCTACAATCCATAGTAGCTCCCGCTATCATAGCGGGGGCTACTGCTTTTTTCGCTGCTAGTTGCACCACTAACACCGCACAGATTCAGGAACTGATGGCACCAACCGACACGGCCACCGTGGCTGTGTTCGACTCGGAACTAATCTACACCGAGATGGGGCGCATGAAAATTAAGGTGTATGCCCCCGTAACTCGCTACTATCAGTTCGCCGAAGATCCTTTCACCAATTTCGATGAGGGCATTGAACTGAACACCTTCGACGACAAAATGGAGATTGAGTCGAGAATTACGGCGAAATTCGCCCAGCACCTCGACAAACAGGATGTTTGGGTGGCTCGCAATAATGTTGTGGCGCAGAACTTCAAGGGCGAAGTGCTATACACCGAGGAACTCTACTGGGATCAGAAAAAGCGCATCATCTACACCAATGTGAATGTACACATCAAAACCCAAGATGGGCATGTGTTCGGGCGTGGGCTTATTTCCGACGATTCCTTTAGTAACTGGGAGGTGAAAGAACCCTACGATGGCGAAATAGAGTTTGACCAATAGTTGCATGGTTTTAGAAGTAAATACTTGTATATGAATAAATTACCTGTTATATTGGAGTACATTTGGGCTGCTCTGGCGGTGCTATGCCTGATTTTGGGCATTCACTCATCCATCAAACTGGGCTTTGGGGTTAGTTATATGTACTTTGCTCTCAGTGCATTAGCCCTAATCATGTTCTTGGTGCGGCGTTGGAAGCGGCTCAAGGATAACGGCCGCTAACGCTTTTTTGTTCAAACCACTGAAATGACCGCAAACCTTTTGGTTATAGCCATATCGCTGCTATGCTCGGCTTTTTTTTCGGGCATGGAAATAGCATTTTTTGCGGCCAACAAGCTTCGCCTCGAGCTCGACAAAAAGCAGGGCAATCTCAATGGGCGCATTGTGGGTTTCGTTACCCGCAATCCAAGTCAATACATCTCAACCATATTGGTTGGCAACAGCATTGCGCTGGTGGTTTATGGCATTGAATTCGCCAAGTTGCTCGACCCATTCATTGTGCGCTATATCACGGCAAACACCACGCTGGTTTTGCTGCTGCAAACAGTTGTCAGCACGGGCATCATATTGGTTACGGCCGAATTTCTCCCCAAATCCATTTTTCGTCGCTATCCCAATGCGCTGCTCACTGCCTTAGCACCATTGGTGCTGCTGTTCTATGTGCTGTTGTATCCTGTTAGTCGCCTCTCTACATGGCTTTCCTACATCATATTGCGCTATATAGCCCGACGCCCAGTTGCCTCGCAGCGCGACATCCCTATATTCGGGCGAGTGGATCTCGATAGCCTCGTGGAGCGCGCCCATCCAGTTGAGGATGAGGGAGGTACGCATGAACAAGAGCTACGTATATTCCAAAACGCCCTCGATTTCTCGGAGGTACGACTGCGCGATTGCATGATTCCACGCACCGACATTGAGGCCATTGAGGCTGACGAAACGGTGCAAACGCTCCAACGCCGATTCATTGAAACCAAATACTCTCGCCTGCCAGTGTTCACCGATAGTATCGATAACATTGTGGGCTATGTGAATTCCAAAGATCTATTTCTTAGGCCCAGCACCATTGGAGAAAAGATGATGCCAATAGACTATTTCCCCGAAACCATGTTTGCTAACAAAGCTTTGGCACACTTTATCAAGGAGCACCGTAGCATTGCCGTGGTTGTTGATGAGTTTGGTGGCACGGCGGGGCTAATCACCATCGAAGACATCATGGAGGAGATTTTTGGTGAGATTGACGACGAACACGACAAAAGCGACCTGCTCGAACATCGCATAAACGACCGCGAATATCTCCTATCGGGACGTTTGGAGATAGTCCACCTAAACGAAACCTACGGATTTGGGCTGCCCGAGTCCGACGAGTACGACACCTTGGCTGGTTTTATTCTCCACGGCTACCATAACATACCCACTACCAAGGAAGTGATAGCGTTAGAGGGCTTCACAGTTAAGATTGAGCGCATGCATGGGGCACGCATCGACTTGGTTAGGCTCACTCTACCCTGAAAAAAATGAACATAATGGCAGGGGTAAACCCAAAAATAGCTATATTCGTGCCCTGATTTTTGCAACAAATTTTACTCGATACACAAACTCCATAATCGTAAGAACGACACATGGCAACCCTAGAAAAGATTAGATCCCGCGCTGGCGTGCTGGTGGCAGTGGTGATAGGTTTAGCCCTTTTGGCTTTCATCTTGGGCGACTTGGTGAGCAGCGGCGGAACCCTGTTCAACCAATCGCAACTGGAACTTGCAAAGATTAACGGCACATCAATAGCCTACGACCAGTATCAAGCCAAGGTGGACGAGGCCGAGAGCCTACAGAAATTGTTCTCGAACCAAGGGCTCGACGAGCAAACCACCGTGCGCATCCGCGAGCAGGTGTGGCAAGACATGGTGCGTACCCACGTGATGTCGCCCGAGTACAAGAAACTCGGCATTGAGATTCACCCCGACGAACTCTTCGACATGGTGCAAGGACGCAACATCCACCCCATAATAAGCCAGCAGTTTGCCGACCCCAACACTGGCGTACTAAATAAGGAGTACCTCACCGCTTTCTTGCAGAATCTTGACAGTGACCCTAATATGCGCTTCTACTGGATGTATCTGGAGCGCGAGATGCTAAAGGATCGCTCCTTCTCAAAGTATAGCAATTTGGTGCGCAAAGGCTTGTATGCCACAAGTTTACAAACCGATGAGGCCATGAAAGATCGCTACAACAAGGTTAATTTCGACTACGTTGTGGCTCGCTTGTCCGACATTGCCGATTCGTTGGTGAGCGTTAGCAACTCCGACATCAAGGACTACTATGCCAAGCACAAGAACGACTATAAGCAGGACGAGTCGCGCGATGTGGAGTATGTGCTGTTCCCCGTGCAACCCTCCGAGGCCGATGTGCAGGCAGCCGCACAGGCCATTGAACGCTACAAAACTGAATTGGCCGAGGCTGCAGAACCAATGCAGTATGCCGATTTGAACTCAGACACGCAGGTGAATCACAACTATCTTGGCGTTAATGATGTTCCCGAGGACTTCCGTGCATGGGCTTTCGAGGCCAAGGTTGGCGATGTGGCTGGCCCATTCTCTGATGGTATTGCCTATCGCATAGCCCGTTTGGCCGACACCAAGATGCGTCCTGATTCGGTGAACGCTCGCCATATACTGATTGTTCCCGAAAATGCTGGCGACGCGGCCAAGGCTGCTGCTAAGGCCACTGCCGACAGCCTATTGGCTGTGATTAAGAAGGGCGGAGCCGATTGGGCGCAGCTAGCAACCCGTCATAGCACCGATCCTGGGTCCAAGGATAAGGGTGGTGATTTAGGGTGGTTCACAGATGGCGTGATGGTGCCAGCATTCAACAACGCCTGCTTCGAGGGTACAAAGGGACAAACCACCTTGGTGGAAACCCAGTTTGGCTACCATGTTATACAGATAGTGGATCAGAGCAAGCCTGTGAAGAAAGTGCAGCTGGCTTTGCTCGAGCGTACCGTAACGCCTAGCAATGCCACTATACAGAAAACCTACACGCAGGCATCGTCGTTTGCTGGACAGAATACCACATACGACAAGTTCAACGCCGCTGTGGCCGAGCAGCAGCTCACCAAGCGTAGTGCTAACAACTTGCTCCGCAACGACCGCAACATTGCAGGCCTAACATCGCCCCGCGAGCTCATCCGTTGGGCGTTTAAGGCCAAGGAGGGCGAGGTATCTAATGTATTTGAATTGGGCGACCAGTATGTGGTGGCCACCGTGCGCACCGCACGCAAAGAGGGCATTGCTCCTGTGGCTCAGGTGGCACAAGACATTCGCGCCAAGGTGCTTCGCGAGAAAAAACTTGCGCTGCTCAACCAGCGTGTGACCGAGGCCATCAAGGGCGGTGCCACCACGCTGCCCGAACTGGCTCAGAAACTCAACACCCGTGTTGAACATGCCGACAACGTATCGTTTGCTTCCTATACCCTGCCCAATGCAGGCTTTGAGCCTGCTGTGCTCGGAACGGCGGTGATTAGCCCCGAGGGGCAACTCTCGGCCCCCATCGATGGTAACAGCGGCGTGTTTGTGCTGAGCGTAACTTCGTCGAACATCGATGTGGCAGCCACCAATGCCGACGATGAGCGCGATCGTCTAACCGTAGCCTACCAATCGCGCAGCTATTACGAAGTGTTTGAGGCTCTGAAAAAACTGGCCCAAATAGAGGATAAACGCTACAACTTCTACTAAACATAGAACGAAACACCGAAAATCCCGCTATGGATATTGCTCCAGGGCGGGATTTTTCGTATATTGCGGCCGTGTTGTGTGCTTATATATCTGCAAAACGAACAAAATTGCAGCTATTGCGTACAACCGATACTGAATACAGTAGAAATCTACCATTAAACTAAACCTCAAGCAATTGCACTATGAAATGCAAGTTTAAGAATTTGGCGATGCTGTTGGCGGTTCTTATGTTGGTTGCAAGTTGCCAGATAAAGGATCAGTTCGATGACATCAAAATGGAAGGCGATTCCCCAGCATTTGTTCTTCCATTAATCAAGTCGACAATAACGTTCAAGGAGTTGGCCGAAAAGGATAAATCCAACACGTTGGTTTTCGACGACGCAACCGGAGAATACTACCTCTCTTTTATTGACACTTTGCACTTCGGTAGTCAAGGTGTTGGAGGGTCAGTGATGAATCAAATCTCGGATAGGTTGGAGTTCAAATTTCAGGGAGCCCCAGAATATGTTGAGGATGGCAAGTTTATTTGGAAGGCGCGATATGAAGGGTATGATGCTACAAAATACAATTTGAAAAGAATCTACCCTGAAACCTGTGTTATTGACATTGAAATTAACTCGGACAAAAAAGTAGAATGCATGATGAATGTGATGTCCGTACAAGGGTTCGATAATGCTAAGTTTGATGAACTTCATGGGAAGCATATACGACAATATGGTCATACACCGACTATAATTGAAGTTGCCGTTGGAGCCAAGAAGGACTGTAATGGATATATAGTTTTTGATCCTGAAGATAAAAATGAGCATGATTGGTTCTATATATGCTTTAGTGATTTGAAGATAGATGACCAACTGGTAACCCAGGCCGATGTTGTACTCAATAATATCACTTTAAATGCTACCATATCTGGTTTGGTGAAAGACTCCGTTGAGGGTAAATTTTCACTCGCTACCCTGGATGTTCCAGAAACGGTTGATTTGAAAGTTGATGTTTTTCAAAGTACCTTAGAAGCCGATATTTATATTGAAAATCCGCAGTTGAGGTTCACGGTGAACAATGGTGCAGTTGCGCTGGATTTTTTGATTGACAATATAAAGGCTTATCGTTCTTATACTTATGGCGGCAAGGGGGAAGAAAACTCGTTGATTATAGCCAATCAGGGTACACCAGGCAACAATGATTTGGAAATTGGTGTTTGGAATTCGACCATTCGAGGAGAGAATAAATTCATTCTTACAGGGGAAAACTCCAATATTAACGATGCGTTTAAGTTGGCTCCTACTAACATAAAATTTGATGCTAAACTGAAAGGACAATCTGGAGGTGTAGACCTCAGTACTGTGGAAGATTTTGTGGTTTCGGCCACAACTGGGGTCAACGTAGAGTTGCAAACCGAAATAATGCTGCCGCTCCATGGCTATGCAAACTTCTTGCTGAAGGACGGCGTTGAACTGCCTTTGCCCACCCTTCCCGAGATAGAGATAACAACTATGGCATGGATTCGGCAAAAGTGCTTTTCTTCCTGCACGCCAACAATGGCATGCCTATAGATGTAGAACTTCAGGCATACTTCGTTGACTCGACGGGTTTGGTTGTTGATAGTTTGTTGATTAAACGTGAAGATTGCTTCGTTAAGGCGGCCGAAGTTGATGGCAATGGCTTTTCGCGGGGTAAGAGGCTCACAGAGCGTGAGATAGATATAGATATTGAACGCTACAAGAAAATTCAGAAAGCGACGAAGGTTATTGTACAGGCGGAGTTTCACACCACAGATGGTGTACGAAATAATCCGAATCCGCCATTGG
Organism: Bacteroidales bacterium; assembly: GCA_017524185.1. Taxonomy (GTDB): domain Bacteria; phylum Bacteroidota; class Bacteroidia; order Bacteroidales; family Tenuifilaceae; genus RGIG6076. The sequence goes on from JAFWUG010000048.1 coordinate 15,649, forward strand.
TTAGGGTGATGAGCAAAGACGAACTTGATGTGTGGATTGGCGTTGAGCTGCACCCCCACTATGGCAGAAAAAAGACTAACACAACCACCAATTAGAAAAAATCATTGGTATGAAAAGGCTAACAATACTTATAGCATCCCTAATTGCGTTTGGTTATAGCGCATTGGCGCAGTCGGAGCTGACGCTCCCTTTTATGACCGATGTGTTTCAATCGACGTTTGTGAATCCAGCCATTAAACCCGAACACAAAGTAAGCGTTGGTTTTAGCGGATTTGCAAAGGGTGTGAACAATGGTCTCAAACTCGAAGAGTTTGTTACATTCCCAACACCCAACTCCACCGTGGTGAACAAGAAGTCGTTGCTGAACAGTTTGAAGGATGGCAACATGCTCTATGCCGATGGTGGTTTAGATTTTCATGTACGTTTCAAGCTACAAAACGCGTTCTATTGGTTCGCCATGCGCGAGCAGGCATCGGGTAGGCTGCTATACCCGCAGGCACTGCTCCGTTTGCCATTTGAGGGAACAAAGTCATATATTGGTCAAAGCGTCGATATGTCGGACTTGAACGCGCGCGCCATGCACTACACCGAGTACATGCTGGGCATGTCGATTGAACTGGGCGATTGGATGATTGGCGGTGGGCTGAGCCTGCTCAAGGGCATAGCCTGCGCCGAGTTTGACCCCACAACGCTTACGCTACAGGTTGAGGAAGGCTCTTGGGCCAACACCGTTGAGGCTGATGCGCTTGTGCGCTGTTCGGGGCTGCCCGCGCATCATGATAATCCTGCTAAGTTGGGTTTTGATGATGTGAATACCAAGGTGCAGTATCTTAAAAGGTCGCTGTGGTCGGGCAACACTGGCTTTGGCCTGCGTTTGGGCGTTACCTATAAACTGGATGATAACCTGAAGTTTGGTTTCTCGGCCTACGATTTGGGCTTTATCAATTGGAAGCAGGATTTGTCGTACAAGTTGCATGGCAAGCTCGACCTAAAGCCTGTTGATGCGCTTGTTGAGCTGATAGATGCTGATAGAAAGTTCTCGTTCGACTCGATTAAGAATGAGATAAAGGACGCATTTAAGTTCGACACCGTAGTGGGTGGCGGCGAGAAATTCCGCACGTGGCTTGATCCGAAGTTTACGCTGTCGGCCACCTATAAGTTGGCACGTCGTACCTCGGTTGGTATGTTGTTGGGAGCAACGGTTAACAAGAAATTCTATCCCACTGTAACACTTGGTGTTAGCCAGGGTTTTGGCCGTTTCTTCTTTGCCACAGCTAACATATCGTATGCTCACGGAACGCTCAAGAATTTTGGCGCGGGGTTGGTTGTTAAACCTGGTCCTGTACAGATATTTGTGGCAGTGGATAACTATTATCCGTTCCTGAGCAACACCGCATTGCTATCGTTCCGTAACACGAGCGTTCGCGCTGGTTTGAACTTTGTATTTGGGCGTGCAAGCGAGCCCGATGGTCTGCCTTTGCGCTAAATCCACAATCTTGACAAAACAACGTAGAAACCATGAATAATAGGAAAATAGCCATAACGCTTGCCCTTGCGCTGTTGTGCGGGGGAGCGATAAAAGGTCAGGAGGCCAAAGAACCTGAGCGTTTGCAGCCGCCACAGCCCTATCAGAGCGGCTTTGTTCCCCGTAGTTTGGGCGAGGGTGTAAATACGTCGTACCCCGAAGTGAATCCATTTATCAGCAACGATGGGCAAACGCTGTATTTTACCCGTGCCAATCATCCGCAGAACTCGTGGGGCGGTGATAAAAATCAAGACATTTGGTATTCGACGCTAAAAGCCGATGGTACATGGTCCGAGGCAGAGCGTTTGCCCAATAATACCGTGAATATGGGACGCAACAATGCCATATTCGGTCTGTTAGAGGATGGCTCGCTCGTTATCAATGGCCGCTACTCGAACGGTATATTCTCTAGCAAGAAACGCCGTTGGGTAGAGAGGGGCATGTCGAGGGTAAATCGTAGCCCCGAAGGAGTTTGGAGCCGCCCCGAGAGGCTAAAAATTGCAGGCTACTCGTCGATGAATCGCGGTGAAACATCGTCGGCATACGTAACCCCCGATGGCAAGTATATCTTTATGGCCTTTAGCCGTGCTATTGTGGGCGATTGCAATAAGTTGTTTGTGTCGAAACGTAAGGCTAACGGCAAATACAGTCGCCCCAAAGCGCTGAAGTTTGAGAACAATTCGCTGAAAATGAAGCCCGCCGATGCACCTTTTATCGCGGCTAACGATAGCGTTCTGTATTTCGGAGCCAAGGATGCCAACGGTAAGCATCGCATTTGCAAGGCAACCCCCAAGGATTCGACCTTCCGCACATGGGTGAATGTTACCGAGTTGAGCGATACCATCAACAGCGAGAACTATCAGAACTACATGAGGATGAACCGTGCTGGCAGCTGGGCCTATTTTGCCATGAACAAGGAGAGCAACCTTGATTTGTATCGCGTGAAAATATTTGAGGAGTTCCCCTATATCCGTTTGCACGGCTCGGTTATAAACAAGAAGGAGCAGACTCCTATGCTGAAGGACACCTCCTACGTGATTGAGTTTGAGGGAGGTCAGCCTAGTTTGTTGACAATCAATAAGGATGAGGCTACCTATGAGATGCATTTGCCTTTTGGGTTCAACTATCTGATTAAACCTCAGATGGAGGGATGGATTGGGCAAGATTTTACCTTCGATGCCACTGATGTTCACGAGTTTGTAGATTTGCCCTACGACATTCAGTTTGAGTCGATACCGTTTGTACGTTTCAAGGGTAAACTGCTCAACGCACGCACGGGTCAGCCGCTGCGCCCCGACCAGTTGGCGGTGGTGTTGGTTAATGGTCAGCGTTCCGACTCGGTTCGCTACGACCGCGAGGCTGGCACCTACGACATCACCCTACCGCTGGGAATGGAGTACAAGATTACGTCGCGTATGCCGCACTACAAGGCACCTGAAACCGCAACGATTGATGCTCGCAATTTGGCTGCTTATGTGGAGAAGGAGGTCGATTTCAACTTCAAATCGAATCCCTATGTACGCGTGAGCGGCAAGATGCTCGACAATGTTACCTTTGCTCCTATAACTGGCGAGGCTAAGCCCAAACTGATGGTTGATGGTAAGGTGGTTGATAGCGTGAAGGTGAATGCCATCACGGGCGAATACTCGGTGTGCCTACCCTTCGGCAAGGTACATAAAACCGCCGTTTCGTCGAAGCAGTATAAGCCGCTCGATAATCCGCTCGACCTAAGCTCCTACAACGAGTTTGCTGAGGTTAAGCATAATATCTACGGCGAGAATAAGTTTGCCAACATGGCTACTTTGTCTGGTAAGATTATTAACATGAAGACCGGTCTGCCGCTTGAGCCGGGTATTAAAGCAAATCTGAAGGTGAACGGCACCGAGCTTGAACACTTCAAGTATGACTCTACAACTGCTACCTATGAGGTGAAACTGACCGTTGGCGCGCTCTACGACATTATGCCTGCCGTTAAGAATTTCTATAACAAATATGAGCAGGTTGACCTGACTAAGGTGAAGAAGGGTGCTAAAGTGGCCAAGAACTTCTATGTAACTCCTATTGAGGTTGGACAGTCAGTGAACATCGACTTTATCTACTTCGACACTGGCAAGTGGTCGCTGAAACCCAAGTCGTTCCGTTCGCTCAATGCGTTGGTTGAGTTCCTCAAGGAGTACCCCAACGTGATTGTTGAGATTGGTGGACATACCGACAATCAGGGTTCGAAGGCAACCAACCAGCGCCTGTCAGAGAACCGTGCTAAGTCGGTGGCCGACTTCATCCTTGGGGCTGGTATCGATCCAGCGCGTATTACCTCGAAGGGCTACAACTTTGAGAAACCCAAGGAGTCGAACAAGACGGCTAAGGGTCGTGAGGCCAACCGCCGTGTAGAGTTCACTATTGTGGGAATCTAAGCAAATGAAGGGATGTAAATCCCTGTTGGATAGAGAAAAGGGAGCCGAGCAATCGGCTCCCTTTTTTCGATTCGCTAAAGGCGGCAAGGCTGTGTGATGGGTTTGGTTTGCTTTTCACAATGATTTTAGCGAACTTTGCCTATTGGCTAACGCATGGGCAGTCGGCTATTGGTTGGCTGAATATGTGGCGGAATGAAATAAAAACGGAATAAATCTATGTTAGTAAAAGCATATGGCAGTGCGGTGTTCGGTATCAGGGCCATTACCATCACCATTGAGGTGAGTGTTACCAAGGGCATCAATTTTTTTCTGGTTGGTTTGCCCGATAGTGCGGTGAAAGAGAGCCAGCAGCGCATAACCTCGGCATTGGAGACAAATAGTTTTAGTTTTCCTAAGAAGAAGGTAGTTATCAATATGGCTCCCGCCGACATTCGGAAGGAGGGAGCTGCCTACGATTTGCCTTTGGCCATAGCCATTATGGCCGCCTCTGAACAGTTGCCCAGCGAGCAACTGCAAGACTATCTGATTATGGGCGAATTGTCGCTCGATGGCTCGGTGCTACCTATTAGGGGCGTGCTGCCCATGGCCATTCAGGCACGCGAGGAGGGTTTCAAGGGCATTATTGTGCCCAAGCAGAATGCCCGCGAGGCTGCTGTGGTGAGTAATTTGGAAGTATTTGGAGTGGAGCGTCTTACCGAAGTGGTTGATTTGCTCGGTGGGCGAGGCTCGTTGCAGCCCACTGTGGTGAATACCCGTGAGGAATTTGCTGCTCGGGTCAACGACTACGATATTGATTTTGCCGACGTGAAAGGTCAGGAGAATGTGAAACGCGCCCTGGAGGTAGCTGCCGCTGGTGGTCATAATGTGGTGATGATTGGCCCTCCTGGTGGTGGTAAAACCATGCTGGCCAAGCGCATACCCACTATAATTCCTCCGCTAACATTGCGCGAGGCCCTCGAAACTACTAAGATACACTCTGTGGCGGGCAAGGTGGACAGGGGAACATCGCTCATGACCAAGAGGCCGTTCCGTAGCCCACATCACACCATAAGCAATGTGGCATTGGTGGGTGGCGGTTCGTATCCGCAGCCTGGCGAAATATCGCTGGCGCATAATGGGGTGCTGTTTCTCGATGAGTTACCCGAATTTGAGCGTAGTGTGCTGGAGGTGATGCGTCAGCCGTTGGAGGATAGGGTGATAACCATTTCGCGGGCA
>JAFWUG010000049.1 GCA_017524185.1 Bacteroidales bacterium
ATAAATAATGGCTACCTTTGTCGTCGTTGGCAAGCGAACACAATAACTATGCTCCTACATCAATTACTACAGGGCAAGAGGCTGGTGCTGGCCTCAAATTCGCCCCGGCGCAGGCAATTGCTCGCTGGGCTCGATGTGCCATTTGAGGTTTGGCTCAATTCGGGCAACGAGCCTGAGAATTATCCCGAAACGCTCCCAATAGTTGATGTTGCGCCCTATTTGGCGCATCAGAAAGCGGATAACATGAAGCAGCAACTGACTGCCGATGTGGTGCTTATCACCAGCGACACAGTTGTTTGCGTTGATGAAAAGGTGCTTGGCAAGCCCGATTCGCCACAGGCAGCGTGTCAGATGCTTGCGCGGCTTGCTGGTGCTACGCATACGGTGGTTACGGGTGTTTGTATCACCACATTGGAGCAAGAGCGGGTGTTCAGTGCGGCCACCAACGTAACATTCGCACCGCTTAGCAACGAACAGATAGCCTATTACGTTGAACGCTACAAACCATTCGACAAAGCTGGTGCCTATGGCATTCAGGAATGGATTGGCTATGTGGGTATTGAGCGCATAGAGGGCTCGTACTACAACGTAATGGGGCTGCCGGTGCAACGTCTGTACGACGAGTTGGTGCGTATGCTTGCAGTGCAATAGTCTCACAACTAAGTATGTATCTATAAATCGATATACACCAATGAAAAGACTCCTTATTTTAATCTTTGCCGTGGCAATGCTTGCACCGCGACTGCGAGCCGACGAGGGGATGTGGATTCCTATGCTGATAGGTAAAAACATTGATGACATGCGGAAAAACGGCTTTAAGCTGACCGCTGAGGATTTGTATAGTCTGAATGGAAACAGCCTAAAAGACGCAATAGTGCTGTTTGGGCGTGGATGTACGGGCGAGCTTATTTCAAATCAGGGATTGCTCATAACCAACTACCATTGCGGCTATAGCCCCATACAGGCACTATCGTCGGTTGAACACGACTATTTGAGCAATGGCTTTTGGGCTGCAAATAAATCTGAAGAGCTTCCGTGCCAAGGGCTTAGCGTAAAATTTTTGGTACGCATGGAGGATGTAACCGAGCGCGTGTTGCGCGAAGTGCCCCGTGGGAGTGCCGAGTCAGTTAGGTTGAAATTAGTGAATAAGGCTAGTCAGGAACTTATTGACGCTGTTCAGAAAGAGGGCGTTGTATATACCGCTCAGGTTAAGCCGCTTTATTACGGAAATCAGTATTATCTATATGTTTATCAGGAGTTTACAGATGTGAGGCTTGTTGGAACTCCGCCCGAGAGCATTGGCAAGTTTGGCGGCGACACCGACAACTGGGTATGGCCCCGTCATACTGGCGATTTTTCTATGTTTCGTATTTACGCTAACGCTAAAAATGAACCAGCAGACTATTCGCCCAGCAATGTGCCATATACCCCTAAACGTTTCCTTAAAATATCGACCCAAGAGGTGAAAGAAAACGATTTTACGTTGGTTTATGGTTTCCCTGGCACCACGCGTCAGTTTATCACCTCCGATGCTGTCGATTTGCTGGTTCAGCAGAGCAATCAGCATAAAATAAACTTGCGCAATATTCGGTTGTCGATATTCGATCGCTACATGAGCCAGAACGATACCATTCGCATACGCTACGCCAGTAAGCACGCCAGCGTTGCAAATGCGTGGAAAAAATGGATTGGCGAGACAATTGGTTTGAATAGGCTCAACGCTGCGGCTCTGAAAAGGGAGCAAGAAACCATGTTCCAATCTTGGGCTGAGTCCAATTCCGAACGACGTTCACGCTACGCTGCGCTGCTTCCTGCAATGCATTCGCTGCATCAGCAGTTGACGCCGCTGTCGTTGGTATACGACTATCGTCAGGAGGCCATCAATGCGGTGGAGATGCTGCAGTTGGCCTCGCGGTTGGATGCGCTGGTGTATAAGTCGCTTAATCCAGCCACCAAGGCCGATGAGATGAAACGTTTACGCGAAAGGGCAAAACGTTCGGTGCGTCAGTTCTATAAGGATTACAGTTTTAATGTGGATGTGGAGGTTTGCGCGGCCATGCTGAGTACGTATGCAGCGCAGATTCCCACTGAGTTTCATCCCGATGTGCTGATGCAGGTGGAGCAGCACTGCAAGACGCCCGACGATTGGATGCGCTTTGCCGTAGAGCTATATAGCCAAAGTGTTTTTGCCGATACGCTTGGCATCATGACGCTGCTGTCTGATTTTGATAGCACTACGGCCAAGCATTTGCTCACCGACCCAGTTTACCGTCTGCACCGTGATTTTGAGGCTATGTTTGAGCCCAAGGTGGTGCGTCCGTATTATGGCATACAGGATAGCCTTCAGCTGCTCTATAGGGGTTATGTGGCGGGGCTTATGGAGTTGCACTCGGATAAAAATTTTTATCCCGATGCCAATCTAACTCTGCGCATTACATACGGACGCGTGAAGGGCTTTGAGCCTAAGGATGGCGTGGTTTACGCACCGTTCACTACCCTCGATGGGGTGGCAGAGAAGGCGGCCATGCTTGATGTGTCCGACTATCGTGTGCCAGCACGCTTGCTCGAACTTCACAAAAACAAGGACTATGGGCCATACGCGGTTAATGGTAAGATTCCGGTGGCTTTTATAGCGGCCAACCACACCACGGGCGGCAATTCGGGTAGTCCAATTCTCAACGCCGAGGGGCATTTGATTGGCCTGAATTTCGACCGCTGCTGGGAGAGCACCATGAGCGATGTGATGTATGACCCCAACTATTGTCGCAACATTTCGCTCGATATTCGCTATGTGCTGTTTATTATCGATAAATATGCGCAAGCGGGCTACCTGCTCAGCGAAATGGAGATAGTGAACTAGCCCATGAGCTGCCTCGACGACCTATATGCTCAAGTGATTGAGTTTTTTCAGCGCGAACGTCCAGTTGCTGAGTCGGAGTTGGTGTATGGTAATGCCTACGAGTTGCTGGTGGCGGTGATTCTGAGCGCACAGTGCACCGACAAAAGGGTGAACAGCATCACACCCGCGCTGTTTGAACGCTATCCCACATCGGCTGCCATGGCGCAGGCCACATCCGACGAAGTGTTTGAGTATATACGCAGTTGCTCGTATCCCAACAATAAGGCTAAGCATTTGGTGGGTATGGCTCAGGTGTTGGAGCGTGATTTTGGAGGCGAGGTGCCCAGCAGCGTTGACGAACTGATGCGTCTGCCCGGAGTTGGCCGAAAAACGGCCAATGTGATAGCCTCGGTTATATTCGACCAGCCTGCTATGGCGGTGGACACGCACGTGTTTAGAGTAGCGCACCGCATTGGGCTGGTCGATTCTAAGGCCAAAACGCCGCTGGCCGTAGAGCAGCAATTGGTGCAGCATATTGCTCAGGAGTTAATTCCTAAGGCACACCATTGGCTCATATTGCACGGCCGCTATGTTTGTATAGCGCGTAAACCCCGTTGTTCGGCCTGTGGGCTAACCCATTGCTGCAAGGCATACAAAACATTAGAGCCAAGTAGGCGTCAATAACACTAAAAACGAACTTTGTGGCGTTATCTACGTAGAACCAACCACTGAAAATTGCATTCGCGGTATGAAAAAGTTGTTGATAACTATACTAACAGCGCTCTCGGCCACTACCATATTAGCTCAGGATAATATGTCAGTACCGGTTAGTTCCGACACAGCCCGCAGGGTTGCGCCGTTGGAGGCTGATATACGGGCCGAGCATATGCTGTTCAAGGGGGAGCAGATAAACGGTACGCTTGAGTATTTTTCGCAAAAACTGGAGCGCAAAGGTTTTAGTTTCCTGATTCCTGAGCCTTCAGGTGCAACTTTTTATGGAAAATTTGCTGGTTATCAGGACTGCTATGTTTTGGTTGAGACGAACAATAATATTGTTTATAGGGTTAGCGTGGCTTTTCCGCGCAGGCATGTTTGGGATGATGTTTCAGCTGATTTTGAATATCTGAAAGAGATGTTGATAAAAAAATATGGCACACCTGCCGATTCTCTTATTGATTTTAGGACGCATGAACCTCGCGATAACTATTCAAAATTGATGAAGGTAAAAAATAATCTTTGCGATTATTACATAAAATTTGAGATGCCTCGTGGTACTATCACTCTTTCTATTGGCTCTATGGAGCCAAGTCCGGTGCGTCGCTACAACCCATGTGTTGTTTTGGCCTACGAGGATAAGCTAAACGCCCAAAAGGAGGTTACTAAGGCATACGACGACTTGTAAAGCGTTGAAAAATGTTCTAGTCGTATATGGTGTGCTAATCAAGTTGAATGTTTGGCCGTGTGCGAATGGGTAGACTGGTGCTGCTCTGAGGTTGATATATTTAAGACATTGAACTGATTTTGTGTGTTTTGAGCAAGAATATACCCGTTTTCCCCTTCTTGCCCATCTCCCCCCAATTCCCTATCTTTGCGCGTAGCTTTTGCGCGATAAAAACGGACATGCCCCGCCGCCGCATAATATACGCCCTCCTCACCTTATCAGCCTTGCTTTTGCTGGGCGTGGGGCGGCTGTGCGCGCAGTTCCACCCCGTGCACGCCTCGGTGGTGTGGGCATCGCCCAAAACGCCCTACCTGCCCGACTTCTACAGCGGCAGCCGCGACCGTCTGGTCATCACGCTCACCAACCGCGACGCTACCCAGCCCGTGCTGCACGTGCGCATGCGGGTGCGCATCCGCTGCGGCACCAGCGAGCTGCGCTCGCGCGAGGAGCTGCCCTACCCGCACATCGTGCTAAGCACGGGCATCCCGCACCGCATCACCAACACGGACCTGGCCGCCTACCTGCAGCCTGACCGCCTCACCAACGCCCACATCCTGCGCAACGGCCAGCTGCCCGACGGGTTCACCGAGATCGCGGTGCAGGCCGTCGACCTCTTCACGGGCAAGGCGCTGTCGGACTGGCACACCGCCCGTAGCCACCTCAGCGTGAACAAGCCGCCGTTCCTGATCGCGCCCGAGAGGGACGCCACCGTCGCGCTCACCGAGCCCACCGCCATCCTGTTCCGCTGGCAGCCGCGCCTGGCCACGGCCACCGAGTACGAGTTCACCCTGAAGGAGCTGCCCAGCACGGGCGAGTCGCCGCAGGGCGCGTTCCCCTACGGGCACGTGGTGCACCGCGAGACGGTGCACGGAACGATGCTCAGCTACACGCACCTGCACCCGCCGCTCATCGCCAACCGCCTCTACGCGTGGCAGATACGCGCCATCCAGCGCGACGGCATCGACGAGGTGAGCACCTACGAG
>JAFWUG010000004.1 GCA_017524185.1 Bacteroidales bacterium
CATTCCATGTTCTCCAATAGCGCATATAATGGCACATCGGCCTACGCATATATAAATCTATCGACCTATATGCCATGGGACATGATGCTATCGGCTAGCGCATCGTTCGACGGCAAGCGATACAACGACAATGGGTATTATTATGTAGGTACGTATATCGATGCCATAGAGATTTCTAAGTCGCTATTCAAGGGCAAGGGACGCTTTTCTGTTGTGTTGGTTGAGCCATTTATAAAGTATTCGATTAAATTCAACACTTGGGGCGAGAACTTTACTGATAATCAAACATATACACCCAACGCATCGGCATTGATGTTTCGCTTCAACTATTTCTTCTCAAAGGGTAAAAAGATAGAGAAAATAAGAATGGAGCGAATACGTGAGAATGAGGGGATAAAGTAGAATGATATGATTGATTTTATGTACTTTTGTGCATTGTACCGAAACTCATGCCACCGAAACCTAACCTAACCCATGCCCAAATTCCCCCATATCCGCCAAAAAGATGCCATGGACTGCGGGCCATCGTGCCTGGCCATGGTGGCTGCGCACTACGGCTGCCAGCTGGATTTGGCTGTGCTGCGCGAGCGCTGCTTCTTGGCCAAGGACGGTGTGTCGCTGCTGGGGCTGAGCCGCGCCGCCGAGCAGATTGGCTTCCGCACCGTGGGCGGGCGCATCACTTTCGAGGTGCTGGCCAACAAAGCCCCGCTGCCGTGCATTGCCCACTGGGATCAGGAGCATTTTGTGGTGGTTCACGATGTGCAGCGCAGCCGTCGCGGCACATACACCGTGTGCGTGGCCGACCCAGGCAAGGAGCTGCTCACCTACACCCAGGAGGAATTCTGCCAGCATTGGCTCAGCACGCGCACGGGCGGCGAGGACAAGGGTGTGGTGCTGCTGCTTGAGCCAGCCCAGGAGCTGCACCCGCCCGAAGGCATGGCCGAGGTGGCTCCCGTTGGTAAGCGCAGGGTGCGATTCCTGTGGGGCTACATACGCCGCTACCGCCGCTATTTCCTGCACCTGATTGCAGGACTGGCCGTGGGGGCGCTCATTCAGCTGGTGTTCCCATTCCTCACGCAGGCCATTGTGGATGCGGGCATCGGCGGGCGCGACATCGGCTTTGTGTGGCTGGTGCTGCTGGCCCAGCTCATGCTGCTGTTCAGCCGCACTGCCGTCGATTTTGTGCGCGGCAAGCTGCTGCTGCATATCGGGGCACGCATCAACATATCGCTCATATCCGACTTCTTCGTTAAGCTGATGCGCCTACCCATGCGGTTTTTCGACACCAAATTGCTGGGCGACCTGCTGCAGCGCATCGACGACCATCATCGCGTGGAGACCTTCCTCACCTCCAGCACCCTCAACCTGCTGTTCTCGGGCATCACCTTCGTGGTGTTCGGCGCGGTGCTGCTCACCTACAACCTGCCCATCTTCTTGGTATTCATGGCTGGCAGTGCGCTCTATGCCCTATGGATTAGTGCTTTCCTGAAACGTCGCCGGAGGCTCGACTATAGCTACTTTGAACAGTCGGGGCGCAATCGCAACGTTACCTACCAGCTAATCAATGGCATGCAGGAAATCAAACTACAGGGCTGCGAGCAGCGCAAGCGCTGGGAGTGGGAGGACGTGCAGGCCGATATGTTCGACGTGAACCTCAAATCGCTCAACCTGGAGCAGGTGCAGCAGGCTGGCAGCGTGGCCATCAACGAGCTCAAGAACATACTCACCACCGTGCTGGCCGCCACCGCCGTAATCAACGGCCACATGACGTTGGGCATGATGCTGGCCGTGCAGTACATCATAGGCCAGCTCAATAGCCCCGTGGAGCAGCTCATCAGTTTCATCCATTCGTGGCAGGATGTAAGCATCAGCCTAGAGCGTATGAACGAAATCCACAATGAGGCCGACGAGGAGGACGAGCAGCGCACCGTGCACGAGCTGTCGGGCAAAGCCGACATAAGCATCAACAACCTGTGTTTCAAGTACAACGGTCTTAAACCCACCTACGTGCTTGAGGACATCAACCTAACCATACCGCAGGGCAAGGTAACGGCCATTGTGGGGGCGAGCGGCAGCGGTAAAACCACGCTGCTGAAGCTGTTGCTGGGGTACTACGTGCCGCAGGAGGGCTCCATCAGCGTGGGCGGTATCAGTTTAGAGCAGTTCAGTTTGGTGTGGTGGCGCAGCCGCTGCGGCGTGGTGATGCAGGACGGTTTCCTATTTTCCGATACCATTGCCAATAATATAGCTATAAGCGAATAGCAGCCCGATTTAGAACGCATACGCTATGCTGCTCGTGTGGCCTGTATTGCCGATTATATTGAAGGTTTGCCCTTGGCCTATAATACCAAAGTGGGGCAAGACGGCCAGGGCCTGAGCCAGGGCCAGCGCCAGCGGCTGCTCATCGCCCGCACTGTGTATAAGAACCCCACCGTAGTGCTGCTCGACGAGGCCACCAACGCCCTCGATGCCAACAACGAACGCGCCATTGTTGACAACCTGCAGGAGTTCTACCGCGACAAGACCGTGGTGGTGGTGGCCCACCGCCTGAGCACCGTGCGCCATGCCGACCAAATTGTAGTGCTCGACGGCGGTCGCGTGGTGGAGCAGGGCTCGCACGACGAGCTCACCGCCCTGCGCGGACGCTACTTCGAGCTGGTGCGCAATCAGCTCGAGCTGGGAAACTGATCAAATGCAAATTGAACGATGGACGACAGGAAAACACCGAAAAACATAGAGCTACGCAGTGAGAAGGTGCGTAGCATTGTGGGGCAGGTGCCGCCCGCATTGGTTCGTTATGGCTCGCTACTTGTGCTGCTGGTGCTGTTGATACTACTGGGCATTGCCCACATGCTGCCATATAGGCAAATAGTTGAGGGCGAGGTCATTGTGCGCACCATGCCACAGCCCACCTCTCACCCCGACACCCTGTTGCTGCATGTGGAGCTGCGCTGGTCGCAATCGGTAGCCGACATCAGCCCCGTGGGCTGCGCCCTGAGCCTCGAAGGACCCGAGGTTAGCGTTCAGGGTCGTGTAGTAGCCTACGCCCCATTGCGCAGCCCCGAGGGCACACATGCCGCGCAAATAGCGCTGCCCGCTGCCGCAGCGCAACGTATAGCCCCATCAACCCTCGATTGCCGCCTAATTCTGGGTGATGGCTCCTTGCTGCAGCATTTTGTGGGGAGGTAGGGGAGGCATGTGCGAATATGTGCATTGTGTAAAAGTTACAATTATTGTAGCAAAGGTATGAGCGGGCGGGGTGTTGCGTCGAAAGCGTTATAGGTGGCATAATTAGTAAAAATGCCTATATTTGTACATCTAAATATCTTCAAAACGCACACAAGGTGGCCAAAACACGGAGCGTATATGTATGCCAGAATTGCGGTGCCGAGGCAGTTAAATGGCTCGGAAAATGTCCTGCCTGCGGCGAATGGAACACTTATGTGGAGGAGCGTATAGCCAAGGATACCAGCGGACGGCCTGGGCTTGTAACGGTGTCGCGCAATGCCACGCCAAAGCCGCTACGCGAGATTGAGTCGAGCAGCGAGCAGCGCATCGATACGCACATAGGCGAGGTGAACCGCATACTGGGTGGCGGGCTTGTGCCGGGCAGCATTGTGCTACTGGGCGGCGAACCGGGCATAGGCAAATCGACGCTTGCCCTGCAAATGGCTCTAGGATTGCCAGATACGCAGGTGCTCTACATCTCGGGCGAGGAGAGCGCCAAACAGGTGAAGATACGCGCTGACCGTATTAGTAACGCCAATCAGGAGTGTTTAATCCTTAACGAAACGCTGCTGGAGAATATCCTCACGCAGCTGGAGAATGTGAACCCCGGCCTGGTGGTGATTGACTCCATTCAGACGCTCTACACCGATAGCATTGAGTCGTCGCCGGGCAGCGTGTCGCAGATACGCGAAACCGCTGCCGCGTTGCTACGCTATGCAAAAACCAGTGGTGTGCCGGTAATCATCATCGGGCACATCACCAAAGACGGCAGCATTGCCGGTCCCAAGGTGCTAGAGCATATTGTGGATGTGGTGCTGCAGTTCGAGGGCGATCAAAACTACATGTACCGCATCTTGCGCTCGGGCAAGAATCGCTTCGGCAGCACGTCGGAGATTGGCATCTTTGAGATGCGCGGTTCGGGGTTGGTGGAGGTTACCAATCCCTCGGAGATACTGCTCTCGCATCGCGACGAGGCGTTGAGCGGTGTAGCTGTGGCCGCCACCATCGATGGCATACGCCCGTTTCTGATTGAAACGCAGGCGTTGGTGAGCACCGCTGCCTACGGTACGCCCCAGCGTGCCACCACAGGTTTCGACAATCGTCGGCTTAACATGCTGCTGGCCGTGCTTGAGAAGCGGGCGGGATTCCGCCTCAATCAGAAAGACGTGTTCATCAACATAGCGGGCGGCCTGAAGGTGAGCGACCCTGCCATCGACTTAGCGCTGATTGCGGGTGTACTCTCGTCGGCGTTCGACACGGCCATAGCCAGCACCACGTGCTTTGCTGCCGAGGTGGGGCTGTCGGGCGAAATACGCCCCGTGAGCCGTTTGGAGCAGCGCATAGCCGAGGCGCAGAAGTTGGGCATGGAGCGTATCTATGTGTCGAAATATAACCTTAAAGGATTGAATGTCAAGAATTTCCACATCGACATTGTGGCCGTTGGCCGCATAGAGGAGCTGGTGCGCTCGCTGTTCAGGGGTTCGCGGGAGTAGGCGAGAGGTGATTATACACGAAAACGCCCCCTCGGCTTTTAGGCGGGGAGGCGTTTAGGATTATGAGCCTTGGCGGTTGCTTATCGTCTGTCGAGCTGACCGAAAACGCTTTTTAGCACATCGTTTACGCGGGCACTGGCATTGTGGCGGATGTCGTACTCCTTTTCCGATACTTTTTGGAATAGCCCAGTTAGGGCTTTGCCTGTGATGTAGTCCGAAAGGTCAGTATTTACAATCTTGATGGCCGATAGCCTTTCAAAATACTCGTCTTTCAGCGCACCGGTTTTGCGGGCAAGTTCGATCCCCATCTTTACGGCGCGATTGTCCATCATCTCCACCAGCTTGTTGTTATACGTTGCAAAAGTGCTCCAGGCGGCAAGAGGTGTGGTGTTGGCAACTTTTACGGAACTCAGCGAGTTGTTAATGCTGGGCATAAATGCGCCTTGTAGCTGGGTAAAGGTGTTATCTTTGAGATAGGTTGTTGCTGCATTGTCGGCACCAAATAGTATGTTCTTGGCATCGGCAATGCCCATGCTAGTTATGGCGTTGGCGAATATGTTCACCGATTTTGGGGCAGCATCCTCGGCGGCGCGGTTCAGCAGCGTAACCACAGTGTCGGAGGTTGGAATCGACACGCCGGCGGTGTTGAGCAGCGAGTTGAACGTGGGGTTTTGCGAGAGCGATTGCACCGCGTTGAAAGCGGTGAGAGCCTCTTCGGGTATGCCTATGCGCACGGCTGCATCGGCCAAGAATCCGTCTTTTTTGCCCAGGTTTGCGGCGGCTGTTTCGATGCCTACTTTGAGCGCGGCTTTCAGTCCGGCCGCAATGTCGAGCGGTTGTCCGCCCTGGGCTCCGCTAATGGCGTTGATTAAATCTTTGGCCTTGCCGTTGCCAATGGAGTTGATGAGTTCTTTGCCAACATCGCTTTTGGCTACTTTTGATACTGTGGAAAGTACGTCGTCGAATAGACCCATGGTTGGTTATTTGGTTGTGGTTTAGTGATTTGCGTTTATGCGCCTATTTTCTTGGCGTTTACACCCGAAATCCGAGCAGGGTGATGTCGTCGATTTGTTTGCGGTCTCCACGCCACGAGCGTATCTCGTCGGAGAGTCTAACCTGCTGCTGCTGAAGAGGTATGTCGTTCATATCGATTAGCAGGTCTTTTAGGCGTTTGTAGGTGAATTTGCGGCCATCCTCGCTGAATAGGTCTTTTAGCCCATCGCTCATCATGTAGAACGTGTCGCCTGGCTGTAGCTGCACCGTTTGATTGGTGAATGGTGTCATAATTTTGTAGAACGACACGGGTTGGCGGTCGCCCTTGATGTTGTAGGGTTCGCCCGCTTTTGGTACTACGAATAGCGGGTTGTGGGCCGAGGCGAATTGCAGTTCGTTGGTGCTGCGGTTTAGGCGGCACACCGATATGTCCATGCCGTCGTGTTGCTCCGCTATGTTGCCTGTTTGTCCCAGGTCCTTGATCACCATTTCGCGGGCAATATCGAGCATCTGCGCGGGGGTGCTGTCGAATCGCGACACGCTCAATTCGCGCATATACGACAGACCCAGCATGCTGAGGCAAGCCCCAGGCACGCCATGCCCCGTGCAGTCGGCCACGGCCAGCAGCAGGGTGTCGCCACGCTCAAAGAACCAGTAGAAATCGCCCGACACAATATCGCGTGGGCTGTAGAGCACGAACATCGATGCGTGTCCGTCGCTAAATTCGGGCACCGAGGGCAGCACGGCCTCCTGCAAATGGCGTGCATAGTTTATGCTGCTCAAAATCTCTTTACGTTGGCTCTCAATTTCTTCTTTTTGGTGCGTAATCATGTCGCGTTGTCGGCTCACCAGTATCATGCGCCGATAGAGCAGCACCAGCATTATGGCCAGCAGCACCAGTCCTATCACCACAATCATGAGCGTTGTGCGTTGTGAGCGCATGAGCTTATTGGCCACCAGTTTTTCGATCTCGAGGGCCTGATTGCGCTCAAGCATGTAGCGATTCTCAACCCTAAATGTCGATTCCATAAGCTTTTGGCTTCTAATGGAATCGTTTATACGCGTGCATATTTGCAAATATTTAAAAGCGTCTTTGTAGTTATGTCGCATCGAATCGATTGTGGCTAGGATGGCGGCCGATTCGGAGATCGAAGCAGGATTTTGTGTTTTTTGTGATGCATCGAACGCTTTTAAAGCCTTGCTATAGGCCTGATTTATATAGACGCTTTTTTGGGGTTCTGGAATTTTTTTCGACATTATTAAATATAATTGCGAAATTTGGCTGCAATGATTGGCTATGTTTATTGTATTGCCCGATTTTTCGTCTAATTCTACAGCCAATTTAAAATATTCTAGAGCTTTATCGTAGTCGTTCAGTTTTTTGTGTATATTTCCTGCAATTACGTATGTTTGACTTAATTTAAAAATATCGCCAATCTCCTTGTAAATAGGAATTGCCAAGTTAACGTAATACATTGCGCTGTCGGACAGTGTGTCTTTATAAATACTCCCAAAATTGGCATAGTTGTCGGCAATTTTTTCCTTGTCGCCAACTTCTAAACATATTTTAAGTCCTTCGCGCCTGTAGCGAAGGGCTTTATTTATGTCTTTAAAATTATCGTTGTTTGAGTAGAAAGCGCTGATGTTGTTACAAAAAGTGGCAATCATCAACTTGTGGCCTTGCTTTTTTGCGAGTTCAAGACCTGTTAGATAGTTGTCTATGGCCTCGTCGTATCGGCACATATCCATATGGCAGATGGCCAAATTGTTAATGTTTCTGATAATGTATATTGTGTCGTATATTTTTTCGGCCATTTCGCGCGATTTGTTGTACATTATGATGGCCGAGTCTATATTGCCCAATAGGTAGCAGCAAATCCCCCTTTTTATATCGGTTTTCATGCGTAGTATGTCGAGGCTGTCGCTCGCAAATGGGGCAGGCTTTGACTCGAGCATCCCAATTGCTTGTTCCAGTAGCCCGCGAGCCTTGTTGGGCGTTTTAAACATGCAGGCATCGGCACTGTCGAGGCACTCCTGAAATTTCTCTTTTGTGTTCAGGCGTGCTGCCCGTTCCGACGATGGTGTGCAATGCTGTTCGTGATCTACTGGTGCATTAACCTGCGATGTCTGCGCATTGGCGTTGATGCCTAACAATAAGGGTAGCAGACCGATGAATAGGGGGTAAAAGCTTTTTAGGAATGACATGATAAAGGTTTTATAGCCATTTTTTTCTACGTTGTCAGTTGTCATTAGGTTTTGTTTATTATGTTTACATTTGCGTGTTGCCTCGCTTTTATTCGTATCTTTGTCCTGTTTGAGCCATAGCGTATGCCTACCACATCCAAGCAAATCGACAAGCATCAGGCCCTATCGCGGTTGCAAGCTCTCTGCGCTCGGAGTGAGCACTGTTCGGGCGATATTCGTCGCAAGCTGATTCGATGGGGGATAGATTCAACCGATGCCGAGTGGGTGTTGCAGCGGTTGCTGTCCGACCGTTTTATTGACGATTCGCGCTATGCAAGCTATTTTGTGTGCGACAAGGCGCGATTCAACCGATGGGGAAGGCTCAAAATTGCGGCTGCCCTACGCGCAAAGGGCATATCGGCCGATGTGGCCAGCGCGGCTCTGGCGCAACTCGATGCCGAGCAGAGCATTGACAGCCTGACCGATTTGTTAGCCCGCAAGCTGCCGCAGATAAAGGCGCAGAATGGCTACGAGCGGCGCACCAAGCTCATCCGATTCGGGCTATCGCGCGGCTACGAGCCAGATCAGGTGATGGCTGTGGTGCGCAAACTGTTGGCCAACGCCGACCCCGACGACGATTAGAACCACTAAAACCTTTGCGCCCGAAAACATCGGCACAAAAAAAAGCGTACATTTGCGCCATAACCATTTATAACCAACATCCCGAAAATGAGCAAATTTGAGTGCGATTTTCTTGTGATAGGCTCTGGCATAGGTGGACTGAGCTACGCCCTAAAAGTGGCCGAGCACGGACGTGTGATTGTGATCGCCAAAGATGGCATCGACATCACCAGCACATCGTTTGCGCAGGGCGGAATAGCCGCCGTTACCTACGAACCCGACGACGTGGAGAAGCATATTGCCGATACGCTGGTGTGTGGCGATGGTCTATGTAATGAGGAGGTGGTGCGCATGGTGTGCACCGAAGGCCCGCAGCAGATCAAACAGCTCATCCGTTGGGGAACCATATTCGACCGTAAGCCCAATGGCCAGTACGACCTGGCCCGCGAGGGCGGACACTCCATGCATCGCATACTGCACCATAAGGATTGCACCGGAGCCGAAATACAGCGCGCTCTGGTGGCGCAGGTGCGCCAACATAAGAACATACAGGTGTTCGACAATCATTTTGCGGTGGAGATAATCACCCAGCACCATCTGGGCGAAGTGGTGCGCAAGGGGCATCCCAACATCAACTGCTACGGTGCCTATGTGCTCGATGTCAAAACGCAGCAGGTGCACACATTCCTGAGTCGCTACACGGTGATGGCCACTGGCGGCACGGGCAACATCTATCACACCACGTCGAACCCCGTGGTAACCACTGGCGATGGCATAGCCATGGTCTATCGCGCCAAGGGTGTGGTGGAAAACATGGCCTTTGTGCAGTTCCATCCCACCACGCTCTATCATCCAGGCGAACGTCCGTCGTTCCTAATCACCGAGGCCATGCGAGGCTTTGGCGCGGTGCTGCGCACCTCCGACGGCAAGGACCTGATGCAGAAGTACGACTCGCGCGGCTCGCTCGCCCCCCGCGATGTGGTGGCGCGCGCCATCGACAATGAGATGAAGGTACGCGGCGACGAGTATGTCTATCTTGATGCCACCCACTGCGACCCCGTGGAGCTTATCAATCACTTCCCCAACATCTACCAGAAATGCCTCTCGCTGGGTATCGACATCACCAAGGACATGATTCCCGTGGTGCCCGCTGCCCACTACCAATGCGGTGGCATCAAGGTCGATATGGATGGGCGTACATCCATAAATCGCCTCTACGCCGTGGGCGAATGTTCATCGACGGGGTTGCATGGAGCAAACCGTATGGCTTCCAACTCGCTCACCGAGGCCATTGTGTATGCCGAAAAGGCAGCGCGGCACAGTGTGTCGAATCTGCATAGCGTGGAGATTAACCACCAGGTGCCAGAATGGGACTACGAGGGCACAACCCACAACGAGGAGATGGTGCTTATTACGCAGAGTTACAAGGAGATGCAGCAGATTATGAGCAACTACGTGGGCATTGTACGCTCCAATCTGCGACTCCAGCGTGCGCTTGATAGGCTGCAAATCATTTTCCGCGAAACCGAGGAACTCTACAAGTGCTCCATTCTCACCCAGCAACTGTGTGAGTTGCGCAATATGATAAAGGTGGGATATATTATTATAAAAGCAGCGCAAAATATGCACGAGAGCCGAGGCTTGCACTATTCCATCGACTATCCCAAGCAGAAACGTGGAATGGAGTTTTAGGCAGAAATATAATTTGCTAAAGCAGTTATGTAGGAATCATTTCTGCTGATATTTTATTTGCAGCCTCAAACTCCGATTTTTCAGGCATTATTGCATCTATATCGTTGAACAGTCTGATTAGCGCTCGGCCAATGGCAAAGGCAAGATTTACGGGTACAGCATTGCCAATTTGCTTATATTGTGCCGACATATTGCCAGCAAACTCCCAATTGTCGGGGAATGTTTGGATTCTGGCATATTCGCGCACGGTTAGCGGACGCGTTTCGGTGGGATGACAGCGTTCGGTCTGTTTTTGTGCGGGCGCACAGGTGAGCGTTAGCGATGGCTCGTCCATCGACAGGCGGCGAGCCATTCCTGTTTTTCCACCGCCCAAAAAGAAACTACCACCCATATATTCTTTTTGCACTTCAATGGGGAGGTTGCGCCAGTCGCCACCCTCAGGAACCATCGACATTACACGAGCTTTTTTAGAAGGGTAGATTTGCCCTTCGGATTTTGGCACATCGGTATCGAAAAGTTCGCCGCAAAAAAAAGCGTCTCGTAGCGTCATCACTCGCTTGTAGGGGTCGGGCCATTTGAATTGGACGCCACGCTCATAAATATCATTGCGTATGGCAATTAGTATTAGGCGTTCGCGCTTTTGTGGCACCTGATACATTATGGCTTTTAGTACCTTGGGTTCAATCAATGTGTATTCTAACTCACTGATTGCGTTGCGAATAATATTCAGTGTGCGCCCATTTTCGTGCGAGAGCAATCCTTTCACATTTTCGCCCATAAACACCTTGGGCTGTATCTCTTTAACGGCTCGAGCCAATTCAAAAAATAGCGTACCACGCGTGTCGTTTAAACCGCCTTTTTTTCCTGCATAAGAGAATGCTTGGCAGGGGAAGCCGCCCGAAAGAAAATCAACCTTGCCGCGAAGCGAACTAAAATCCACTTTGTGAATATCGCCCTGTAGCACGTTCCATTCGGGGCGATTTTGGCGTAGGGTTCGACAGGCCATGGTGTCCATTTCGTTGAGTAGCACGTGCTTAAAACCAGCCATGTGCATGCCTAATGCAAGTCCGCCAGCACCCGCAAACAATTCAACCGAGGTATAGTGTCGCCGTGGAGTTGTTTTAAATTCGTTATCCCAATTGGTTTCTAACATCATCTTAACAGGCTCAACATCTGTTAGTTCCTCCATGTAAAATCCCTCTTTTCCTGCCTCGTTTTTATGGAGCGGATAAACGCCGCTTTTGCCCCATTTTTGTGCTGTAGCAAACGAAGTGCCAGTTAAGTCGGCTAAGTTTGTGATGCTTAGGAATGTGGGCATTTTACAGACCTCCTTTATTTTCAATTTCTTGGGCAATTTCGCTTATTTTTTTCATAATAAGCTGACTGCCGTCTATCTTATCTTCTTCAACCACTTCTCCAAACGCTTTTGCTAATCGATGATAGAAAGTTCTATCGCCCGTTATATGTTCCCAAAATTCCGCTCCGCAATATACAGGAAAAAATGAATCTATAACCCTGTAGTTTCCCGAAAGTTCGCTACGCTCGCCATACAGTACGCCCACAATCATATCATCAATTTGTACGCCCATTCTATCGAGACGTGATTTGTTCTGTAGATGCTTGAAGTGCCCTTGAATAGTAGCAATGTCGTCCTTGTTTATGGTTTGTGGGCCTGCTTTACATTGACAATATTTCTTACGTCCATCGAGTGCATCAACAAATTCTATGTCAATTCCATCGATTCCAGAAGCACTTCCAGCAACTTCGGCAAGTTTTGATATAAATACCTGAATATTTTGTCCAAAGCTTGTATTTATGCTTGTTCCAAGCACACGAGGATACATCAATGCTTTTGCAAGCGATTCAGAATTGGTGTTTCCACAAAGGAATGCAGCTATATAATTGACTAAAAATGGATTAATACTAAAATCACTAAGTTTTAATTTGCTTAGAGTTTTTAGATGATTAGGGATGATAATATTTCTAAAATATAATTTCCCGCTTTCAATAATCGAATTTTTTTGATTTTCGTTCATCATACTGTTCTATTTTATTAAACCACAAAATTACAAAACGATATATTTTTATGCAAATATTAATGTGATAAACTGTATGTGATTGATGTAAACTGCTAAATATAAGGTATATACAATCTATCCCCCAGCCCTAAAAATCGCTTTGGCTCGCAGCTGCTTAGCATGGATGCAATTAGGTTTGGCGCAGCGGCTAATCAGTTTAATTCACTGGTATTGCATGTAGGTTGCGGTATGGTTTGTTCTTGCTAATCGGCAAAACGGCTTCGATTTTGATTAACTCAAAATGCTTCCGCATCGATTTGTGTTGTGGTGTATTTACTATCTTTGCGGGCTGTAAACATCACCACATGCACGAAAATCTGAATCGGGCGATAGTAAAACTGGCCATCCCAAACATAATTAGCAACATCACCGTGCCGCTACTTGGTCTGGTGGATATGGCATTGATGGGGCGTGCTGGGGCAGCGGTCTATATTGGTGCGGTGGGACTTGGTGGCACCATTTTTAGCGTGCTTTACGCCTTTTTCAGTTTCCTGCGTGCCGGCACCACAGGTTTCACTGCGCAAGCCTACGGTGCTGGCGATGGTACCGAGATGAGTTACGCTTTCTACCGTTCTATTGCCATTGCGCTGATGGCCACCGTGCTGGTGCTGTCGCTGCAAGTTCCCATCGAGCGGGTTAGCATGAGGCTGCTCAATGGCAGCCCCGAATTGTTGGCTCTCACCGCCGACTACTTCCGCGTTAGGATTTGGGCGGCACCCGCTGTGCTGTGCCTCTACGCTTTTAATGGCTGGTATATAGGGATGCAGAACACGGTGATTCCCATGGCTATTGCCATTTTGATAAACGCAGTGAACATAGGGCTGAGCATTGTGTTTGTGCAGGGCATGCAGATGGGGGTGCGTGGTGTGGCTTTGGGCACAGTTGTGGCGCAGTATTGCGGACTGCTGCTGGCCATTGCGTTTATGGTTTGGAAATATCGTCATCGGCTACTCTCGCTGCGACTGGCTGTGTTGCTCCAAGCCGACAAACTGCGCCGTTTTTTCAGGGTGAACAGCGATTTCTTGATACGCAGCCTACTGCTCATCCTCAGCATTGCCTTTTTCACCAATCAATCCGCACGATTGGGCGATAATATACTGGCGGTTAATATGTTGCTAATGCAGCTGTTTTATATTTTTTCTTACTTCACCGATGGTTTTGCCTATGCTGGTGAGGCTCTTGTGGGTCGTTTTAAGGGTTCGGGTCAGATGCCAGAACTCCGACGCACTGTGCGTTTGTTGTTGATTTGGGGTGCGGTGCTATGCCTCCCTTTTACCCTGCTCTATGGATTTTTTCCGGGCGAATTTGTGTCGCTCATTGCCAAGCAGCCCGAGGTGGTGCAACAGGC
Organism: Bacteroidales bacterium; assembly: GCA_017524185.1. GTDB lineage: Bacteria > Bacteroidota > Bacteroidia > Bacteroidales > Tenuifilaceae > RGIG6076. The sequence continues at coordinate 13,638 of JAFWUG010000004.1, forward strand.
TGGGCCGTATTTGGGCTATATGGCGCTAATCCCTATCATTACGGTGCTGGCGTTTCTGTGGGACGGTATCTACATTGGCGCAACGGCATCGCGTGCCATTCGCAACACTATGCTAATTGCCTCGTTGCTGGTGTTTGTTCCCGCCTGGGCTATGCTGATGCCCCGTTGGGGCAACCATGGGCTTTGGATTGCGTTTTTGCTTTTCATGGCGGCGCGGGGCGTGTGTATGTCGCTTATGGCTCGCAGGGCCATATTCGAACCAAAATCGGACTAAAAGTTCTACAGTTCGTGCACGCGCTTGGCCACGGCCTCCATCAGCCATTGCGGTGTTGATGTGGCACCGCAAACGCCTACACGTTGGGCATTGGCAAACCAGTTGGGTTGCAAATCGCTGGGCGAGGCAACAAAGTGCGAGCGCGAATTGGTCTGCTGACAGGTGGTGAACAGCGTTTTGGCGTTGGAACTTTTGCGCCCTCCCACAAATATTAGCACATCGTGCATGGCCGCAAATTGTGCCAGCTCGCTGCGGCGGTTGGCCACCTGACGGCAGATGGTGTCGTGCACTGTGAGTTGCGCATCGGGTGGGAGCATGGTGCGTAGCACATTGGCCAGCTGCTGGTATTGCTGCGGCTCCATGGTGGTTTGCGAGAACAGTTCTAGCGGCGCATTGAGCGCGATGCCATGCAGGTCGGCGGGTTGCTCCACCACCACAGCCTCGCCCTGCGTTTGGCCCACAATACCAATCACCTCGGCGTGCCCCTTCTTGCCATAGATTATCACCGTTCCACCCTGATTTCGGATGTGTTCCCAAGCATGTTTCACCCGCTGCTGCAAGCGAAGCACCACGGGGCATGTGGCATCGGTGAGCATAACACCATGCGTTTGTGCCAAAGCGTAGGTCGATGGCGGCTCGCCGTGGGCGCGTATTAGCACATGCTTGCCCGCTAGTTGGGGCAAGCTATCTGTATCCACCACGCTCATGCCCAATTGGCGTAGGCGATCCACCTCCTGTCCATTGTGTACAATGTCGCCAATGCAATATAGTTCGTGCGCATCGGCCAAAAGGCGTTCGGCGGTTTCAATGGCCTTAACTACGCCGAAACAGAAGCCCGAACGGGCATCCACTTCCACAATCATGGCTAACAGCAGTTGTGTTTTGGGGCTGTGCGTTCGGCAATTATACGCATCACCCATTCCATTTGCTGCTCCACGGTCAGATTGCTATTGTCGAGCAACACTGCATCGTTGGCACGGCGCAGGGGCGAGTGTTCGCGGTTCTCGTCAATGCGGTCGCGTTCCACCACGCTGGCCAGCACCTGCTCTAGGCTCATGGTTTCGCCCTTGGCCTGCATCTCCAACAGGCGGCGCTGGGCGCGTATTCTGGGCTCGGCGGTCATAAAAATCTTGAGCTCGGCGTTGGGAAACACCGCTGTTCCTATGTCGCGTCCGTCCATCACTATGCCCTTTTGCTCGCCCAGCAATTGTTGCTGCCGCACCATAAGCTGTCGCACTTCGGGCAGGGCAGCAACCTGGCTCACATGTGCCGCTACCTGCGGGGTGCGTATTTCATGCTCAACTACCTCGCCATTGAGCAGTGTTTCAGGCAGATGAGTGTCGGCATTCAATCGGAAACTCACCGTGCAATTATCCAGCACTTGAGTTAGTATGTTGGTGTCGATTTGTCCATCCACAATGGCATTACGGCGTAGCAGGGCCAGCGTTATGGCGCGATACATGGCTCCGCTATCCACATACAAATAGCCCATCTGCTGGGCTATACGCTTAGCAAATGTACTCTTACCGCACGAGGCGTGGCCGTCTATGGCTATCACTATCTTCTTCATTATTATGTCTAATTTGCTGTATTACTGTTTGTTAAACAAGCGGTCGAAGTTTGTGCCAACTGAGATGTGGTGTGAGAATCCGGCCAGATGATAAGCCGCACAGCTGTAACTAAAAGTATATTTCTTTATATTTACACCTACGCCGGCACTGAATCCTACCACCGATTTTTTGGCCGTTATACCCAGTTCGTTGCGCCGCTGATGGTTATACCCCACCCGTATGCTCAGTGCCGACATCGGGGTTGCCTCAACGCCCAAAATTAGGTGGCTGAGCAACTCGCCGCCCACACGGCGCATCAGTCCCTCTTGCTGCTCCTCGCCGCCCATCAGGTTTATGGTGGCCTGTTGCTGTCCCTTGTAGCGCAAGCCCAGCGTTTGCACATGCTGGTAGGTTAGCATAAAGCGCAGCGGGGCATGTTGCAGTTTTTGGCTTACACCCACCAGCAGCTCCATGGGCAAACGCTCGCGGCTACCAGTGTAGGTTTTGAGCATCAGCCCCAGGTTGCGTAGCACGGCCGAGGCAGTGAAAGAGCCGCTGCGCGACACGTAGCGCACCCCAAAATCGGCCACCACCCCCACGGACCAGTACGACTCCAGCACCGAGTTCACCATTTTTAGCGTAGTGCCCAGGCGCAAAATAGTATCAAAACTAAAGGAGTACATGCCGCTCAGGCAGGTTTCGTGGCAGCGAAACGTTCCCTCAACGCCGCCCATGGCGTTAATGCGTTCAAACTTGCCGTAGCCCAAGTGCTGTAGGCCAAAGGCCACCGTCCCTACGCGCCTAAACTTGCGGGCGTAGATGGCCGAACCGTAGTTGAGGTCGGCAATGTAGTTGATATACGACACATCTATATCGTTGTGCATCGTGGAATCGAGCAGACTGGGGTTGCCGAACACCATTGGCAGGGTAGGCTTGTCCGATGCGATAGTTTTGCCCCCCAGGGCGGTGCTGCTGGCCGACAGCGGGAGGTTCAGAAACTGGTAGACCGACCGTCCGCCAATCTGGGCGGAGGCAACGTGCGAACCTACTAACAGGCTAAGCAACAGTGCAATAACAAGTCGGAGAAACATAATTTCTGATTTTATCAATTCTTGATACGCAACGGAACCTAAAATTGGTACTTATTTCAATCAAACCGCTGACTATCTGATGTTTATTCTGTGCGACAGACCTAAAGTGGTGATTCTGTGTACATTTACACCATGAGGAGCAGATTGGTTTGGGGCAAATTTACGAAAAAATGCAGTATGCGGACGTTGCGCCGAACTCTCTATATTTTGCCTGTGTTTGCTGATAACAGAGCGCATGGGTGTAGGTCTATGGTGCATAAACCTTAATGTATTGATGTAAACAAATATAAATCAAAAACTTACGCTGTGCATAAAGCTGTTGATAACTATTTAGGTATAGTTTTAGAATTTTAATCGTATGGATTTATAATTTTGTAGGTGTAAGGTTCTGTTGCTAGACTAATAGGGAATCCTGTGTAAAACAGGAGCTATACCCGTAGCTGTGAGCTCATACCAATGGTTAGCCCCATACAAGGCCACTGCCGCTGCCTGTCAGCGGTGGGAAGGCGGGGGACGGCCCGAGCAAGCCAGAAGACCTGCCTTACGATATATACGCATGGATGTGTCTCGGGTTAAGAGCACCATGCAAACAACTGAGTAACAAACAAATAAACATATATGTCCGTCGTAGGCATTGGCCTACGTCTATGGCCGTTACGCCTTATGAATTCTAACAATATAACGACATACGCTATGCCCACCGAAGGTTTACGCATTCTGAAGCGCGATGGCCGCGAGGAGCCATTCGAACTCGAAAAGATTAAAAGTGCCATACGCAAGGCCTTTCTGTCCACCAACAGCTTTGTCACCGAAGAGGCTCTGTCAACCATCCTGAGCCGCGTGCGAATCATGAACGGCATGACCGTTGAAGAGATTCAGGACCAAGTGGAAACCGCGCTGATGGCCGAACGCTACTTTGTTGTGGCCAAAAGCTACATCCTCTACCGCCAAAAGCACTCCGAAGATCGCGAAACCCGTGAAAAGGTGAGCTTCCTAACCAACTATTGCGATGCATCGAACGCCGCCACTGGCTCAAAATACGATGCTAATGCCAATGTGGAGCGCAAGAACATTGCCACGCTGATTGGCGAGCTGCCCAAGAGCAACTTCATACGCCTAAACCGCCGCCTGCTCACCGATCGCATCAAGGAGATGTATGGCAAAGAGTTGGCCGACAAATATTTGGCTCTTCTCAACAGCCATTTCATCTATAAGAACGACGAAACCTCGTTGGCCAACTATTGCGCCAGCATAACCATGTATCCTTGGCTCAATAGCGGCACCAAGGCCATTGGCGGTAACTCCACTGCACCCACCAACCTGCGCTCGTTTTGCGGTGGGTTCATCAACCTGGTGTTCATGGTGTCGTCGATGCTCTCGGGCGCATGTGCCACGCCAGAGTTCCTGATGTATATGAACTACTTCATCGGCAAGGAGTATGGCCCCGACTACTACCTGAACGCCGACCGCGTGGTGGACCTCTCGGCCAAGCAGCGTACCATCGATAGGGTAATCACCGACTGCTTTGAGCAGATTGTGTACTCCATCAATCAGCCCACCGGTGCGCGCAACTTCCAGTCGGTGTTCTGGAATGTGGCCTACTACGATAAGAACTACTTCGAATCGCTCTTTGCCGACTTCTATTTTCCCGATGGGTCGCAGCCCGATTGGCCATCGCTCTCGTGGCTCCAGAAGCGTTTCATGAAATGGTTCAACGCTGAGCGCCAGCGTTGCGTGCTAACCTTCCCAGTGGAGACCATGGCACTGCTCAGCAAGGATGGCGATGTGATTGACAAGGAGTGGGGCGATTTCACCGCCGAGATGTATGCCGAAGGCCACTCGTTCTTCACCTATCTGAGCGACAACGCCGACTCGCTCTCGAGCTGCTGCCGCCTGCGCAACGAGATTCAGGACAACGGCTTTAGCTACACCCTGGGGGCTGGTGGCGTTTCCACTGGCTCAAAGAGCGTGCTAACCATCAACATAAACCGCTGCGTGCAGCACGCTGCTCAAAACAATATGCATTATCTCACCTTCTTGGAAGAGATAGTGGACCTTTGCCACAAGGTGCAGACGGCCTACAACGAGAACCTTAAAGTGCTGTTGGACAAGGGTATGCTGCCGCTATTCGATGCTGGATTCATCGACATCAAACGTCAATACCTCACCATTGGTGTTAACGGCATTGTGGAGGCCGCCGAGTTTATGAACATACAGATTAGCGATAACCCCAAATATTTGGCCTTTGTGCAAAATGTGCTTGGACTTATTGAGAAGTACAACAAGCACTACAATTCTAAGGAGCAAGGCCTGATGTTCAACTGCGAGATGATTCCCGCCGAGAACGTGGGCGTGAAACACGCCAAGTGGGATCGTGAGGACGGCTATGTGGTGAACCGCGATTGCTACAACAGCTATTTCTATGTAGTGGAGGATCCCAACACCAATCCGTTGGATAAGTTCCGTCTGCATGGTTCAAAATATATCGAGCATCTCACTGGTGGTTCGGCACTGCACATGAACCTCGACGAGCATCTGAGCCAGCCTCAATACCGACAGCTGCTGCGTGTGGCCGCACAGGAGGGATGTAACTATTTTACATTCAACATCCCCAACACCATCTGCAACGAATGCGGCACAATAGACAAGCGCCACCTGAAGGAATGCCCTAATTGCGGCAGCCACAACGTGGACTATCTTACCCGCATCATTGGCTACCTAAAACGCGTGTCGAACTTCTCCGAAGCCCGTCAGGCCGAGGCCAAGCAGCGCTACTATGCTAAGTCGAACTTCACCACCCTGCAACAAACCGAGGGGCAGGCTGCAAACAATCAACACGAATGCTAAAGTACACCAACTACGATGTGGTTTTTCAGGAAATACCCGACGAGGTGAGCCTGGCCATAAACCTGTCGAACTGCCCCAACAATTGCCCTGGCTGCCACAGCCCCTACCTGCTCAACGATGTGGGCGAGGAACTTAGCCCATCGGCTTTAGACGGTTTGGTGAACCGCTATGCCTCGTCGATCACCTGCGTGTGTTTCATGGGTGGCGATGCTGCTCCGCAGCAGGTGGCCAACCTGGCCGACGCGCTGCACCAATCGCATCCGCACCTGCGGGTGGGCTGGTACTCGGGCAAAGACGCGCTGCCCGATGGTGTGAACACCAACACGTTCGACTACATCAAGATTGGTCGCTACGATGCCTCGCTGGGGCCGCTCAGTTCCACCACCACCAACCAGCGGATGCTAAAGCGTAATGCCCAGAACAAATGGGACGATATAACCCATAGATTCCGTAAGGGCGCAGCCGCTCTGTAAGTAAAACCAAAACCAACCTATTTATAAAGTACTACAGGCCGTTCCCAAAATGGGCGGCCTGTGGTATTTTGGTGGTGCAACTATTTTCTTACAAAAATAACGTTCAAGTATGCTTGTAGGTGATAGTTATACACATTATACCGTAGTAGCGAAACGCAGGGGATAATAGTGCGTAAACAATAGGCAAGACTCACACCATGCACTACCTCGTATGCGATCGCTGCGGGCATCACAACAATGCCCAGTCGCCCACGCTCACGTTCTGCGAGCATTGCGGGCATAAACTGCCGCGCTGTTTTGGTGCATGGCAGGCGCAGCATCCCGAGCAGGGTATAGAAGATTTTTGGCGCACCGAGTGCATAACCGCCACAGAACCGCCGCAAACCGCTACAAACCGAGCCAAGCATCAACGCTGGCCAACTTGGATTGCAATACTTGTTGGTGCAATTACTTTAAGCGCGGTGGTGGTGCTGCTTGCTCTACCAATAGGGCAACAGGCCGAACGTCTAACTGGATTTAGCCCCGACGAGATTCATTTCCTTTCGTCGGACACATCGCGGTGGATGGCATTTTGCGGCAACGAAGGGTATTTTCGGGTCTATATTCCCAAGGGAGACCCGCAGCGCATTGTGAACACTGCCAGCACTGAGGTGGGCTCAATCGATGTGGTGATGTATCAGATGGAAATGCCCGCGCAGCAGCATCCCAATTTGGTGTATATGGTGGCATTCTCGACCTATCCGCCCAATTTTATAACTAACCATGTGAGCACCTATCGCGATTTGGATGCGCTGTTCGAGGGGGCCATACTCAGCACAATTCAAGGCGCACGCGCTCAGTTGCTGTCTGCCTACTATTCGCCGCTCGACGACCATCCTGGGCGTGCCATAGAGGCCGAGATTAGTAGTAACGGCAGCATGCTCTCAGCTCGGTTCTATTTGATTAACAACACTATGTTCTGCCTACAGGTGCTTACGCCTGCCGAGAACTATCCCAATGCTGCTGCCAACTTTTTCTTCTCTTCGTTTGAGGTGCTACAAGCCGAATAGGCTTAAAGCGCGATGCGTTTATCGTCGTAGTGCCCGTAGGCCGCAAGCACCATCACTTCGTGGTTGTCTTTTATGAAGCCAAACTCGATGTCTGTGAAATGGCGTTCGGTGAACAGACTCCAGATGATTGAGGCTGCTTTGCTGCAGTTCGGTAAGTGGCTGAAGTGCTTTTTTGAACAGACTGTTTAGTCTCTCTTTTGCCATTTCTGAAAAAAACACACCAGCAAAAGGTGGTAGCCTACTACTTTTAAGGCGTAAAATTTCGTTTTTTTATTCAAGCGTTAGACACTAGTATATCAGCTTTTACTGCTGATATAAATAGCAAGAGGTAGCACTTCCACATTGCACCCCTGCCTACGGCACGTAGTCGAAGCCCAGTTCGAACTCGTCGATCCAGAGGGTTGAGCCCTCGCCGCCCGTGAGCCAATGGCCGTAGCGGCTGCTGGTGGCGTAGATTATGATGTGGGTGGGCTTGACGTTGGTTTTGGAGTAGTTGAGCTTGATGTTGAACTGCGTGTAGGTGCTGGTTGTCCCGCTGGGCATAAACTCACCAGAGGCAACTATCTCGTTGGCAGCGGGCGTTTGGCCGTCGTTCAGGAATTTGTCGGTACGTGCCGACCAGTCGAGTAGATAGATGTAGATGAGCGCCGTGTCTGGGTTGCCCATGTGTTCTTTGCCTTTGGGATGCTTATTGTTGGTTTTATTGATGGTTACAGGGCTATACTTATACCAACCGCTGAGCGTTGTGGGGCGACCTGTGTAGGGGCGACCCAACTTGACGTTTTTCCATTCATCACCCACGTTGCCTAATTTTTCAATGGTACCCGTAAATATACAACCTGGGAATACGCCGCCCCAATCTATAGCTCCAAGTCCTTCTCCTTGATAAGGTGCTGTTACCATCTTTGCCGCATAGGCTCCTTGTTTGGCATCGTTATCGCGTTGTACATTGCTTGGACGACGCTGTATGGCTGCTCTGTCGACATGAAGCCATCTGTTTTTTGTCTGCCAAAATTCTTCATGGCCATCTGCCCAAGGTTTCCAATATAGGTAGGGATCATTCCATAAATAATTGCCTGGAGTTTCCTCGCTACACCAGTCGTTAAACCCAAGATTAGGCACAGTTGGCGCGGTTTCGGTTTTGAAGGTGAGGATGTCGCCATATTTGTTGCCCACATTGCTGATGGCCACGGCGCGGTACTCGTAGGTGGTGTTGGGCTGTAGGGCTGTGATGGTGATGGTGTAGGCGTTGATGCCCACAGAGCCCATTTGGGTGGCTGTCTGCGTCCACGTGGGTGAGCCCTGCTGACGGTACTCGAAGCCCATGGGTACAGCCTCGCGGCACTCCACCTCGGTGCTCACGTGGGCGAACTTGGCCCAGGGGGCGGCTGCGCCCGTGCTGATGGACGTAACCTGCGACTCGGTGGTGAGCTCCATCACGTTGCCATGGTGCTCACCCACATTGGAGGTGGCCACGGCGCGGTACTCGTAGGTTGTTTCGGGCTGTAGCCCGCTAATTGTGGCCGCGAACGGAGCAGCGTTGGCAGCGGCGATGTTGGCAGCGGCGGTGCTCTGCCACACGCCATCATTGCCCTTCTGCCGATGCTCGAAGTGAACCTGCACCTCCTCGCGGCACGATATGCTGCCATTGAACTCGGCCGTTCTGAGGCTCGGCGTGGCTGCGCTTGTGCTGATTGACTCCACGGGGTTGGGGGTGGTGCTGAATGTTTGCTCGTTGCCGTGGTGCTGGCTTACAGTGGATTTGGCCACGGCGCGGTACTCGTAGGTGGTGCCCATCGACAGGCCATCGATGGTGGCGGTGTATTCGCCACTGCCTGCGTCCATTGGGCTGGGCGTGGTGGACAGCCAATTGGTTGCGCCCTGCTGGCGATACTCGAAGTAGCATTGCACGGCCTCGCGACACTCAATGCTGGCGCGGAGCGTGGCTGTGGTGTAGCTGGGTTCGGCAGTACCCGTGCCGACGGATATTATGGGGTCGGGCTTGGTATCGAACGTAAGCACGCTGCCTGTTTTGCTCCCCGCCACGGCGCGGTACTCGTAGGTGGTGCCCATCGACAGGGCATCGAGCGTGGCGCTGTAGTCCCATGCACCAGCATCAATATGGCCAGGGGCGGTGCTTTGCCAGTCGGTGTCGCCCTGCTGGCGATACTCGAAGTAGGGCTGCACGGCCTCGCAGCACTCAATGCTGGCCCAGAGCGTGGCTGTGGTGTAGCTGGGTTCGGCCTGCTTGGTGCG
>JAFWUG010000050.1 GCA_017524185.1 Bacteroidales bacterium
ACGCTTGGTGGGCGATATGCACACCTACACCGAGGACGAACTCCACAGCCTGCTTATAAAGGCTGGATTTAGCGATATTACAATCTGCCGCGACACTCAACGGCATTGGCTGAAGGCGATAGCAATAAAATAAAACACAAACATGATAGATTTTTTCACTACACTTCGCCCTACGCTTGTAGGTGCTTGGATTCCTGCTCTGGCAATGGTGCTTGTGCAGTTCATCTGCATGGCTATTTTCAAGGAGGGCGGCAAACGCGCTGTTGACACCTCGTGGTACGATGCCAAAACCAAGATGTACGCCATGTGGAATAGCATTTTTCAGGTGCTGGTCATCTTCCTTGCCATTTTTGTGCCCTTCAAGTGCGGAACTCCGTGGTTTACCATTGGAGTGGTGGTCTATGCCGTGGCCTTTGCGCTTTTCCTATGGTCGTTCCATTCCTACGGCACAGCCGACCGCGATAGGCTCATCACCAAGGGCATTTACCGCTATTCGCGCAATCCCATGTATGCCGTATTCACCCTCGCCATGGTCGGCATCATCGTTGCCACGGCATCGCTTTGGCTGCTGTTGATGATGATTCCCTACTGCTGGGCCATGCATGGTGTCATACTTGGCGAGGAGCAGTATTGCGAGCAGACCTACGGCGACACCTACAGCGACTACAAGAAGCGTGTGCCGCGCTATTTCCTGTTTTTCTAACAACACCTAATGGATATGTTTTGGGATAGAGCGGCATTGGTTTACGACTATTTCGAGCGAGCATACAACGGCAAGGTATATCGCGCGACGGGCAAGGCCGTGGCCGAGGAGATTGCTCCCGATGACCATGTTCTGGAATGTGCATGTGGAACTGGGGCAATCAGCGTTTGTGTTGCGCCGCTCTGTGCAAAGCTCATAGCCACCGATTTTTCGAATGGTATGCTAAAGCAAACGGCCAAGAAAGTAAAGCGTTTCACGAATGTTGAGGTGGTACGCGCCGACATCACCAAGCTCGATTTTGCCGACAACAGTTTCGACAAGGTGATAGCAGGAAATGTCATTCACTTGTTAGATAATCCGCAGGCTGTCGTTAAGGAGTTGGTAAGAGTCTGTAAACCAAATGGTAAGGTTGTTGTACCGACCTATATAAACAAGAAAAACAGCAAGTCGGCGAAGATGGCTGCCCTGCTCGGAAAAGCGGGTGCTGGCTTCAAACGCCAGTTCGACATGGAGTCCTACCAGCGTTTTTTTAGCGAGGTAGGATATAGGAATGTTGCCTATCGTCTCGTGGAGGGCATAATGCCCTGCGCAATAGCAGTAATTAGTGTCGATAACCAATCAATCCAAACAATATGAGACGAGCAATAGTTCTTTTGATTATGCTCATGTTTTTTGCTGGCATCTCGTTTTCGCAAACCGTCATTAACGATAAGGTCGACAATATTTTGGGCGTATATCTTGGCGAGCAAAAAGGCGACGTGTTCAAGGCGCGAATCACCAAAGCTGTCGATGGCACCTATAAGGGGCAAATTTTTTGGATGAAGAACGATAGGCAGCCGAACGGTAGCAAACGCCTTGACACCAAAAACCCCGACAAAAGGCTACGTCACGTACCCTGCGACCAGGTGGTGCTTTTCTCTGGACTGAAGCACAATCCCCAAAAACAATGCTGGGACGGCACAAAAATCTACGACCCGCAGCGTGGATTCACCGCAAAGATGTCTGCCCGATTCATCGCCACAGACACGCTTCGTATCACAGGAACGGTGATGGGACTCAGCGGGCATTTTGTTTGGAAGAAGATAGAATGAAAAACTAACAGATTGTGGCAAAGACTTTTACAGCCAGTAGCATGATGCGCGACAGCAGGTTTTCTGACTATTTCAAAACCTGCGATGCTAAGAAGTTGCGCGACATTGAAACCCGTGTGGAGCAGCTCATAAGCGACGAGCGCGAGTTTTGCGTCGCCATTAGTCGTCCGCACCTCTGCAACCTGTTCAGCGCCTTGGCGCTATACCGCTCCGACCTCGCCGAGGGCATCGATGCCGAACGCTCGCAGCAGAAAATTGTGAGCATAATGGAAACCTATCTGATTCCGCGCAAACGGATGTTTCAGCGCATGGCCAAGCTGCCCGGAATGTTCGCCTTGCTGCGCAAGTTGATTCCCAAAATGATGATGAAGGGCAACGGTTATGGATGGGACAGCGTTGAACTGAACCTTGGCAAGAACGTGTGCGCCTTCGATACGCGCCAATGCATCTTTGCCACCATATTCAAGCGGCAGGGCGTTACCGAGCTGGGGCCATGTTTCTGTCGCATTGATGACTACCTCTACAGCGAACTGCCGGGCATTGAGTTCCGCCGCACTGGCACCTGCTGCCGTGGCGATGCCTGCTGCGATTTTAGGTTTGTGAAGATATAGCCCAAGTTAATAGTGTTCCCCGCTAAGCCTGCCAAATCCTTGTTAGAGCGGCTATAATGAGGAAAATTCAGAGATGATATTGACATCAGTTCAAAAAAAAAATTGTACCTTTGCGGCAGTAATGGTTTCTACTGCGCAGCCACTTAAATAGTTGAGGCGCACGAGATTAAAAGGGAATCCGGTGCAAATCCGGAGCAGTTCCCGCTGCTGTAAGTTCCGTTCAAAGCTCTGAAAGTGAGCTGCGATAGGTGTTTCGGCATAGTTAAGCCACTGACAGCCCCGCTGTTGGGAAGGCGCCGAACGACAGGAACGAGCCAGAAGACCTGCCATTGCGCTATAGGATTTACGGCCTACGGGTGTATGGGCCATAGATTGGTTGAGGGAAAACCATTCCCTGCCCAAGTGCCCCGTTGCTCACCGCGAGCAAATGGAGCGCAGCGCAGCCGTTCGCCGTTAATCCGCCAACAACGTGAAACGCCGAACGTGCCATGAATACAAAACCCATCAAACTTGCAACTGCCGCGCTGCTGTTGGCTTTGCGGGCTGTGGCGCAGCCCGACACGGTGAGCGTGATGCGCGAGGTGGACATCGAGGAGGTGCGGGTGGCGCGTAGCCGCATACAGAAGGAGGTAATCCCCGTGCAGCTGCTCGAGGGGCAGCAGCTCAAGCGGCTCAGCGTGCACTCGGTGGCCGATGCGGTGCGCTATTTTTCGGGCGTACAAATCAAGGATTATGGAGGGATTGGCGGCCTCAAAACCGTGAACGTGCGCAGCCTGGGCAGCCACCATGTGGGCGTGTTCTACGATGGCATTGAGCTGGGCAACGCCCAGAACGGCGTGGTGGACCTGGGCCGGTTCTCGCTCGACAACATGGAGGCCGTGTCGATGTATAACGGCCAAAAGAGCGCTATTTTCCAGCCAGCCAAGGACTACGCCTCGGCCAGTGCGCTCTACCTGCAAGCGCGAACGCCGCGCTTCGACGAGGGCAAGCGCAGCCGCCTGAGCGTGGGCATGACCGTTGGGTCGTTCGACACCTACAACCCCTCGCTGCTATGGGAGCAGCGCATAGGTCAGCGCGTGAGCAACTCTGTGAGCGCCGAGCTTATGCGCACCTCGGGACGCTACAAGTTCACCTACGCCAAGAAAGACGGCTACGACACCACCGCTATACGTCAAAACGGCGATGTGCTTTCCATGCGCGCCGAGGCTGGTCTGTTTGGGCAGATGCGGCGCGGCGAGTGGCGCGCAAAGTTCTACACCTACAACTCCGAGCGGGGCTATCCTGGCGCATCGGTGCGCGAGGAGCCAGGAAAGTTTAAGCATCAGGATCGCCAGTGGGACAACAGCATGTTTGTCCAGGCCACTCTGCGGCAGCAGCTCGGCGCGGCCATCAGCATGCAGGTCAATGCAAAGTATGCTTACGATTATTTGCATTACGTGTCGGATCCCCGGCTCGATGTTACCACCATGCATGTCGATAACACCTACCGCCAGCAGGAAACCTACCTATCGGTAGTGGGGCTGTTCGCGCCAGTGGATTGGTGGAGCGCATCATTAGCGGCTGATTATCAGTACAATGTGTTGGATTCGGACATGGCCAATTTTGTATTTCCGTTGCGGCATTCGGTGCTTACGGCGGCGGCTACGGCGTTCGATTTCAACCGGGTAAAGCTGCAGGCCAGCCTGCTGCATACCTATACGCACGACATTATCCGCCGGCAGGGCGCAGAGGCAGCTGACGATAATAGCCGTTTTACTCCATCGGTGATAGCTTCGTGGCGGCCATTCTGGAGCACCGACCTCAACCTCAGGGCGTTCTACAAGCGCGTGTTCCGCCTGCCCACGTTCAACGACCTATACTACACGTTTATAGGCAACATCAGGCTGAAGCCCGAATATACCACGCAGTACAACATCGGGGCTACCTATGCCAATACGTGGAAAAGCAGCGTATTGCGCCGCATCGAGCTGCAGCTCGATGCATATTACAATCAGGTAGAGGACAAGATTATCGCCATGCCCACGTCGAACCAATTCCGCTGGACGATGCTCAATCTGGGCTACGTGGAGATACGCGGCATTGATGCGGCGGTGCAGAGCGGGTGGCATTTTGGGCCGGTCGATATGGACTTGCGCCTGAGCTACACCTTCCAGCGAGCCGCCGACAACACCGACCCCCAAAGCCAATGGTATGGCGGTCAGATTCCCTACATACCGTGGCACAGCGGCTCGGTGATTGCCGCGTTCAACTGGGGCAACTGGGCCATGAACTACAGCTTCATCTACACCGGCGAGCGCTACGAGGCGGTGGCTAATATCCCCGAAAACTACTCGCAGCCGTGGTACACTCACGACTTGAGCCTGTCGTATAGCAACCTGCATTTAGTGGGCGTTGATTGGCGTATTACACTAGAGGCAAATAATATACTGAACCAGCAATACGAGGTGGTGCAGTGCTACCCCATGCCTGGTATCAATTTTAAACTTAAACTAAGCGCAACTATATGATGTACAGAGTATTATGTGTAATGGTAGTACTTTTGCTACTGGTTGGCTGTCGTAAGCCAGAAGAGATTGTGCCTGAGCAGATTATACAGATTGAAGAGCCAATGTCAGAGGAGGAATTGGTTGCAACCGAATATTTGGGCTTTTACCTGCTCAATGAGGGCAACATGGGCAGCAACAAGAGCACGTTGGATTATATGGACTTAACGACGGGCAAATACCACCGCAACATATTCGCAGAGCGCAACCCGCATGTGGCCCGCGAGTTGGGCGATGTGGGCAACGATATAGGCATATACGGCAGCAAACTCTATGCTGTGATAAATTGCTCGCATTTCGTGGAGGTGATGGATGCGATGACGGCCACGCATATCGGCGTGGTGTCCATTCCTAACTGCCGCTACCTATGCTTTCACGGGGGCTACGCCTATATTACGTCATACGCTGGTCCAGTGCAAATAGACCCCAATGCTCGTCCGGGCTACGTGGCTAAGGTGGATACGGCTACGCTACAGGTGGTGGACACCTGCGTGGTGGGCTACCAGCCCGATGAGATTGTGCGCGTGGGCAATAAGCTCTACGTGGCCAATTCGGGCGGATACCGGGGGGCCACCATGGAAAACGAGAACAGCGAGCAGGCCAGCCAGCGCTACGATCACACGGTGTCGGTAATCGACATTGCCACGTTCAAGGAGATTAAGCGCATCGATGTGGCCATAAACCTGCACCGGCTGGAGGTGGATGCCGATTCGGCGTTCATCTATGTGTCGTCGCGGGGCGACTACTACGATATTCCCTCGCGCACGATAATCATCGACCCGCATGTTGACCAATGCGTGGGGGAGGTGCTGTCTAAGGATGGTGGGCCACTGGCCTGCACCAACATGACCCGCCACGGCGACTCTATATACCTCTACAGCACCGAGTGGAGCTGGTATGGAGAGCGTAATACCATTACCTATGGCATCATCAATACGCAGGAGCAGCGGCTGGTGTCGCGTATGTTCATCACCGATGGTTCCGAGACCAGCATAGAGGTGCCATACGGGCTGGCTGTGCATCCCGAGAACGGTAGCATCTACGTAACCGATGCTAAGAACTACGTAACGCCGGGCAAGCTGCACAAGTACAGCCCCGATGGGAAGCACCTATGGGAGATAACCACGGGCGATATTCCAGCGCATTTTGTTTTCCTAAAAAAACGCGGTAAATAATTAATAATAAGATATATGAAACGGTTCGTTGTGTTGCTATCTTGTTTGATGCTTGGTGCATCGATGCTGCGGGCGCAATCGCCCAAACTTCATAAGGTATGGGAATACAGACCTGCACCTGGGCAGTTCATCAACACCTTGCCTGTGTATGAGGATGGAGACGATGCCGCCACCATGGCGCAGAAGGCCGAGAACGATATTGTGAACGGAGGTATGGTGAGCCTGGGTGGTTATGGGGGCTACATCGTGTTCAGCTTCGACCACCCCATAAAGAACGTACACGGCAAATACAACCTGAAGGTTTTGGGCAATTCGTTCTACGCCAATGCAAACCCCAATCCCAATGCCCCCAAGGGCGGCAGCGCCGAGCCGGGCATTGTGATGGTGAGCCGCGATGCCAACGGCAACGGTCTGCCCGACGATCCGTGGTACGAGCTGGCAGGCAGCGAGTACAACAAGCCGCAAACCGTGCACAACTACCGCATCACCTACACCCGCCCGTCCGATATGAGCAAGGCGCAGGATGTGCCGTGGGCCGACAATCAGGGAGCAGCGGGGGCTGTGCATGCCAATCAGTTCCATTCGCAGCCCTACTACCCGCTGTGGCTCGATGAGAGCACCATGGTATTTGAGGGCACTAAGCTGGCCAACAATGCCATTGACGAGAGCGGAAAGGGCACCTACTGGGTGCTCTACTGCCTGCCATGGGGATATGCCGATAATGAGTTGAACACCTCGGAGTATTCTAATTTGAAGCTCGATTGGGCAGTTGATGCCGATGGTAATCATGTCGATTTGGATGAGATACATTTTGTGAAGGTGTTCACGGGCCTGAATCAGGAGGCTGGCTGGCTGGGCGAAACCAGCACCGAGGTGCAGGGCGCATTGGACTGGAACATGCTGGGCGGCTACGACACTGTAACTCTGTGCGGTAGCAGCTACGCCTGGAATGGCAAAACCTATACCGCCAGCGGCGATTATTATCACGCCTTGATGAGCAAGGCTCGGCTCGATAGCTCCGTAACGCTGCATTTAACGCTCAATCCCATATACAACATCGAAAAATCTCTTACCGCCTGCGGTAGCTATACGTGGCATGGCGATACTTACACCGAGAGCGGTGCATACACCAAAACCTTGCGCTCGGTGTGTGGTTGCGATAGCACCGTTACGTTGCGCTTGAATATTGTAAATAGCTACGAGCAGACGGTGAATGCAACCCTATGCGATGGTAGCTACGAGTGGGAGGGCTCGGTATATACCGAAAGCGGTACATACACTAAGACGCTCACCTCGGTGGGCGGTTGCGATAGTGTGGTTACGCTCAACCTTGATATGGGGTCATCGACCAGCACCCACGTGCAGGCCATGGCCTGTGGCAATAGTTACACCTGGGCGGGACAAACCTACACCAAGGCAGGGCAGTACACCCGTACGTTCGCCTCGGCTCTGGGTTGCGACAGCACCGTTACGTTGCACTTAGGATTTGTTGAGCCAGCGGAGCATGAGTTCAGCGCTACGGTATGTGGCAGCTATGCTTGGGATGGCGTGGACTACACCCAGAGCGGCTCGTACACGCACATCTACCCCAACGCTGCCGCCAACGGCTGCGATAGCATAGCCACGCTGCACCTGACGATAAATGAACCAGCAGCTCTGACGCTCGATGTGGTGGCTTGCAAGCGGTATAAGCTAGGGACCTCTACCTATACGAGGAGCGGGACATTTACCAAAAAGTTCAAAACGGCAAATGGCTGCGATAGCGTAATTACGCTCAACCTGACCATAGTGCCAGCAGCTTATGATACCATCATCGATGTGGCGGCCTGTGGTAGCTACACTTGGCATGGCGACACCTACACCGAGAGCGGGTCGTACACCAAAACATTCGGCATGACAGGCGGTTGCGATAGCATTGTTACGCTCAACCTGACCATAGTGAACGAGTTTGCCAGCACCGTAGAGGCTACGGCGTGCGGCAGCTACACTTGGGAGGGCGACACCTACACTCAGAGCGGCACATACACCAAGACACTAACCTCGGTGGGCGGTTGCGATAGCGTAGTTACGCTCAACCTAACCATCAGCAACGATGCCATAGAGCAGGAACTCAATATTACGGCCAATACGCAGTATGAGTTTGGCGGAAAGATGTACAGCCAATCGGGGCAGTACGTATTTGCAGGAACAACAGTAGGCGGTTGCGATAGCATTGTGCGGCTCAATTTGACTATAGTGCCACCTATATTCTATGAGTTCAGCGCATCTGCTACGAGCTGCACTGGCTACGAATGGGATGGGGAGATGTATTGGGCTTCGGGGGTTTATCGGAAAGAGTACACGGCGAACGATGGGCGCGATAGCATCGTTACGCTGAGGCTTACCATAAACTCCATAAACCAAACGCTCAGCGTTACTGCCTGTGGTAGCTACACATGGTATGGGAATACATATACCAAATCGAGCACTGCTACCCAAAAATTTGTTACCCCCATGGGCTGCGATAGCACCGTAACGCTGAAGTTGACCATAGTGAACGAGTTTGCCAGCACCGTAGAGGCTACGGCCTGCGGTAGCTACACTTGGGAGGGCGATACCTATACCGAGAGCGGGTCGTACACCAAAACTTTGCACTCGGTGGGCGGTTGCGATAGCACTGTAACGCTCAATTTGATGATAAATACCCCTGTAAATCACGAGTTTACAGCCTCTGCCTGCGGTGCATACTGGTGGAATGGCAAAGCTTATACTGAGAGCGGCGACTACCAGCAGGTGCTACGCACCCGCGCAGGTTGTGATAGCACCGTAACGCTGCATCTTACCATCGCTCAGCCGCAGCTCATAGAGAAGGATGTAACCGTTTGCGGTAGCTACCATCACGGCGGTAACACATATACTGCCAGCGGGCAGCAAATTGCCACCTATGGCTGCGACAGCACGGTGCGGCTCAATCTTACCATACACCCTGAGTATGATGTAGCTTTTGCCCAAACCGCCTGCGAGAGCTACACCTGGGAGGGAAACAACTACACCGCCAGTGGGCAGTACACCGAAGTACTGACATCGGCAGCAGGCTGTGATAGCATAGTTACGCTCAGCTTGACGTTGCTACAGCCTTCCTACTACACGCTTTATGATACTGTGTGCAGCGGTATTACATGGAATGGGCAGCACTATTCGGAAACGGGGCTATACACCCACACTATAGCAGGCGGTGCGGCCTGCGGCTGCGATAGTATAGTGATGCTCGACCTAAAGGTGAATCCTGTGTACGCTATGCAGCTCTCCGACAGCGTGGTGCGCGGTGCGGGATACAGCCGCAATGGTTTTAGCCTGACGGCCAACCAAACCCAGAACTCACGGGTGCACATGCTCTACCTGCAAAGCTCACAGGGCTGCGACAGCACCGTGCGCCTGCAGCTCATCGTGCTCGATGCCACCGCCGTTCCTACCATGCTGGCCGAACAGGTAAGCCTGTATCCCAATCCTAGCAGCGGTGTGTTGCAGGTGAGCGGCACTGCTCCTTTTACCCAGGTCGAGGTGTATAGTGCCACGGGACAGCTGGTATATAGTAGCAATGTGGGGCAAAATAAGCTTACGCTCAATTTGCAGCACCTACCATTTGGAGTATATACCCTTCGCCTCTGCGGTTCGCAGGGCTGCATAACGCGCCGTTTTGTGAAGATGTAGCCCACCCACAAACGTAATTTTAGTCTCAGATTGTTGTCCCAGCGGGGTTATTGCCCGCTGGGGGTAAGGGGGCGATATGTCGAAACTTGTTTTTTATTGTTAATCTAAATATCTGATTATGAAAAGATTATTGCTTTTGTTGCTATGCCTAATTACCATGGGCACAGCATGGAGCCGCGACACCCTGCGGCTCGACCTGAGCCAGCCCACGATACCCGATGTGCTGGAGTTTGACCCAGCAACGGGGCATTGGGTGGATACCTACGATGAATTCGCCGCGCTGCAATTCAACGGCATGTTCAACATGAGCCGAATG
>JAFWUG010000051.1 GCA_017524185.1 Bacteroidales bacterium
GACAGTGCACCGTGCACATCGCCGAGGTTGAGCTTGGCCACTCCCCGCAAAAACCAGCCCTCGGCCAAGGTGGAGTCGATACCGATGAGCGTATTGAAGTAGGGCAAGGCACGGCTATATTGCCCCTTGGACATAAACTCCTCGCCTTTATAGAAAAAATAGGCCTTGTTAAGCTGCGCATGAAGCCGCAAGGGCATCAACAACAGCGCAAACATCAGCAAACGAGATATGTTGGGGGCTATACGCATAAAAACGAAATTGCCACAAAGGTAGCCATTTGAGCGGATATTGCGGATATTTTCGTTCAACATTTGCAATATCCTCAATAAGGCCGTAACTTCGTGGCCTAAAATAACGTCCCTATAGGGATAACCGTAACGTTAACCACCAATACAAACACGAACGATGAGAAAATGGTGCATCGACGACTCAGCCGAGCTTTACAACATCAACGGATGGGGCATCAACTACTTCTCCATTAACGAGAAGGGCAATATATCCGTAACCCCAAAGAAAAAAGGGGCTGCGGTGGATCTACGCGAGCTGGTGGACGAGCTCCAGGTGCGCGATGTGTCGGCCCCAATGCTGGTGCGCTTCACCGACATATTGGACGACCGCATTGAGGGCATGTCGCGCTCGTTCAAACAGGCCGCCGAGGAGTATGGCTACAAGGGGCAGAATTTCATAATCTACCCCATAAAAGTGAACCAGATGCGCCCAGTGGTTGAGGAAATTGTGAACCACGGCAAGAAATTCAACATCGGCTTAGAGGCAGGCTCGAAGCCCGAACTGCACGCCGTGATAGCCAGCAACCCCACCAGCGAATCGCTCATAATCTGCAACGGATATAAGGACGAAAACTACATAGAACTGGCCTTGCTGGCGCAGAAAATGGGACGCAAGATTTTTATTGTGGTTGAGAAGATGAACGAGTTGCGCCTGATTGCCAAAGTGGCGCAACGTCTGAAAATACAGCCAAATTTGGGCATCCGCGTAAAGTTGGCCAGCAGCGGCAGCGGCAAGTGGGAGGATTCGGGCGGCGATGTGAGCAAGTTCGGCCTCACCTCCAGCGAACTGCTCGAAGCCCTACGCTATATGGAAGAAAACGGTATGCGCGAAGCCCTGAAACTGGTGCATTTCCACATAGGCAGCCAAGTTACCAAAATACGTCGCATAAAAATTGCACTTCGCGAAGCCTCGCAGTTCTACGTGCAGCTGCACAAAATGGGCTTCAACATTGAATTTGTTGACATTGGCGGAGGTTTGGGCGTTGACTACGATGGCACCCGCTCAAGCAGCAGCGAAAGCAGCGTAAACTACTCCATTCAGGAGTATGTGAACGACTCGGTGTTTGCGCTGGTTGATGCAAGCGACAAAAATGGTCTGCCCCACCCCAACATCATCACCGAGTCGGGACGTTCGCTGTCGGCTCACCACTCGGTACTTATTTTTGAGGTGCTAGAAACCACCTCCACGCCCAACTGGGACGACGACGAGGAATTGCCCGAAGATAGCCACGAACTCACCAAAGAGCTCTACAACCTACGCGAGCAGCTCAATCAGCCCCGTATGCTCGAAACCTGGCACGATGCGCAGCAGATACGCGAAGAAGCCCTCGACCTGTTCAGCCTAGGCCTGCTCGACCTAAAAACCCGCGCCCAAATAGAGCGACTTTTTTGGGGCGTGGCCCACGAGGTGAACAAGATTGCGGGACAAATGAAACACGCTCCCGAAGAACTTCGCTCGCTACAGAAATTGCTGTCGGACAAATATTTCTGCAATTTCTCGCTATTCCAATCGTTGCCCGACCACTGGGCAATTGACCAGGTGTTCCCAATTATGCCCATACAGCGGCTCAACGAGAAACCCACACGCTCTGCCACGCTGCAGGACATCACCTGCGACTCGGATGGTAAGATAGCCAACTTTATCACCACCAAAAACTCATCGCAATTCCTGCCCGTGCATGCCATAAAATCGAACGATTCGTACTACATCGGCGTATTCCTTGTGGGTGCATACCAAGAGATTTTGGGCGATATGCACAACCTATTCGGCGATACAAACGCTGTACACGTGTCGGTGAACGATACGGGCTATGAAATTGACCAAATTATTGACGGTGAAACCGTAGCCGATGTGCTTGAGTATGTACAATATAACCCCAAAAAATTAGTGCGCTCGCTGGAGACTTGGGTAACCGACTCGGTGCGCGAGGGACTGATTTCGGCCAAAGAGGGCAAGGAATTCCTGACTAACTACCGCTCGGGGCTATACGGCTACACCTATTTGGAATAGATGCCGCAGCCATACATAATCAAAAAAATAGAGGGCAGGGTAACCCGAGCCATCTACGAGTATGGGCTAATCTGCGAGGGCGACCGCGTGATGGTGGGGCTATCGGGCGGCAAGGACAGCTACTCGCTGCTCGACCTGCTGGTGCATTGCCGACGCACCCTGCCAATGGATTTTAGCCTACACGCATGCCACGTGCAGGCACAGACATGGACTATCGCGCCGACACCGCATTCATGCAGCGCTACTGCGATGAGCATGGCGTTCAGTTCCACCTGCGCACCATCGACGTGCAGTATGACCCAAACGACCGCAAGCCAGCCTGTTTTATCTGTAGCTGGAAACGCCGCAAGATGCTATTTGCCACCACCAACCAAGTGGGGTGCAATAAGTTAGCCCTCGGACACCACATGGACGACACAATTGAGACGCTGCTCATGAACATGATTAACCACGCCTCAATTAGTTCCATACCGCCCAAACTATCGATGTTCGATGGCACGTTGGAGCTAATCCGCCCGCTCACCACATGCCACGACACCGAGCTGCGCAACTACGCCGCCGCTAAGGAGTTCCCCACCGAAGTGAAACGCTGCCAATATGAGCACGACACCCATCGCTCCGATGTGCGCGAACTGATACAGGCCATGGAACGTATAAACCGCGATGCCCGCAAGAACCTATACCGCTCAACGCAAAACTTTTTGGCCG
Source organism: Bacteroidales bacterium (assembly GCA_017524185.1). Classification (GTDB taxonomy): domain Bacteria; phylum Bacteroidota; class Bacteroidia; order Bacteroidales; family Tenuifilaceae; genus RGIG6076. The sequence continues at coordinate 3,007 of JAFWUG010000051.1, forward strand.
AATACGTTGTGAGCAGCCCAACCAACCACAAACCACGCAGCGGTGCAAAACGCAAAGCGTCAAACGAATAAGACCATGAACCTGCAAATTAGCCCAAGTTGGGAAGCCGCTTTGGCCAACGAGTTTACGCAGGATTATTTTGCCAAACTAATGGACTTTGTGGCCAACGAACGCGCCAAACACACAATATACCCCCCTGAGCACCAGGTGTTTGAAGCATTCAAACGCACGCCACTGGACCAGGTTAAGGTGGTGATTTTGGGACAAGACCCCTACCATGGCCCCAACCAGGCGCACGGCCTATGTTTTTCGGTACAACGCGGCCTAACCATACCGCCCTCGCTGCGCAACATCTACAAGGAATTGCAAGTCGATTTGGGTATTACGCCTCCCTCGCACGGGCATCTGGTGCGATGGGCGCAGCAGGGCGTGCTACTGCTCAACGCCACGCTCACAGTACGCGCCGACAGCGCTGGCTCGCACCAAAAACATGGCCGGGAACAATTCACCGATGCGGCCATAGCCGCTGTGGCACAACAACGGCAGCACGTGGTTTTTATGCTCTGGGGCAACTACGCACAATCGAAAGCCACACTAGTTGACGACACCAAACACTGCATACTAAAAGCCGCGCATCCATCGCCTCTATCGGCCTCGCGTGGATTTTTAGGTTGCAAACACTTCTCCAAAGCCAACACCTACCTTGAACAGCATGGAATTGAGGCTGTTGACTGGGAAATACCTTTATTTGAATAAATTTGGAACTATTTCTGCATTAAACGATAATCCATAAAACACCTCAACCATGAAGAAAATAATAAACTTCCTTTTTTTATTAGGCTTACTATCAGCTTGCCAAACAGATTGCTGGCAAAATCCTAATTTTAAAATAAAAAATGAATGCTCGGATAGCATAGAATTTATAGCTGCGCACTCATATTTTGGTTTTCGAAAAATTGCACCAAATGAATATTTTGAATTTCGGGGCAACGGAATACAATGCAGTGATGTAGATTCTGAAGTGTCAAACATCGACCCCAAAGAAATATTAAAACATAACGTTACAATAAATTTTTCTGATGGAAGTTGCCTCGTTTATAATCTTTATAACACCAAACAAACAAGAAGTCCATTAGTATTAGACAACTACAACTGGGATGGCAATCTAACCTTTGAATACACCATCACCGAGGACGACCACCAGACAGCCATTGAGGAGTGCGGAATGTAACCATAGGCATTACAGCATAGCAAACGAAGCGGGTCAAAAGGCTCGCTTCGCTTGATTTTGCTAATATTAGTTCATTGAATGGTATTTACGCATTTCTCACAAATCGTCTATTGCCTGCTGTAAGACTATTTTATAATCAGCAGGGGGGACATTTCTCAAATTCTCAATTACCTTGAAAAATCGTATTATTCGCTCCTTATTGGCCTCCTTTATGGCAGGTATATCATAACCAGAATCATCATGTAACACACTACAAATAGCACTGCTAAAACACCAATCTTTTCTCGAATACTCATCATAATCTTCACCCGGTGGCACAGCCACAGGCCACCACTGGTATGCCCTGCGACGAGCCTATACCCAAGAAAGTTTGCCGCATTTCCATATCACGCAAATATAGCACTTAGGAGCCCCTACTTTCCGTCCGTATCGCTGGCAAAACGCGTGTAGCGACCTTTGCCCTGGGTATGCTTTCCATAGTCGATGGCCTGAGTGGGGCAGTGATGCAGGCAAGCCAAGCACTGCACGCAATGTCGCGCCCACTGCGGACGGTTCTGAGCATCGAGGGTTATATTGCCCGTTGGGCAACTGCGTTCGCAGCGTCCACACGATACGCATCGCTCATCCACACGAAACGGACGTGAATCCATGGCAAAGCGAATAAAACCAGGATATATCAATCTAGATTTCAAGAAGTTGTATCGTCCCTGATGATACTGCTGTATGGGACTATCGGCCCGCAACGCATCAGAAATGCGCTGCACGTCCACCTCGGCCCGAACCATCTTGGCCGTCTCAAGTTCAGGCGTATCGAGCTTGAAACCGCTCATACATATATAGGTGTTGGGCATCTGCACCGAATAGATATGCCTACAAGTCAATCCTTTTGCTGATATTAGGCGTTTGAAATCGATATTGCTATAGCCACATTCGTCGCCGCATGTGAACACGCCAAACACGCGCTGCTGCGCGTATCCGCTGATTTTAAGCGAATCTACAAAGCTCCGCACCAACGGAGGTATGCCCCACGAATGTATGGGAAACACAAAGCCCAGCATTTCAGTAGGCTGAAGGCTAAAATCGTGCTGTTTGGCTCGGAGCGCTGCAGCAATGTCAACCAAAGTTGATTCGGACAAGTGCTGCGCCAATCCACGGGCAACCCAACGAGAATTGCCCGTTCCGCTGAAATAGAAAATCATATCTTTGAAACTATTTTCAGTTATACTACTGATGCAAAACAGGTAAAGTTCGATAAAATTCAAAATTTATGCACATAAAACCTCTATAAATACAAAAAAACACCGCAAACCTCTGTAAAACTGAAGTTTGCGGTGCAATAGGTTTTCAACAACTAAACGTAGCCCAATGCTAATCGAGACCTCCCTCTATGCGCTTGTTCTTTGGATATTTAACCGTATAGTTGAAATCCACTTCACGCTTCGCACCTGGCTCCACATCGAAATTCCAGCGCAGTTCGCCAGTGGAGTCGTTCAGACTGCCGCCCACCGACTTATGCGAACTCACTACGATGTCCTGATGCGTAGAAAGCGGTATTTGGTCGAACACGGTGATGTTGATGCGCTGCTGCTTGTTGTTCTTCACAACTATACGCCATCCGCGCTGCACCTCGCGCTTTGAACCGAGCACCTGCTTATCGGTAAAATCCTTGGTTTTCTCTCGGATTACGCTAATGCTCTTATCGATGCCCAGTGATAGTTTGAGGGTGTCGGCGGTGTTTGCATCGATGGAAGTGCTGCCCACAAAAGTGTTCTCAAAGAACACATTGGCTGGCCCACTGAGCAGATTATACTGCTCCCACTGCGTTACGTGCGCCATGAGATAGGCGTTGGTATTGATTTTGGGCGTACACCTATACTCGTAGGTGGCCGGCAAATTGATGTCCATCATCTCAACGGTTAGCCTGTCGCCGCCCGACATGATGGTGTATGGCTGGCTCACAGTGAACTCCAGCGCTGTTTGCCCCGCTGCGCCATCGCTCACAGTGAACGATGGATGCACGGCAGCACCCAATGCAACGGCATTATCGGCCTCTTCCGCATCGGCGACAGCCTCATCCATCAAAACCATGCTCCTCTCCATGGTTTGAGCCGATGCTTTGGCCATGTAGCGCGTGTTGCGCACCACAGGCTCGTAGAAACGTAACCTACGGGGCGACAGTTCTGGCGCATTGCCGTTCTGGCGCGGATCCGACGACGAAAGTCGTAGCGTTACGCGCTCCCAATCCTCACCCGTATTTTGCTGTATATTAGCCTTATACACCATTTGTATGGGTTTGTTAACACTATTCATACGGATGTCGTAGCAGGGCGACCAGCTGGCCGCACTCACAATGTAGCTCAACTCAAAAGTAGCGCTCATGGCCGTGCTGGCACTCACCCGAACAAGCACATCGGTGCTGGCGCTTCGCGATTTTTTTAGGGGTTTTATCTGCTCTTCGAGTTTGGATTTTTGCTGCTTCAAATCGGCTATGCGCTTCTGAATCAGCTGTTCCTGCGTTAGCAACTCGCTAATTTGTGCATTGTAGAACGCAGCCGACTCCTTTAGGGCGGCAACTGTCAGGGCTTGCCCCTTACCCGCCACCTGCCGATTATCGTGCATAAATGCGATGTTCTCCTGCACAATGCGCAACCTGGTTTCCTCGGCTGCAAGCCTTTCAGCAACCGCATCGATTTGTTGCTGCATTTCGGCCTCTTCGGCCGACGGTTCCAACTCGGTGAGCCTATTGTGCTGCGGTGTAACCGAATGCACCGTGATGCCCGTTGGGCATTGTATTTGCACCGAATTGTACTGCATGAATCGCGACAGGCGGCTGAATCGCAGAGTAGTTTCGCCCGAGGGCAAGCTCACCTGCCCACGACGCGTTACCTGAGCATTGTTGAAAAAGACGGTTACACTCTTGGGCGTAGATTTAACCTCTAACGCTACAGGCTGCTTGGTTTGACCGCAAATGGTGCTGCCCATCAAAACGAGCAGGGCAGCGGCAATTAGTCTATTCATATCGAAATGGAAATTTATTTGCTGATGCGCATTCGCTTCAAAACATATACCAAAATGCGCTATTGATCCTTGATATGCGCTATGAGCGGCTTTTTTATAACCACCTCGGCATGGCCGCTGAGCAGCTGCGCAAAGCGTTCGGAATCGCCTGGCTGGCTCTCGTGCACATCGAAATGCATGGGTATGGCCATACGCGCCTTGGTGTCAATAACGCACTGCGCGGCCTCATCAACCGAGTTCATGGTATAGGTTTGCCCAAGCGGCATCAGCACCAAATCGCAGGCAACATTGGCCATTTCGGGCGTACGCTCGGTGTCGCCAGCATGGTAGAGGCGCAGACCGTCGAGTTCAAGCACATAACCCACCCAGCCATTGGCCCTGGGATGGAACTGCGGTTTTTGGGTATTATACATTGGCACTGCCTCGATGTTTATGCCCTCCCAACGAATCTGCTGACCGGCTGCAATAGGCAACACTGCGCCAATACCCAGTTCGCGTGCTTTCGATACGCTCTCGGTGGGGCAAACAATAGTGGTTTGCTCATGCACAATGAGCCGCAACGACTCAGGGTCGAGATGGTCGAAATGGCTATGGGTGATTAGCACCAAGTCGGCTCGGTCGGGCTCGGTGAGTTTCCACGGGTCGATGTAGATATTTTTGCCGCATTGTTTCATGCGGAAACCCGCGTTGCACAGCCACTCCAGGCTGTCGGCCAATTGTTGTAGTTTTACATCTATCATATACACCTATAAATCAATCAGTTCAACAAATCAATCACCTCACGTTTCAGACCATCAGCGGCCTGCGAGATGGGGTTCACATCGAGATTCAGCACGGCATCAATCACCACCTGGCTCAACGATAGCGCGGGATCGGTGGGCGGCAACTTCTCGGCGCATAGATTCACTATGTGCACCATGCTCTCCTTAGCGTTGCGCACCAAGTCCCAAGCCTCCTTGCCCACGTAGATTTGCTGCGATAGATTATGCTCCCACTCGGCCCTGATGGTGGCAATCAGAGCGGTTTGCAGCTCGGCCACCGTCATGCCGCTACGGCTAAGGCGCACCATAATGCTTTCGGGCGATATACGCTCGAGCAGCAGAATAAGCCGCTCGTAGGCCTGCAAACGTAGCGGCAGCGTTGTTTTCGATACATTGTAGGCGTGTTCGGCCTTGCGGCGTTCGCGCTCGTTGCGCAACATTGCCCACAGGGCAAGGTATCCCGCAAGGAACACCAGCAGCGCGGGCAGCACAATTTTCAGAATGTCGGCAAATATCATATTCGGAATGTAAATATACTTTATTGTTTTAGGGCTTACAATGCAAATTTAGCAATTTAGGCCGATTTAGAGACATACCAAGCAAAAGTTTTGCAGATTTCAGACTACACCGATATAAAATATAGTACCTTTGAGGGGTCAAAAACGATGTTCCATTTTTAACTAAACAACTGATATGGAGAAAGTTTCGGCCAGAATAGTTGCCCTTGAAGAGTCGCAGACCTTGGCCATGACCCAAAAAGCCCGCGAGCTGGCAGCTCAGGGCATCGATGTTATCAGCCTTAGCGTGGGCGAGCCCGATTTCAACACGCCCGACCACATAAAAGCGGCGGCCAAAAAGGCCATTGACGACAACTACTCGTTCTATACGCCCGTGCCTGGCTACAAGGATTTGCTCGAGGCCATTGTGGGCAAACTCAAACGCGAGAACGGGCTAACCTATGCCCCCGACCAAATTGTGGTGTCGGCGGGTGCCAAGCACAGCCTAAGCAACGTGCTAATGTGCCTGGTTGACAAAGACGACGAGGTGATTGTGCCAGCCCCCTACTGGGTGAGCTACACCGAGCTGGTGAAGCTGGCCGAGGGTCGCAACGTGATAATCGAAACCGACCTTTCGTCGGATTTTAAGATTACACCCCAGCAGCTGCAGGCCGCCATCACGCCCAAAACCCGCGTGCTGATGCTCTGCTCGCCCTCAAACCCCACTGGCAGCGTTTACACCCGCGACGAACTCCGTGCCTTGGCCGATGTGCTGGTTAAACACCCCAACATCATTGTGCTGGCCGACGAGATCTATGAGCACATAAACTTTGTGGGACGCCACGAGAGCATTGCCCAGTTCGATGAGCTGCGCGACCGCGTAGTAATCGTCAACGGTGTGTCGAAAGGCTATGCCATGACGGGCTGGCGCATCGGTTTCACAGCCTCGGCCAAATGGATAGCCAACGCCTGCAAAAAATTGCAGGGACAGCAAACCTCGGGCGTATGCTCCATCTCGCAAAAGGCAGCGGTTGCCGCATTCAACGGCAGCTCGAGCGAGGAGATGCGTGCCGCATTCCAACGTCGCCGCGATTTGATGCTCGAAGGTTTGGGCAAGATTGAAGGCTTCCGACTCAACGTACCTCAGGGCGCGTTCTATCTGTTTCCCGAGGTGTCGCACTTCTTTGGCAAATCGTGCAACGGCCAAAAAATAAGCAACTCCGCCGACCTGGCCATGTTCCTGCTCAACCAAGCACATGTGGCCACAGTACCCGGCTCGGCCTTCGGCCTGGAGGGCTACCTGCGCCTATCATACGCCACCGCCGACGACAAATTGCGTCAGGCCATAGACCGCATAGCAAAAGCTGTGGCCATGCTGAAGTAAGGTTTAGGCTCATAAATTCACACAAAAAACCCCGAAGCATAACAACTTCGGGGTTTTTGATTTGTTAGTGCAACGGTTTTACTACTTGCCGAACTGCTGAGCCAAGAAACCGAGCATGCAGCGGTAGAGCTCGAGTTTGTTCTCCTCACGGTAGAAGCCGTGGCCCTCGTTGTATTTCACCATGTAGGGAACACTGAAGCCCTTAGCACGCAGTGCCGCCACAATTTGATCGCTCTCGTCGATATTAACGCGGGGGTCGTTGGCACCCTGCACCACAAAGAGCGGCTTTGTGATTTTGTCGATTTGATACACCGGCGACACCTCGCGAGCGATGACAGCCTCCTCAGGGTTGTCGAGGTCGTACCAAATGGCCTTCACCATTTCGAGGTAGGGCTTCCAGTATTCGGGCATGGTGTTCATGAAGGTGAATATATTCGAAACGCCCACGTAGTCGATACCACAGCAATAGAGGTCGGGGGTTTTCACCAGGCCCATCAGGGTGGCATAGCCGCCATGGCTGCCGCCGTAGATGGCTATTTTGCTCGGATCGACCCAGCCCTGCTCAATCACGTAGCGCACACCGTCCTCCACATCGTCCATCACCTTGCGACCAATCTGCTTGAAACCCGAACGCATGAACTCCTTACCGTAGCCGCCCGATATGCGGAAGTTCACCTGTAGTGTAGCATAGCCACGGCTTGCAAACAGCTGAGTTTCAGGATTGAACCCCCAACTATCGCGTATTCCCTGCGGACCACCATGGGGATTAACCACCATGGGCACCTTTTTGCCCTCGATGGCTGCCTTGGGCAGGGTGATATAGCCATGAATGGTGAGGCCATCGCGGCTCTTGAAGCTGATGGGACGCATCTCGGCCATGTCGTCCTCGCGGAGCTGGGGCATAAGCTCGTAGAGCATCTTGAACTTCTGCGTTTGCGTGTCGAACTCGTAGTAGGCACCATAGAAACGGTCGCTCTGAACCAACATGAGCAACTTATTCTCGTCGTCATCGTGTCCAACTATGTTAAATTCCTTGTCGCCGAACTGCTGCTGCATGAGCTCGTGCCAGCGCTTGTAGGTATCGCTCACGGGCACAATGGTGTAGCGGTCACCCTCGTAGGAGTAGTAGTCGAGCTCGTAGCCGCGCTTCTTGGAGAGGCTCAGACCCGACGCATCGTAGTCGGGGTGGCTGAACACCTCGCGTATGATACGATTCTTCTGTAAATCGTAGAGGGCTAAGCGCGATTTGTCGCTATTGATGTTCGTGTAAATATAGGCCTCGTTGGGATTGCTGGAGGCGTAGTTGAACGCAACTATGCCAAAATTCTCATTTTTAATCTGGTCCACCTCCACTATCTTATTAAACTGCCCGGTGCTCAAGTCTTTATAGTAAATCTCAAGCATCACGCCGTTGCGCAGTTTGCCATAGGCACGCAATTGACCCGTGCGGTCGAACTCGTAGCCCATTATGGGTGTTTCGAGGTCGGTGTTCTCGAAGAGCTGTTCGAGCTCGCCCGTAACCACGTTGAGCTTGTAGGGCTCAAACACCTGCGGGTTGTTGCGGTTCATGCTCACAATGATGTAATCTTTCTGCTCACGGAGCAAGCTCTCGATGCTGGCCTTTACGCCCTCGAACGGTGTGAGGTCGCGCTGGTCGGTGCCGTCGATGTTAACGGCGTAGATGTGATAGTTCTCGTTGCCGCCTTGGTCCATCATATAGACTAAGCGTTCGTTGTTGATCCAGCCGTAGCCCTTTATTGGCTCGTTCTTCTCCTCAACGGCGAGCTTAACCTCGTCGGTTTGGGTGTTCTTCACGTACACGTGGCGCTTACCATCGGCGGCCTTTTCCAGGTACGACAGGTGCTTGCCATCGGGCGAGAGCTGAAAGCTCGACGATTTGGGCCTTGCAAAGTAGTCGGCCACCTTGTACTTGTAGTTCGACTCGGGATCGATGGCGGCCAAGGCAGCCAATTCCTTGTCGGTCGACACCAGCTTGGGGTTGCCGGGCAGCGGCTTCTCGTAGCGGCTGAGGGTGAGCGGATACTCCTGCCCGCCCATGACAATGCTACCCTCGATGCTTTGCTCGGCGAGCTTACCTTTATAGGTTAGCTGAGCGGCCTGGCTCTGCAGGCTAAGCTGGTCGCCCTCGAGGGTTACCGCATCGCAGGGGATGCCCATAGCGCCTTGCGCTGGCAGGTCGAACGTGGCGGTGTATCCGCCATCGGCCGGGGCGATGTGGAAAACTAGTTCGAGCGCCTGCCCCTCCAGCTGGAGTTCGCCGCGCCAATCGCCCTCAGGGCCTTTGCTCTTTGAGCAGCCAGCCAATCCCGCCGATAGCACGGCGATGGCCAGCATTGTGCTTGTTTTACGCATGATGATATATTTTTTGGGGGTTATATTGACACAAAAAGATACCAGCTCGCTCTACCAATCTTTTGATTCCGAAAGTAAAACGAGGCATAGATATAGACCCTATAAAATGGGCAGTTTGTGGGTAAGTTTGGTTTCCGACATCACAAACACGGTGTGAAGTTGCTGTATGCGCAGCTGCGAAAACTTCTCCACCACCAGCTTGTGGTAGGCGTCCATGTCGCGACACTGCACCTTTAGCAGATAGTCCCACGAACCAGAAACATAGTAGCACTCCATCACCTCGGGTATTTGAGCCACATCGCGCCCAAAACGGTCAATCACATCGCGCGAATGGCTCTCGAGCGTAACCATGGCATAAGCCGTAAGGCTACAGCCTACCATTGCCGCATCGAGCAGAGTTATATGCCCCTTAATGAAACCATTACGCTCCAGTTTCTTAATACGCTCGTGAATGGGAGTGGTACTCAGATTGAGCCGCTCCGATAGTTCCCTAATGGTGATACGGCTGTTGTCCTGCAGTATATCAAGCAACTGACGGTCAATATCATCTATGTTTTTCATGACGCTCATTCAATTGCGCAAGTTATGAAATAATCCCAAAAAACGATACCAAAACAGCCATTTTTTTTGTTGATATACACAAAAACATTACCTTTGTAACATCATCCAGCAAACAAACCGTAATGACTCCTACCCTAATCGAATGGATTGGCTACTGCGCCTCGGCAATTGTGGCCATTTCGATGTTTCTAACCAGCATTGTGCGTCTGCGCTGGGTGAACCTAGTGGGCGCAGCGCTATTCGCATTCTACGGCATGATGATTGACTCGTGGCCAGTGGCCCTGCTCAACGCCGTGATTGTTTGCACCGATGTGTACTACCTGCTGCGAATCTACACGCATGTGGATGCCTTTGAGATGCTCGAGGTGCAGCAGAGCAACCCCTACATACTGCGATTTTTGGCCTACTACAAAAACGACATCGAGCATCACAACCCCGGTTTCGCGCTGCAACCATCGTCGGATATATACACCTACATGGTGCTACGCAACATGGTGATGGTGGGCGTTTTTATTGCCCGTCCGGTGGACAAACATAGCATCGATGTGCTGCTCGACTACGTTACGCCCGACTATCGCGATTTCAAAAACGGACGGTTCGTGTATATGTGGGTAGCCAACAAATACAAACAGCTGGGCTATACCCACATTGTGGCCACTTCGCCAAATCCATATCACACCCAATACCTACGCAACATGGGATTTGAGGTGCTTCCAAGCGGCCAACTAAGCGTCGAAATGACGACACTAATATAGCCACCACATATTTCTGCCTCACCCTCTCCATATTGATGCGCAAAAAACGCACATCAACATAGCCTTTTTTTTGTACCTTTGCACCGAAATTTCAAAAAAACATACAAAGCCCAATGGGACTAGTAAACAACCTTATAGCCGCCCTGTTCGGCACCAAGGCCAGCCGCGACATGAAGGAGCTGCTGCCCATACTCGACAAAATCAAGTCGGCATACCCACAATACACCACCCTCAGCCACGATGAACTGCGCCAACGGGTTGATGGGCTTAAAGCCCAAATACGCGCCTACACCGCCGACGACGAGCAACGCCTGGCCCACCTCAAAGAGCAGATGGAAGCCGACGGCGTGAGCTACGACGATAAGGAGAAATTCGCCTCTGAGGCCGAAAAACTGGCCAAACACATCGACGCACGCACCGAAGAAGTGCTGAACCAGGTGCTGCCCGATGCTTTCGCTATAATGAAGGAAACCGCCCGCCGATTCACCGAGAACAGCACCATTAGCGTTACGGCAACCGAGTTCGACCGCGAACTGGCTGTTACCAAAGACTTTGTGAGCATAGAGGGCGACCAGGCCATCTACCAAAACCGCTGGATGGCCGGCGGCAACCAAATAACCTGGGACATGGTGCACTACGACGTGCAGCTCATTGGCGGCATCGTGCTACACCAGGGCAAAATATCGGAGATGGCCACCGGCGAGGGCAAAACCCTTGTGGCCACGCTGCCCGTGTTCCTCAACGCCCTGGCTGGCAAGGGTGTACACGTGGTTACGGTGAACGACTACCTGGCCAAGCGCGACTCGGAATGGATGGGCCCCGTGTTCATGTTCCACGGCCTATCGGTCGATTGCATCGACAAGCACCAGCCCAACTCCGATGCCCGCCGCCGCGCCTACAACGCCGACATTACCTACGGCACCAACAACGAATACGGCTTCGACTACCTGCGCGACAACATGGTGGGCTCGCCCGAAGAGCTGGTACAGCGCAAGCTGCACTTCGCCATTGTGGACGAGGTGGACTCGGTGCTGATCGACGATGCCCGTACACCGCTCATCATCTCAGGCCCCATACCACGCGGCGACATACAGATGTTCGACGAGTATAAGCCCAAGGTAGAAAAACTCGTAAACGCCCAACGTGCGCTGGTTACACAGTTGCTCACCGATGCCCGCAAACTCATATCCGAAGGCAAAAACGAGGAGGGCGGCAAGCTGCTACTCCGCGCACACAAAGGTATGCCCAAATACAAACCGCTCATCAAATACCTGAGCGAACAGGGCAACAAGGCGCTCCTGCTCAAAACCGAGAACTTCTACATGCAGGAGAACAACAAGAACATGCACATCGTTACCGACGACCTGTTCTTTGTGATTGAGGAGAAGCAGAACTCGGTGGAGCTCACCGACAAGGGCATCGACCTGATCACCAGCTCGGCCGAAGACCCCCGCTTCTTCATTCTGCCCGACATTGGCAGCGAGATTGCCGAAATAGACCGCATGGAGATCGACAACAGCGAGAAGCTCAGCCGCAAGGACGACCTAATTCGCGAGTTTGCCATCAAATCGGAGCGCGTTCACACCGTGCACCAGCTGCTCAAGGCCTACGCCATGTTTGAGCGCGACGTGGAGTACGTGGTGATGGACAACAAGGTGAAGATAGTGGACGAGCAAACAGGACGTATTCTCGAAGGCCGCCGCTACTCCGACGGCCTGCACCAAGCCATCGAGGCCAAGGAACGCGTTAAGGTTGAGGCCGCCACGCAAACATTCGCCACCATCACGCTGCAGAACTACTTCCGCATGTACCACAAGCTTTCGGGCATGACCGGTACGGCCGAAACCGAAGCGGGCGAGTTTTGGAACATCTACAAACTCGACGTTGTGGTGATTCCCACCAACAAAACGGTGGTGCGCCACGACATGGACGACATCGTCTATAAAACCAAGCGCGAGAAATACAACGCCGTGATTGACGAGATTGTACGCCTCACCAAGGAGAACCGCCCCGTACTGGTGGGTACAACCTCGGTTGACGTGTCGGAGCTGCTGAGCAAGATGCTCACCCTGCGCGGCATAAAGCACAATGTGCTCAACGCCAAGCAGCACCAGCGCGAGGCCGAGATTGTAGCCGAGGCCGGACAGCCCAAAACCGTTACCATTGCCACCAACATGGCCGGCCGTGGTACCGACATCAAACTAACGCCCGAAACCCGCGAGGCGGGCGGCTTGGCCATCATAGGCACCGAACGCCACGAGAGCCGCCGCGTGGACCGTCAGCTGCGCGGACGTTCGGGCCGTCAGGGCGACCCCGGCACATCGCAGTTCTACGTATCGCTCGAGGACAACCTGATGCGCCTCTTCGCCTCGGATCGCATCATCAACGTGATGGACAAACTCGGACTGAAGGACGGCGAAACCATACAGCACTCAATGGTTACACGCTCCATAGAGCGCGCCCAGAAAAAGGTGGAGGAGAACAACTTCGGCATACGCAAACGCCTGCTCGAATACGACGACGTGATGAACTGGCAGCGCGAGGCCATCTACACCCGCCGCCGCCACGCCGTGCACGGCGAAGCCCTCGACATCGACATCGCCAACATGTTCTACGCCGTGTGCCACCGCATGGTAAATGAACTGGGCCGTGGCGATTACGAGGGGCTCGGCCTCGAAGCCATTAAACTATTCTCAATAGAGCTCCCCTTCACGCAGTCGGAATACGAGAGCATGAAATCCGACCAGATGACCGATGCGCTCTACCGTGCCGCCCTGGAGGCCTACAACCGCAAGGCCGACACCATTGCCAAGCAGCTGTTCCCCTCTATTAAAGAGGTATATACCCATCAAGGGCATGTCTATAAAACCATAGAGGTGCCCATTTCCGACGGACAGCATCAAATGCTCATCATCTCAAACATCCAAAAGGCATTCGAGACGGGCGGACGCGACATCAACCGCTCCATTGCAAAGGCCGTGATTCTGGGCGTTATCGACGAGCATTGGAAAGAGCACCTACGCGAGATGGACGAGCTGAAGCAGAACGTGCAGAACGCCACCTACGAACAGAAAGACCCGCTGCTCATCTACAAGCTCGAGTCGAGCGGACTGTTTGAGACCATGGTCGATACAATCAACCGCGAGATTGTGTCGATACTGGCCAAGGCCTACTTCGACCCCGCGCTGGCCGAACGCGTACACGAAGCACGTCAGCAACGCCAACGCACCGACATGAGCGGCTACCAAACCAGCCGCACCGACAACACACAGCCCAACGCACCGCAGCAACAGCGCAGCAACGCGCCCGCCGTGGCTCAAATAAGGGCTGGCCGCAACGACCCATGCCCCTGCGGTAGCGGCAAAAAATACAAAAACTGCTGCATGGGCAAAGATTTATTCTAAACCAAACGCGCAACACCAATAGATATAAATGTCCACCGAGCAATTCCTACAGCAAGCCATAGCCACCACCGTGGCTGCGCTTTACGGCCAGCAGGCCGCCGAAAGTCCGCTACAGATACAAACCACCCGCAAGGAGTTCAAGGGCGACTACACCCTTGTTGCATTCCCGCTGCTACGCGCCTCGCGCAAAGGACCAGAGCAAACCTGCACCGAAATTGGCGAGCATCTAACCGCCAACTGCCCACAGGTGGCCGAGTTCAACGTGGTTAAGGGCTTTCTGAACATCACCCTTGCTCCATCGTATTGGGCTAACGTGCTAACCGAAATGGCCACCACGCCCAACTACGGATTCGTAGAACCACAGCCCAACGATGCGCCCACCGTTATTGAATTTTCGTCGCCCAACACCAACAAACCCCTGCACTTGGGGCACATACGCAACAACCTGCTGGGCGAATCAATATCGCGCATCACCGAGAAGAGCGGCAAACGCGTAATCCGCGTCAATTTGGTGAACGACCGTGGCATACACATCTGCAAATCGATGGTGGCATGGCAGCGCTATGGCAACGGCGAAACGCCCCAATCGACTGGCAAAAAGGGCGACCATCTGGTGGGCGACTACTATGTGAAGTTCGACCAGCACTATAAAGCTGAAATTCAAGAGCTTATATCGCAGGGCAAAACCGAAGACGAAGCCAAGGCTCAAGCCCCGATAATGCTCGAAGCGCAGGAAACGCTCCGCCGCTGGGAGGCCAAAGACGCTGCCACCATCGACCTGTGGCGCACCATGAACGGCTGGGTGCTCGACGGATTCGATGCCACCTACCGCGCCATGGACATCAAATTCGACAAAACCTACTTCGAGTCGAACACCTACCTGCTGGGGAAAAGCGTTGTACAACAAGGACTTGCCGATGGCGTATTCTACCGCCGCGACGATGGCTCGGTGTGGATCGACCTCACCAGCGAGGGCCTCGATGAGAAGTTGCTGCTCCGCGCCGATGGCACTTCGGTTTACATGACCCAAGACATTGGCACAGCCATAGAACGCCAACGCGAACTGCAATTCGCACACCATATATATGTGGTGGGCAACGAGCAGGAATACCACTTCCAAGTGCTAAAACTGGTGATGAAACGCTTAGGCTACGCCTGGAGCGACCAGCTCTACCACCTCTCCTACGGCATGGTGAATCTGCCCGAGGGCAAAATGAAATCGCGCGAGGGCACAGTAGTCGATGCCGACGACCTGATTGAGGAGATGGTATCAACCGCCGCCCAAATGGCGCAAGAGCTGGGCAAAGCCAACACCCAAGACCCCGAGACCACCGCGCACATAAGCCGCATGGTGGGCATGGGTGCGCTCAAATACTTCATA
Source organism: Bacteroidales bacterium (assembly GCA_017524185.1). Taxonomy (GTDB): domain Bacteria; phylum Bacteroidota; class Bacteroidia; order Bacteroidales; family Tenuifilaceae; genus RGIG6076. Next base: position 18,372 of record JAFWUG010000051.1, read on the forward strand.
CTGAAGGTGAACCCCAAGAGCGGCATGACCTTCAACCCCAAAGAGAGCATCGACTTTAACGGCAACACAGGGCCTTTCATCCAGTACACCCATGCCCGCATCTGCTCGGTGCTCGAACGCGCCCACGCGCAGGGACTGCACACCAACAGCCAGCTGCCCGAGCATTGCCCCATTGCCGACAAGGAGTTGGAGCTGATACAGCTGTTACACCGCTTCCCCGAAACCGTACAGCAATCGGCACAAACCCACAACCCGGCCTTGGTGGCCAACTACGCCTACGACCTGGCCAATGAGTACAACCAATTCTACCACGACCACAGCATACTCAAAGAGACCAACGCCAGCATACAGCAATTGCGACTCGTGCTGTCGGAGCAGGTGGGGCTGGTTATACGCCGCGCACTATGGTTGCTGGGAATCGAAGCACCCGAAAAAATGTAATTCATACACTATAAACACCTATACCACAGATGTTTGAGAACCTAACAGAACGGCTCGAGAGGTCGTTTAAAATACTGAAAGGCGAAGGGCGGATTACCGAAATCAACGTAGCCGAAACGCTTAAAGACATCCGCAAAGCGCTGCTCGATGCCGACGTAAACTACAAGATAGCCAAGCAGTTCACCGACGATGTGAAGCAAAAAGCGCTGGGCATGAACGTGCTAACCGCCATAAAGCCCGGACAGCTGCTCACCAAACTCGTGCACGACGAACTGGCCACCCTCATGGGCGGCAAGGCCGCCGACGTGAACCTGAGCGGCAACCCAACAGTGATTCTCATAGCCGGTCTGCAAGGTTCGGGTAAAACCACATTCACCGCCAAACTGGCCAACCATCTGCGCAGCAAAAAGGGCAAAAATCCGCTGCTCGTGGCAGGCGACGTATATCGCCCCGCCGCTATCAACCAGCTCAAAGTGCTGGCTCAGCAGATTAACGTGCCTGTGTTCAGCATCGAGGGCAGCCAAGACCCCGTAAGCATTGCCCGCGAGGGCATCAAGCAGGCCAAACAGTCGGGGCGCGACCTGGTTATCATCGATACCGCTGGCCGACTGGCCATCGACGAGCAGATGATGCAGGAGGTGGAGGCCATCAAAAAGGCCACATCGCCCAACGAGATTCTGTTTGTGGTGGATTCGATGACTGGCCAAGACGCTGTGAACACCGCCAAAGAGTTCAACGACCGCCTCAACTTCGATGGCGTGGTGCTAACCAAGCTCGACGGCGACACCCGTGGCGGTGCAGCCCTGTCAATCCGCACTGTTGTCGATAAGCCCATCAAATTCGTGAGCATGGGCGAAAAAATCGACACGCTCGACGTGTTCCACCCCCAGCGTATGGCCGACCGCATACTGGGCATGGGCGACATCGTTTCGCTCGTGGAACGCGCTCAGGAACAATACGATGCAGAGCAGGCAAAAACGTTGCAGAAGAAGATTCTAAAGAATAAGTTCGACTTCAACGACTTCATGCAGCAGCTCGAGCAGCTCAAAAAAATGGGCAACCTCAAGGATTTGGCCAGCATGATACCCGGCATGGGCAAAGCCCTGAAGGACATTGATATAGACGACAACGCATTCAAAGGCATCGAGGCCAAAATCAAATCGATGACCCCAGCCGAGCGCGAAAATCCTGCCCTGCTCAACGGCTCGCGCCGCAAACGTATTGCCGAAGGCAGCGGCACCAGCATAGTGGAAGTGAACCGCCTGATGAAGCAATTCGACGACATGCGCAAGATGATGAAAATGTTTTCGGGCGGCGGCGCCAAAAACATGGCCCGCATGATGGCACAACGCCCCCGTCGCATGTAAACACCACCCAAAAAACACGCACAACCATGGAACTACTTGATGGAAAGAAAATTGCCGATGCCGTAAAGGCCGAGATAGCCGCCGAGGTGCAAGCCATGCAAGCCCAAGGACAGCGCCCGCCATGCCTTGCCGCAGTGATTGTGGGGCACGATGGAGCCAGCGAAACCTACGTGGGCCACAAAGAACGCGCCTGCGCCCAGGTGGGCTTCAAATCGACGGTGGTGCGGCTCGAAGACAACATCACCGAGGCGCAGCTGCTGGCCGAGCTCGAGGCGCTCAACGCCAACCCCGAGGTCGATGGCTACATAGTGCAGCTGCCCCTCCCCCGCCACATCGACGAGCAGAAAGTGCTAAGCGCAATAGCCCCGCACAAGGATGTGGACGGATTCCACCCCGAGAACGTGGGGCGCATGGTTACAGGCCTGCCCGCCTACATATCGGCCACGCCCGATGGCATCATGGAATTGCTGCGCCGCTACCAGATACCCACCGCTGGCAAACACTGCGTGGTGCTGGGCCGCAGCAACATTGTGGGCCGTCCCATGGCCAACCTGCTATCGCAGAAAGGGCAACCCGGCGATTGTACCGTAACCATGTGCCACAGCCGCACGCCCAACCTTGCCGAGCATACGCTGCAGGCCGACATCTTAGTGGTCGCCCTCGGTCGCGCTGAGATGATCACCGCCGACATGGTGAAACCCGGTGCCGTGGTGATTGACGTGGGCATCACCCGCGTTGCCTGCCCCACAGCCAAAAACGGATGGAAGCTGCTGGGCGATGTGAAATTCGATGAGGTTGCCCCAAAATGCAGCTACATCACCCCCGTGCCAGGCGGTGTGGGACCGCTCACCATAGTGTCGCTCCTCAAAAACACGCTAAAAGCCGCCAAGGGCGAGGTTTACGCGAAATAAAACCATAGCGGTGGATGGCCGTAGAACACAGCATGAACCTCCAACGGTTGTTCATATTGCTATCGCTTTGGCTATTGCCCATAGCTGCGCTATGCGCCGAGCCGCCGCGCAACTGCATCACCGCCGATGGCCGCTACAACGGCGTACTGCTGCAGGGCAAGGTAAAGATTGTTACCACGGGCGGCATCAAGGTGCGCGTGGTTGATGCGTTTCCAGACCTCGATGTACGCTTTGTGGGCAGCATGGTAAACCACGTGGGCGAATGGAACATAGTTCCCAGCGGCGAAGATTTCGCCATCCGCTTCGTAGAGCACGGCGAAGACATCCGCATCCGCATAGTTGGAGTTTTCCCCGGCGTAAAGCGCAAATGCCCATCGAAATAGACCTCAGACAGCTGTAACACAACAATATACACCGACTATTTCAGCCTAACAAACGCACCTGAACATCTGTGCATTTATTGCGTTTCTACGCAACATTTTCAATCAAAATCGAGCATAGAAAACACAGTTTACGAACGTATCGCACAGCTAAACAGATAATTAAACTGAGCGTTCCTATCTGTTTATTCCTCAATAGGCAAGCACACACCAGCCACACCAAGCCCACAAAAAAAGAGAACACCCCTAAAAACAAGGAGTGTTCTGTGGGATTCTACCTCAAAGGGAGTGCTGTCATCTGAGGAAAGGATTGGGACTTGGAATGTTCTTCGATGCATGCGACAGCAAAATGCCCTCTCCCCTCAGTAAAATCCCCAATAGCCCTGCGCGCTCGCAGCGGCCAAATTATTGAGTGTGTTTGGCCTTGTGCAATAAAATACGTGCCATACACACACAAATAAGTCACATATAAATATAAACAAATGATATTCAACAATATAGCACAATACACACAAACTGCAAGCAACGCACATGCTGTAGAATTTATTCCACAAAACGGGGCGCAGATGTAGAATTTCAACTACTCAGAAACGACAACTCGCCGAAGCCTGCCATCACGGGGGCTGCGATGACCGAGCCCAGCACGCCCACGCAAACCACCGAGCTGTGCGACAAGCTGCGAGCCAACACCGCTCAAATCCGCAAGGGCATAACCGAGGCCGGTTTCACCATCACGCCAGACATACACCCCATCACCACCATCTAGTTGAGCCATCTGCCCAACGATGCTAAGCTGTCGCAGGATTTTGCCGCCCAGTTGCTCAACAAGGGCATCTGCGTTACGGGCTCCTGCCCCCCCGTGATGCCAAGGGCAATGCTCGCATTCGCGTACAAATCAGCACCGCCCACTCCACCGCCGACATCAATTTTGCAATCGACATGCTCTGCAAGAAGGGCCATAAACATGGCACTATCTAATCATCATCCAGCCCTTTTTCAAAACCCTAAAAGCAGTATATCCATGGCTTTGGGGCGATGCAGATGCTAGTAGAAAAATTATTTCATTATTGTATTTGTTCCCATTCTAAATAATATTACCTTTGCAATCTATTTCTAACACAAAACTACTGTAGTATGAAAACGATGATTGACAGGCAGCTGCCTGAGTTCAAGATGGAGGCCTACCACAACGAGAGCTTCCGCACTGTAACCAATGCCGACATTAAGGGTAAGTGGGCAATTTTCTTCTTCTACCCGGCCGACTTCACCTTTGTTTGCCCCACTGAGCTGGCAGACCTGGCCGAATATTACCCTGTTTTCCAGAAAATGGGCGTGGAGGTGTTCTCGGTAAGCACCGACACGCATTTCACTCACAAGGCGTGGCACGACACCTCAGACACCATCAAAAAGGTGGAGTTCCCGATGCTGGCCGACCCTACGGGCAATTTCACCCGCTCCATGGGCGTAATGGTTGAGGAGGCTGGGCTGGCCTACCGAGCCACATTCGTGGTGAACCCCGAGGGGCGCATCAAGCTCATTGAGATTGGCGACAACAGCATAGGGCGCAATGCCGACGAGCTGATGCGCAAGGTGGAGGCCGCCATGTTTGTGGCCAACAGCGACGGGCTGGTGTGCCCCGCCAAGTGGCGCGCTGGTAGCAAAACGCTAAAGCCCAGCATCGACCTAGTGGGCAAAATATAGTCCGCTCAAACATTTCATACCCAACTATTTATCAAAGGCACTGGGCGGGCATCTCCCAGTGCCTTTAGCATTTGGAGGGAGGAGTAAATTCAGACATGAACACCGACAGCAGCAGCAATAAAGCGCGTCCGTACATTCGTGCTAACTCTTAAAGCGCATTCTTGCAGTCGATTCTACAAGATTCATGGCGTAATCTTGATTTTTTGATGAGATTACGCCAAGATTGAAGAGTTTTCTGGCGTAATCTTGATTATTTAATGAGATTACGCCAAGATTATGGATATTTTTGGCGTAATCTGTGTTTTTACCTACCTTTGCGCAGAATATAAAGGCAATCGCATCGTGGTTGGGAATTTATTTGTAACTTCGCAGCCAAGGAGCAGTAAAAGCAATATGGATATGCCAGAAATCAGTAAATTTTTGGTATCACTATCAGCCTCTACTGGCGCGACCATAATCCGCCTCACATACACATCAACTACGGCGAATACGCATGCACCATTAACGTGCTGGATCGCGTGGTGAGTGGCCAAGCCCCATCGAAGGTTATCGCCAAGGTGAACGAATGGATGGATTTGCATGAGGACGAAATCCTCACCCTATGGGAGAAGGCGCAGAGGGGTGATAAACTGGGGCGAATAGAACCGCTTAAATAATAAGGAGGATACAGGTATGCTAAAAGTTACAGACGTAGATTATGTAAAGGATTACGAACTGCTGCTCACCTTCAGCGACGGCACACGCAAGCTCTGCGACCTGAAACCGTACCTGACGGGCGAAGTGTTTGGTGAATTGCTTGACCTCGACAAGTTCATCCAATACGGCCTGACGGGTTACACCATCGAATGGGCCAACGGAGCCGACCTTGCCCCTGAGTTTCTGCACGATATTGGACGGGCGGCGTAAGTGTTTTATAGTGGACAGAATACCATACGGGAGCGCTTCGTCTTCTAATCTGTCCCGCCCCCATTTTTTCACCTCCATATTGAGAGCAGCCTTTCTAATATTAGCGGTGCTTTTGCCTCCGCTCGTGCTATACGCACAAACCACCATACGCGGACAAGTGTTGGACAGCATCACACAAACGGCGGTAAAGGTGGAACTGATGGCCACGCACCACGACCGCTACACCGAGCTGCGCTACGAGTACACCGACACATTGCAGGGCGCATCTCCGATGCTGACGCTCGGCAGGCTGCGGGTGCGCTCAAACCCCAAGGGCTACGAGATTCAGACCGACACCCGCCTCACCAACCATCGCTTCGTCCGTGGTCCTGTGCAAACTGAAGTCCAGCCCGTTGTAACCCACATTTATGAGATTGACACATGATTGAACGCGACTACATCAAACGAATCATACAGCAGTTCTTTGAGGTGCTTGACGCTGTGCTGAACAAAGCGCAGCGCGACGAGCCGTCGATCGAACATACCCACCAGCAGCTCAACGACCTCTGCCTCCGGTACATCCAAACCGACCTCGACTCCCTACTTCACCTACCGATAGCCGAGTTCAACGCCCATATTGCTGAGCTTACAGGCCAGCCCACCGAGCGCAGCATGGCCAACCTCACCATGCTGACCGAACTGCTCTACCACCATGCCACTCTGATGCCGCAATGCACAGCCGAACACCTCAGCAAAGCGCTCTATGCCTTGCAGCAGCTCGACCATAGCAGCCAAACATTCTCTCTCGTTCGTCAGCAGCGCATTGCTGCGCTAAAGGCTATGAAAGACAAAGGGAACATGCCTCTTGCATAAACCCGCAAACACGTAACTCACTGACTATCAATTATATAAATTGTTAAATAAAGTTGAAATGGGGGGGGGTAAATCTAAATGGAAATTAGTGCTTACCTTTGCCGCCGTAACCGTTACACGCCGCTGGCGGGGCTCGGCCAAATGCATGGGCCGCTCTCAGCTCCGCCAAGAGTGGCAAGAACCTGAAAATGGAGAAAAACTGACGACATATAGAGACGCTGCGCGCAACATCTCTACTCATATTAGATGCCGTTCAATAGCTGTGCGCACCAACGAGGCCGTGTTGTTGCAGCCCAATTTCTGCCGCAGGTTCTTCGTGTAGCTGTGGACCGTCTCAAAGCCAAGACACAAACGGTCGGCAATTTCCTTCATCGTGCGCCCTTCAGCAATCAAGCCGAGGATTTCGCGCTCGCGCATCGTCAAGGTGGGCGGCGAGTCCTCGGTTTCGTTTAATAGTCGCTGCGCTTCGGCACAAAGGCAGGTCTCGCCAGCCGCAGCCATTTCGATGGCTGTGTGCAGTTCCGTGGAACCTACGCTCTTGAAGAGGTAGCCCACGGCACCCGCTTTCATGGCCCGCTGGATGACCGAGGTCTCGGCAAACATGGAAAGAACCACAACCTTTGTTTTATCGCTGATTGACAGAAGATTAGGTAAAGCATCGATGCCGTTGCCATCGGGCAAGGCCACGTCCAAGAGCAGCACTTCTGGCTTGATGCGCGAAAGCATCTCTGCGGTTTCGTCCAAGGTTGAAGCCAAGCCAACGACGTGAATACCATCACATTCGCCTATCAGTTTGGCCAAGCCTTCCGCCACCACGCGGTGGTCGTCGGCAATCATTACGCTAATCTTTCTTTCCATCTTTCGTGAATTCGATATTGATTTCCGAGCCTTCACCCGGTTTCGCATAAACGTCCATTTTGCCACCGATGGCCTCCACCCTTTCGCGGATGTTTTGCAGCCCCATGCCGTCGTTCTGTCCAATCATCCCGTTGCCGTCGTCGCTCACATTGATGGTTGTAGATTCTTCATTCACAATCAGTTGAACCTGAATGTGAGAGGCTTCTGCACTTTTCACCGCATTGTTGACCAATTCGTGAACGATGCAATATGTAACTTCCTCATGCTCAATATGTTTATCCTCGCCATAAAAGGCAAAACTGACCTTTTTCATCGTTTGGCAGTAGTCGTACAAGGCTGTACGCAGGCCATGGCGTTGCAAGGCTCCTGGCAGCAGATGGTGCGCCACGTTTCGCATTTCGCGGATGGCTTCGTCGGTCAGTTTATCAACCTGACTTTCAGTCGTTACGTTCTGCTTGATGGCTGTCAGAAGTCCGCCCATGCGGTCGTGGAGGTCGTGGGCGATGCGCACACGCTCGCCCAACTCGCCGTCGAGTTTGGCCTTTACCACGGCGTTTTGCTTGCTTTGCCTCACATTGCGCCAAAGCAGGAAAAACAGCACCATCAGCAGAAGCAGAATGAATCCGACGAGAATCGAACCTATTGTGTACCAGCGTCTTTCGTTTTCCAGTTGTTCGATGGCCGCCTGTTTTTTCTCCGTCTCGTAAATCACTTCCATTTGCGACAGGCTCGACTGGTAGTTGGCCGTGGCAAACGCCTCCATGCCGTTGAAGATTTTTACAACACACTCATTCACTTTTTGGGTCTCACCCAACTCGGCGTAAATTTGCGTCAGATATACGAAACTTCCCAAATCGTTGTAGGTCTCCCCCTCCCCTGCATTGATGGCCTTCCAAGCGTATTCCTCGGCTTTGCGCCACTGCTTGCGTTCCATCGCGATTTCGCAAACGGCGTTGTAGGCATCGCCCGCCGTTTCCGACCAAGTCTCTTCATCCACCCATTCCAACGCCTCGTCGACAAGCGTCTCGGCCTTTTCAACATCTTGGTAATGATTGAGTTGTATGCGAGCCATCGTCAAAAGGGTGACGATGTAGTCACTGCTCTCCTCGGCTTTGTGGCGGCTGTAATAATCGTGGCTGATTTGCACCGATTCCTCGGCTTTTCCAACGTCGCCACGACCCAGATACAACTTGGCCAAACCCTTGTGTGGCAATGCAATCAACAGGGAATCGCCGGAAGATTTTGCTGCTTCCAATGATTTCAATTCGTTGCGCTCCGCCTCGTCGACATTGCCCATGCCGTGATACAAATCGGCGACATTATGGTAGAGAATCGCCGTCGACTCCATCCAGCCGTGTTTCTCGAAAAACGGCAGGGCCAACTGGTAGTAATGAATGGCCAACTGCGCCTTGCCCTCCATGTTGTAGACATTGGCGATGGAGCCGTACAGACTGCTCATGTTGTCGTCAATATCCGCCTCGCTATACCGCTTGTCGCCATTCATCTGCTCCGTGACGGCCAAGGCGTCGTTGTAATATTCGATGGCTTTTTCGTAATCATCACGGCCATAATGGTTTAGGCCAAGAATGCGCAAGGCATCTACACGGGCGTTCAAGGCGTTCATCTTGTGGGAAAGCTCCAGAGCGTTTTGTGCGTAATGCTGCGACTTTTCCCCGTCGGTTTGCAGATAGCCCCACATCAGGCCTATATAAGTCCGCATCAAATCGTTGTCGCTGAGCGAATTAGTATTATTCAAAACCATTTCCAACGAGTCGGTTTTGCGGTTGCGATGGTCGGAATATTGCGCCCGCAGCGAGGTTGCCGACAAGAGCGCTACTATCAATAGTGTGTAAGCGAAGCCTTTCATCATGGCACAAAAATAGGTATTATTTGCCTTAGCCTCCCCCGCTGAACCGAATAACTTGCTCGCACAACGCAAAATACCCCCATTTGGGGTATTGACGCATATTGCAGAAGGCCCTACTTTTGCTCACAGATTCATTCACCAAATCCTTATCAAAATGAAAAAAGTGTTCAGAACTTTGGTCGCCATGCTCGTGATTGCGGCATCGCTGACCGGCTGCCAGAAAGAGAAGAGCAGCGAAAAGAAGATTTTGTCGTTTGCATTCGTCTCGCCGGCGGTGCAAGCTGTCATCACTGAAAACGCCAAGACCATCGTGGCCACCGTGCCCGAGGGAACGGCTGTTACCTCGATGATTCCCATCATCACCGTGTCGGAAATGGCCACGGTCCATCCCGCTTCGGGCACCCCGATGGACTTCACCAACCCCGTCACTTACACCGTGACGGCTGAAGACGGCTCGCAAGCCTCCTACATCGTAACCGTTACCTTCGGCAGCGGCGGTGGTGGCGGAGGCAACGGCGGAACCACCGACCCGACCGAGTTCAGCGGCAACATCGACGCCAACACCACTTGGCCCGACCTCGGCCTGCCCGTGGACTACATCGTTAACGGCAGAGTGTACATCAACGGCAACGCGCTGCTCACCATCGAGCCTGGCGTAACCATCATGTTCACCGGCACGAATGGTGCTATCGAAGTGGGCGAAAACGCGGGCCTGCGCATGGTGGGCACGGCTGACAAACCCATCAAGTTCGTGGGTCCAGCCAACAACCCCAACAAAGGCTCGTGGCATCAAATCCTCGTCAACTCGAAACGCGCCGACAATGTTTGGGAGTATGTCGAATTCATCCGTGGCGGTGCCAACGATAATGCGTGGAGTGCCGTGATCGACCTGCAAGGTGCCAAGGTGTCGATGAAAAACTGCACCATCGACGGCTCGCTTGGCTATGGCATCGACCTTGAATACGAAACCCGCTTCACGGCTTTCGAGGGCAACACCATCAAGAACTGCGCCCAATACCCCATCGTGAGCGAATACTGGACTAGCCTCCTCGACCTGACCGCCAACAACACCTTCGAGAGCAACGGCCACAACTTCATCGACGCACAGTGCCGCGACATCAATATGGAGCAGCACACCACGCTGAAAGCCATGCCGATACCTTATTACATGGAGAGCGGCCTTAATGTGAGTGGCGGCTACAAACTCACTATCGAGCCCGGCACGCAGATGTATTTCAAGAGCGAACAAAATGTGGACATACAAGATGCCGTCACCCTCGTAGCCGACGGCACTGCCGAAAAGCCCATCATCTTCCGTGGCATGGAAGACCAGAACAGCTACTGGCTGGGCATCAAGTACCACAGCACGAAAGAGGCCTCGGTGATGAACCATTGTCAGATCCTCAACTGCGGCGAGGACTACGAAACGTTCGAGGGCGGCTGCCTCCGCATCTACGCCGGCTCGCGTCTGACGCTCACCAACTGCACCATCGGCAAGAGCCTGCACTATGGCATCACCTTGGACGGCGTGGAGCTGTTTGGCCGCATCACCCACAGCAACAACACCTTCGTCAACTGCGGCCACGGCAACGTTTGGCTCTACACCGGAGGCGAATGGAACGGTGGGCAGTACGAAGACGGACAGATTTTGGAAGACCTGCCGTAAGAAACACAAAGCGACTGCCGCCCAAAAAACACGTAGAGACGCCACACTCCGTGGCGTCTCTACTGTTTTTATGTGGGTCAAGCAGATGAGGATTGAAATACGGCTGGGCTGCTCTACGCCATGTTATGGTGCTTCATCGCTGGCATACTGATAGGCGACCACATCGCCTACATAGCCCATCGCCAACAACTTCTACCCCATGCCCCTCCCCCCTTCGATGCGCACAACTACATCCCCCACCGCATGAGGCACACGCGGCGCAGCATAGAGGCTACGCTCCCCTGCCGCGCAACCCTCATGTCGGCCATGGCCAAAAACAAAATACAAATGAGCCAAGTATCTGATTATCAATCATATAAATTGTTAAATAAAGTTAAATGGGGGGGGGGGGGGGTAAATCTAAATAAAAATTAATATATACCTTTGCAGCCGTAACCCGTTACACGCCGCTGGCGGGGCTCGGCTTCTTGCAAGGGCCGCTCACAACCCCACCCACGGCAACTGGGCAAGCCCATGTGAGGGGCAAGCCCAGCGAGCTACACCAACGGGGAAGCGCGAGGCCGCAGCTGGGCCAAGCGCCCGCCCCAACGGAGCTGGCTGCTCCCAAAAACAGCCCTGCCCGGAGGGGCAGCGAACACGATTGTTGAACGTCATTTAAACACATACGAACATGACGAACTTGGATTTGAACGCCTACGGCGTTACCGAGATGAGCCACGCGGAAAAGGTGGAGAACGATGGAGGATGGTTGTGGGCGGTTGTTGGCGTAGCCATTTACATCTACGACAATTGGGACGACATCAAAGAAGGTCTCTCCAAAGGATACGAGGACCAAGGCAAAGAGTACTAACCACACACAGAAAGGAGAAGAACATGGACACAAAGTTCGATACCACGGATCTGAAAGAACTAACCCTACAGGAGATGGAGCAGGCCAACGGCGGCGGCAGTTCATTCGCAGGAGAAGTCGCCTATTGGTTGGGTAGAGCCTTTCGCGGCATCGTAGAGGCCAACAAGCTCAACCCCTACATGGACAAGTTCTAACGAAAGACAGAGAGTAAGAAGGCCCTAACGGCTCTACCGCAGCCAATGCTAACCGAAAATAGGGGGAGGCCAACCCCTCCCCCTGTTTTCAACCATCAACCCGCTATGCGCAAGCTCTACCGCTTCCTGCTAAGCATTAAACTATGGCAGTTTGTCCTACTGGCGTTTATTGCAGCATACGTACCCACTTTTTTATGGGGACTGCTGCCGTTCGCCGACTACACCCATCCTTTGGATTCCGCAAGTTTTATCATGCGGCTTCTATCGCACATCATAGCAGCTCCATTATACGAAACACTAATGGTTCAAACTATGATTATCGGCGTAGGAAGCATCATCTTAAAGCATTGGCAATTAGGCAATTTCAGATTCAAGCACTACTCGTGGCCGCTTATAATACTGTCAGCAGTGGTGTTCGGAATCGCGCACAATTACCATTGGACCTATCAGGTGGGAGCAGGCATACTTGGATTAGTGCTGGGATTTGCCTACTACGTAGCCCGAAAACGCAGACAGAACGCATACATAACTGTGGTGATAATACATGCCGTATTCAATGTGCCCGCTGTACTGGAACGAGCAGTTGCTGACCGCATAACCAGTTTCTTTTAAACACCAACGCAATGAGCAAATTAAATTTGAACGCCTATGGCGTTACCGAGATGAGTTACGCTGAAAAAGTCGCCAACAACGGAGGAGAAATACACCTGACCAATTTTTGGGATAGACTTTATCCGCAAAGCTTTTCAAGGCATCGTAGAAGACAACAAGAACAACCCCTACGGGCAGAAATAGTCCGCAACGGGCTGTAAACCCTAACAACCCAATTCCAAAATGCGCAAGATTTACCGCTTTTTGCTCAAGTTGAAGTACTGGCAGTATGTGCTGCTGTTCTTCACCGCTATAATGGCTGTCAACATTGTGCTGTCGAACCTCCCATTTGTTGATGTTTCGGGCATCTACATGTTATTCGATAAGATGCACGTAGCCGTGGTGTTCGTAGTGGCAGTTGTTGTAGCCCCGATAATAGAGACGCTGGTGTTTCAAACGCTGCCACTCAAGTATGGCTATAAACTGCTAAAGAACAAACTGGGCTTCAGGCGATGCGCCTGGCCGCTAATGATAGCGTCGGCGGCGGTCTTCGCCGCACAGCACACCTACAGCGCGAGCTATGTGATGGCGATGATTGTGATTGGTATGGGCTTTGCCTTTGCCTACCATGTAGGGCGCAAACGCAGGCAGAGCCCCACCGTTGCGGTGATGCTCATTCATGCTTGCATGAACTTGGCGGGCATAGCGGGCTATATAGCCGAACGCATAACGGGATAGGGGATTTTACTAACCAATTTTGTAAACAACGCAATGAATAACTTGAATCTTAACGCCTACGGCGTTACCGAACTGAGCCATGCTGAAAAAACCAACTGCAACGGTGGCGGCGTTGTAGAAAATGTGATTAAAATTGTTAAGGAGATAATAAGGATTATCGACACCGCTGGTCAACCGCAGGTTTAAACGCATGATAATCAATCACAAACGCCAACTAACAGGGGGAGGCCAACCCCTCCCCCTGTTTTTATGCTAAAGTATGCGCCAACTGTATAGATTCCTGCTCCGCATCAAATTTTGGCAATTTGTGCTGCTATTCTTTGTCGTCAACACAAGCCTCAATTTCATTTTGGGGTTGATGCCATTCACCGACTACAGCAACCCCGAGGCCGAGGCAACACATAGTTTTTGGGGACTATTTATAATGGGCGTAATACTAGCCCCAATATGGGAAACACTGGCTTGCCAAACTGTTCCTGTTGGAGTGTTTCCTATCATTTTTAAGAATTGGCAACTTGGCAATTTTAAAATCAGACATTACACTTGGCCATTAATAGTTTTTTCAGCCTTTCAATTCGCTGTCATACATCCATACCATTGGAGCTATATGGTAATGACCTTCATCGGTGGACTTTCGTTGGCTTTCGCCTACCATGTTGCGCGCAAACGACGATATGGAGGTTTTGTTGCAGTGGCAACAATTCACGCCAGCCATAACCTGATGAAAATGACCTTAGAGATTATCGAGACTTTCGTACAGTAAATCAACAACATACATCATATATGAAGAAACTCAAAACAATAGTCATTGTAGCCCTTGCACTGATGGCAACAACCCTATTCGTGATATGCCCGGTGCTCGACAAAGTGTTCGGCATAAACATCATTCCTGCTATAGCCTACGGCTTAGGCTATACTGCCCGCATTGTGGTGCGCCTGTTCACCTGCCCGCCGGCCATTGTGGCCGAAATATCGTTTGTGTTGGCATTGCCCGCTGCGCTGCTGTGGCTGCGCAAACGCAGTTCAAGCGAGCCGTACAGAGGCTTCAGGCCGCTGCCGTGGTGGTTTAAGCTGGTGGGCTTGGTGCTGCTTCTCATTCCCATAGTGCCAGCCATAGCCAAGATTACAACGCTGCGCAGCAGCTTCTACCTCTGCGGCCTGCTGCTTGTAGCCCTGAGCCGCAACCGTCAGGGCGAACAAATTAGCCTGCCCATACCCATTGCCCTCGCAAGCACCCTGCTGGTGGCCGTGGGCTATCACCTCATCACCCAGAGCGAGGTGAAGAACATCCTAGGCTTTATGGGTGCTATACTGGTGGTACACATTGGCTGCCGATGTGTGCTGAACACCGTAAACCAACGCAACCAACTAAACACCAACAACATAACCACCAAAGCCGACCGTGCAGCTGACAAGGGGGCATGCCCCCTTGCTTAAACCCGCAAACACGTAACTCACTGACTGCCAATCATATAAATTGTTAAATAAAGTTAAAATGGGGGGGTAAAATCTAAATGGAAATTAGTGCTTACCTTTGCCGCCGTAACCCGTTACACGCCGCTGGCGGGGCACGGCTTCTTGCAAGGGCCGCTCACAACCCCACCCACGGCAACTGGGCAAGCCCATGTGAGGGGCAAGCCCAGCGAGCAACACCAACGGGGAAGCGCGAGGCCGCAGCTGGGCCAAGCGCCCGCCCCAACGGAGCTGGCTGCTCCCAAAAACAGCCCTGCCCGGAGGGGCAGCAACATAACAACAAGTCAAACGTCATAAACACATACCAACATGACGAAACTGGATTTGAACGCTTTCGGCGTTCAGGAGCTCAGCTCCAAGGAGAAAATGGAGGTAATCGGCGGTGCCGAATACCTGAAATACACCTGGTCGGGAACTGGCAACCCTCTCATCTTTGCCTTTGAGGCTTGCGCCAACGGCGTAAAGGCCGTTGCCAACGCCGGCATCTGGGTGTACAACCAGCTGTCGTAGCAACCAACACCGACAGCAACCCGCTCAAACGGCAGGAGCGGAGAGTAATCCCGCTCCTGCTTTAAGCGAAACAACCACTCATCGCCCATGAAAACGCTTTATCCCCGTAACTTTTGGCAAGCATTGCTACTCCTTTTTGCAGGGTTCATATCGGGTATATTTCTACCATTTTTACAACTATCACATCACATCGTAGTCCTACTAACGGGTGTACTGTTATGTACTGTAATTTGGTGTGTTTTCTACCTCATCAATCGCAAGAATGGGCATAACATAAAGTATTCGTTCACAAACGAATGGAATAGCCCTGTGCTGTTACTATCTACGCTGTTTGTGGTCGCCTTTCTGTTAGGTGTAGACTATCCAATAGTTCACTATTTAGGCCATGCGTTGGGACTTATAAAAGAAGACGGTGGCACAATGCTATCACCGCTATATGTAGTAGTATTTATAAGTCCCTTACTTGAAGAACTGGCTTTCCGTGGGAGTATCCTGCATGGCCTCCTCGGCAACATGAGCCGTACCCGCGCCGTGGTGCTATCGGCAGCACTATTTGCTGCAATTCATCTTCTACCACACCAAATGATTGGTGCGTTTGCATTTGGAGTACTGTTCGGCATTGTCTATAGCCGCACCCGCAACCTCGGCCATACAATAGTGCTACACATAATAGCCAACGCCATGGGCATGTGTACAAACCATATCTACGGCCACTCCGCGCCGCACAACTCGCTGCATATATTCCTACCAGCATTGGCTGCCACCGTCGCCATAACGATGCTACTGGTTAAACATCTTCACCGCAACCAACTAACCACCAACAACATAACCACCAAAGCCGACCGCACAGTTGACAAGGGGGCATGCCCCCTTGTCTAAACCAGCAAACACGCAACTCACTGATTATCAATTACATAAATTGTTAAATAAAGTTAAAATGGGGAGGTAAAATCTAAATGGAAATTAGTGCTTACCTTTGCAGCCGTAACCCGTTACACGCCGCTGGCGGGGCTCGGCCTATGCATGGGCCGCACCCAACCCCGACAGCTGCAACCAGCAGGCCCCATGGGTGGGGACAGGCTGGCGAGCTACACCAACGGGGAAGGCGCGAGGCCGAAGCTGGGCCGAGCGCCCGCCCCTACGGAGCTGGCTGCTCCCCCCAAAAAACAGCCCTGCCCGGAGGGGCAGCACAAACACAGAAGTTGAACGTCATTAAAACCGATACCAACATGACGACACTGGATCTTAACGCCTACGGCGTTACCGAGATGAGCCACGCGGAAAAGGTGGAGAATAATGGAGGATATTGGCAGATAATAGCAGCAATCGTTTCTGCAGCTCTCTACTGCTATGACAACTGGGATGATATGGGACCTGCAACCGAAAACGGCTACGCCGCAGGAGATAGCATCTACAAACCATAATTTACAAACTAAAAGGAGAAAGCAATGAACACCAAGATTGAGAGCTTGGGGCTAAAGGAACTGACCCAGCAGGAAAAGGAGAAAACCAACGGCGGCGGTAGAATCGCCAAACTCATAGGCTATATATGGGGGTTCGAAGCACGCGTGATTGCCGAGTCCATGAAGAACAACCCATACTGGCAGAAATAACTCTAAAGGACTTAAAGTCCTATGCTAATTGATTATCAGGGGGAGGAATCCCTCCTCCTGATTTTTTTTTTTTCTTACAAACACATGTTTCAAATGCTGTTAGGTAATACCATCATCAACAATCAAATTTTTTCAAATGGACAAACTGAATTTGAACTCATACGGAGTAAAAGAAATGAATCGCTCCGAACAGATGAACTGTAATGGCGGAAAACTATTCAAACTTGTACCCAATTTCGAGTTGATCCGCAAAGCCTTCCAAGGCATCGTAGAGGACAACAAGAACAATCCCTACGGGCAAAAGTAAACTGAACAACGGGACTACAAAACACCCAAAAGTCATAATTAAGGGGGGGAGAAGCTTCTCCCTCCTTTTTACCCCCGCTCTTCCATGCGCAAGATTTACCGCTTTTTGCTCAAACTGAACTTTGTGCAATATCTGTTGGTGTTCATACTAATCGACATCGTGATATTTATTATCCCGCAATTGCTGATTCCAGATGGAATTATAGCTGAAAACGAAACCAC
>JAFWUG010000052.1 GCA_017524185.1 Bacteroidales bacterium
GCAGCGGCTGCAAAGGTTTTGCCCATCGGGCGTATCCTGTCTAATAAAGCCAGGGTAGATGTAGATATTTTTATCGCTCCAACGTTCGGCCAAGTCTTTGTAGAGCGGAAAAAAAGCGTCGGCATTGGCTTTATCTACATTCACACGAACGCTCACCTTTATTTGCGGCTGATGCTTTAGTAGCGCATCTATGTTGCTCAAAATATGCTCAAACGTCCCTGCGCTACTTCTTTTCAGGCAGCGGGTGCGGTTGTGCTGCTCCTCTGTGCCATCGAGTGTTATCTGCACCGATTTTAATCCGTGCTTGCCCATAAAATCGGCCACTTCGGGGGTGAGCAGGTAGCCGTTGGTTACCATGTGATGTTTCTCAATGGGGATTTTTATATCGGTTTCGAAAGCGTGTAGAAGTTGCTTTATCCTGTCAATGGCCAACAGTGGCTCGCCGCCATACCATGTAAGGTTGATGCTTTTGGCGTTGGGGTGGGTGTTTATAAATTTGATAAGTTGCTTGGCTGTGCGATCGCTCATCGTTACGTTGGGTTTGTTTTGCTCAAAGCAATAGGGGCAGGCAAAGTTGCAGGCCGTGGTGGGCACCAGCACCAAACCCAAAACATCTTGTTGGTAGCTGCTAACCTGATATTTCAATTTTTGGTCGAGCAGTATGTTGCGAGATTCGTCGGCTGTAAGCAGTACTTTTTTTTGATGTAAAAATTTTATCTCATCACGGCTAAATACGGTTTGATTGTTGTCCTTTAGATTATGGTAGGTTTCGGTATCAATTTCGCAGAAAAAGTTGTTGACAGTGTTAAATAAATAATAGTGGCCT
Organism: Bacteroidales bacterium; assembly: GCA_017524185.1. Classification (GTDB taxonomy): domain Bacteria; phylum Bacteroidota; class Bacteroidia; order Bacteroidales; family Tenuifilaceae; genus RGIG6076. The sequence continues at coordinate 827 of JAFWUG010000052.1, forward strand.
GAACGTTCAAAGATGTGTATATACAGAGAGATTTCTAATTTCATGTAGATAGGCATTAAAATGGTAGAGAAGAGGAGGCGAACCTCCTCTTTCCACCATAGTGTAGGTTTTGTTCGCTTATTCTTCGGTTCATCTATGGCGTGCGTTGCTCACAGCGTTGTTGGCGGCGTTGCTTACGATGCTTACGGCGTTGCTGCAAGCGGCTGCCCTGTCCGAAGTTCATCCAGCAATTAGCAACTTTAGTTTCTTCGCTGGCAGATTGGTCATTGCTGTTGGTGCTAAAGTTCAGAACGCAGCAGCCAAGTCCGCCCATGGCATCAGAGCAACCTCCCTTGATGTCGTCGAGAGATACCTGAGTCAATACATCTTCCGAGTGTAATTCTTTGATATTCATTTGTTTAACACCTTATATTAAACTATTGAACCGTTATTTGGGGTCATACAAAGTTAGTTACTTTAGATTACTAAACCAAAAGATATGAGCGAATTTGCGATTTTATTTGCGATTTATTTTATATTGTTTTGTGTTTCAACGGGTTGTGTGTTCGTCTTTCTGTCATGAATCACCTTGATTTGTGTTAAAGAATCCGGCCACGGCCACTTTGTAGGCGTTGAGCGATGTGGTGCGGGCTATGCGTTTTTTGCTTTTGCGATTGCCATCGGGTAGCAGGTATTCCCAGAATGGGCGCATCTTGGCTAGTACTTGCGCATCGCCGCTCTGCTCTATCAGCTGCAGTACATGAACAACGGTCCAACTAGTGCCACCGACCTCAAAAGCACCAACAGCATTGAGTTTGCACATAATGCCATTTGGCCCGAGGCGTTTCTTGGCGTAGAATTCAAGCACGGCGGATTCTACTCGCAGGTGGGCATTGACGTGCAGGTGCTGCGTCCCCGTACCCACGCGCTAATCGACAGCGTAACCCAAAAGGTTGACGAAACTGTATCGTCATTCAGTCCAACCATTTACGCGCAATACGTTGGAGGCAAATTAAGCATCAAATTCCGAGCCCTGCTCGCGCAGAACACCAGCCACATCAATCAGCTCTGCGGCTATGCTGTGATCAGCATAAACACCGATGGCTCGTGGAACTACATTCCCATTCGCAACGGCATTGGTTATTTCAATGTGGCATACGGCAAAACGCTACGCGGCAACATGTTTTTGGGCTATATGCAAAACATAGGAGCGTCGTCGAAACTGCATGATTTTGGCGAGAAAAAATATCGCATCTACATGAAGGGCGGCGAGAACTTCACTCACCTCGATGCCATCTATCACATAGCCCCATCACTGAGCTACAACGTGAAAGCACTCAATTTGGGCTTTGAGCATGAGCTGACAGCCTGCAACTACGGCGATATAGCCCCAAACGGTAGCATTGAACACAACGAAACCTGCATCAGGTTGTTAATCATCGTATTTGTGTCCTAATGAAGTACAACCTATAGTATAAACAATCAATAAAAATATAGACAGCATAGCGTAAACATGCACGGTTTTATATATCTTTGCGCTGCCAAAGCCCATAGGGCCGATGTGTATAAAGGTTGCTGTAAACCAGCATTAATAGGGAACTGCGTGTGAATCGCAGGCTGTCGCGCAGCTGTGAGCTCCGTTCAGCAAAGGCCCCTGCAAATATGCCACTGCCTTGATTTTTAAACAAATAGGTGGGAAGGCGCAGCGGGTTGGAGTAAGCCAGAAGACCTGCCTATAGCCATCGTCCCAAGCAGCAGCACTGTTGCAATGGAACTTGGCGCATGTCTAACCTCTTAAAACCTGTCCTAAAATGAACGACAGCAACAATGGCCGCCCGCGTAATGACGGCCAAGGGGAAAACCCAAACAAAGAGCGCTCCTTCAGCTTCAACGGCGAAGGACAAAACTCAGCTCTCGACTTCGAGAAATTCGCGCTGCGCAACCTCTACGACTCATGGCGTAAGGCATACGCCGACCGTTTCTGCACAGCCGAAGAAGCCATCAGGAGCATAAGCAACAACTCCAACGTGGTATTCGGCCACTCTGCTGGTGTGCCGCAGATAGTCCCTGCTACCATGGCCAAACACTACAAGGAGTTCGACAACGTGCGCATCTACCACATGCTCACCTTCGACCCAGGCTTATGCTACGCGCCCGAAATGGCCCGCAGCTTCCGTCATATCACCAACTTTGCGGGTGCCAACACCCGCAAAGCGCTGGCCGAAGACCGGGCCGACTTCTTCCCGTGCTTCTTCTCGCAGGTTCCCGCCCTATTCGAATCAGCATTCCCCGTTGATGTCGCTGTAATACAGGTATCACGCCCCGACCGCAACGGCAACTGTAGCTTTGGCACCGCGTGCGACTACACAAAACCCGCCGCCGAGCGAGCCAGAATCGTAATCGCTGAAATGAACGACCAGATGCCCTACGTATATGGCGAAAACTATATCCATATCTCCAAGCTCACGCACATTGTACCAGTGTCGTATCCGCTTTACGAAGTACACCCCGTTAAGATTACCGACATAGAGCGCCGCATAGGCCAGTACTGCGCCTCGCTAATAGACGATGGCTCGACCCTACAAATGGGCATTGGCGGCATTCCCAATGCCGCGCTAAATTTCCTGAAAGACAAGCGCGATCTGGGCATACATACCGAAATGTTCTCCGATGGCATCATCGACCTAGTAGAATCTGGCGTAATCAACGGCTCCCGCAAAACCCTACACCGGGGCAAGCTGGTAGCCACATTCCTGTCGGGCACCCAACGGCTCTATGACTTCGTGCACTGCAACTCGTTCATCGACCTCTACCCCGTTGACTACGTGAATGACCCCCGCGTGATAGCCCAAAACGACAATATGGTGTCCATCAACTCATGCATCGAAGTGGATTTGATGGGTCAGGTGGCCTCCGAAACCATCGGCAGCAGGCAGTTCAGCGGTGCAGGTGGGCAGATGGACTTCGTGCGCGGCACATCGTGGTCCAAGGGCGGCAAGTCCATCATCGCCATGCCCAGCACCGCCAGCGGTGGGCGCATATCGCGCATCGTGATGCATCTAACCCCAGGCGCATCGGTAACCACATCGCGCAACGATGTGCAATACATCGTAACCGAATACGGCATAGCCCCGCTCAAGGGAAAAACCCTCAACGAACGCGCTGAAAGCCTAATCGCCATAGCCCACCCCGACTTCCGCGATGGCCTGCGCGAGGCATACCGACAGCGCCTAGCCCAATAAACCGAACACCCAGCACCAAAAATATGACACACCATGCACACCAACATCATAGAAGTGCTCACGCTGGGCTGCTTCGTGCTGATAATGATTTTAATCGTAAACAAACGGAATAATAGACCATGACCACAAGCATCTTCGAGGTGCTCATGCTCGTATGCTTCGCGCTGAGCTGGCCCCTCTCAATCTACAAAGCCCTGAGAACCAAAGTTGTTGCAGGCAAGAGCCCCATATTCATGATGGCCATCATCCTGGGCTACGTGTTCGGCATCATCCACAAGGTGCTCAATAGTTTCGACTACGTAACCTACCTGTGGGCGTTCAACATGCTGCTGGTGAGCTGCGACCTGCTGCTCTACTACCGCTACCGCAACAACGGCACGGCAACGCGTTAATATGCTATTGTAATATGCTAAATTTCAGAGAGATACTAACCGCATTCATGGTGCTTTTCGCCGTGATAGACATCACGGGGTCTATCCCCATCATTGTAGATCTCAACAGCAACGGACGCAAGGTGCAGGCGGGTAAAGCCGCCAGCATCGCGTTCGGGCTAATGGTGCTCTTCCTTTTCATGGGCGAGGGGCTGCTGCGCATTTTCAACGTCGATATAGCTTCGTTCGCCATCGCGGGCGCAATCATCCTCATAGCCTTGGCCGTGGAAATGACCTTCAACATCGAGATTTTCAAGAACGATGGCCCTTCGGGGCACTCCACCATTGTGCCCATGGTGTTCCCCCTCATAGCCGGGGCGGGAACGCTCACCACCACGCTATCGCTACGCGCCGAATGCAGCACGGCCAGCATCATTGCGGCCATGGCGCTCAACATGGTGGTGGTTTACTTGGTGATACGCAATGTAAACCTGATGGAGCGCATCTTGGGCAAGGGCGGCATCTACGTGCTGCGCAAGTTTTTCGGTGTAATCCTGCTGGCCATGTCGGTTAAGCTCATAGCCACCAACCTGACGCTGCTGCTGGGGGGGCATTGAAGCGGTTGCGTATCATACAAAAAACACCGCTGCGCTGTATTTTTTTCCTTTACGCTGCTATACCGCGCTCGTAGAAGTATCGTGGTGCAAAGCCAATCTCGTTGTTCCAGTCAACTGTGAAAGGATCAAGTCGGAACGATTTAAAGTAATCGAGGTCTTGAAGTTTGCGGCAAATGCCCTTCTGCATCAGCGGCGTGAAATCCACCATACGCACCTCGCCTGTGCTGAAAGTCAGGCGTAGCGTGTATTCATGCATATATTCGGCTGCTATAATTTTGAGCAAAGGATTGTTTGTTGTCATATTCTCGCTTTCCCTTTATTTGAGGACTAAATTCATTCGAAAGTTATTGTAGCTATCACATTGATTATGCCTTATTTAAGCGGTTCAATTCTCTTAGCAGCCACACGTAGATAATGATGCCGTAGAACTTACTGATTTCAGGCATATACTTTTTGGCTTTAGGGTGCAATTTTACGAAAAGTTATTGAAATTACAATGTTTTACGTTTAAAAAGAGTATAGGGTTATGAATTGGGCTTCGTTTATCTGTCATTTGAACTTTATAACAATGTGTTTTTATTCGATTTTGCACAAATGTAAAGTTCAACTTTAGATTTGTGCAAATATACCGCTTTTTTCTGATTTTGTTGCAGTTATAGCATGATTAGTTGAAAAAATACATCCTAAAACTTTGTTATTCTCAACTGAAAGATGTATTTTTGTGAACTGAAAGCGATGCACAGCACTACTATGAGTTCACGAAACAGACTTCTACTGGTTCTATACAAGGACAAAGCGCTATGAAAAATTTTGTACGACATGGGTTGAAAGACGAATTGCTCTCTCTACTAACAATGTTCAGGGCTTTCCCAACCTTTGTTTAGGGGTATTTCGACGTTGTAATCGTTGTCTTTGTATTCTAATTGTCTTTGTATTCTAAA
>JAFWUG010000053.1 GCA_017524185.1 Bacteroidales bacterium
CTTATTCTTTGCCCCAACATACACATCGTATGTTACTTCTATATTATCAGGCTTACACTCTGCAACCTCGCTTAAACTAATGGTTTTCACCTTTGCCGACAGCACATCAATAACCATCACCCAACCAGCGCGAACAACACTGCCAACAAAACTAGGATTGCTAACAAGTTTATCCTCAATGTACTTTACGTAACCCACATTCCAAGATATTTCAGCAAGGCCAGACTCTATCATAAACGCCAAATTATTTCCCGCCTCATTATCCTTAGGTGTTGGTGTGTTGTTTATCTTGAAATTCCTACACCACGAATAACCATTACAACCAGTTGGATTTAAAATAGAACCAGGTAAAGGTTTGTTTGTACCATAGCCATATGCCCGCTTTGCCTCTTTCGTTCCATCCCCTTTAACCTCAGAAAACTCCAAAATGTCCAATGGTCGAATACCTACCTCAAAAACTCTAAAACGCAACGGCACCCCATCCACCGATTGCACCCTAAAACTATAAGTATTGCTAAACTCATTAATGTTTGTTTCCCAAAGAGGGTTTTTATCGGACACTGTCGCACTGTTGTACAAAGGCAACTGGCAATATTTATATTTAGTACCGCCATCATCAGTAAAAAGCATTGCATCTCCACATCCTATTTTTATTGTCGTACCTAATGCGGCCAAATTATTAATTCTATACTCCTTAGTATTATAAGTTCTACCATTAATTGTGTGCGAAAGTGGAGTTCCTCCATCAAGGTTACTGCCCACTATTCCAAACCCTTTTTCAAGCAACTTCTGCCATTCTGAAGTATTAGTGGACCAACCAAAAAGTGATTTACTTAAAGGACACTGCCATCCAATATCGATATGCGAAGGATAACACGCGCCATTACAAAGAGTACTGCTATTACTACATTGCCCCACTCCTTCAAGAACATGACACAGCAGAGCCACACAAAGCAGGGTTATATATTGAATTTTTTGCCTCATGCTGCTTGTTTACGAGGCTATATGGGCAGGGGTTACAGAGGCTATGGTGCGGCCGAACGGGTTATTTTAGCACCAGCGTGCTAACCAACTTGTCGTGCAAGCCCTGCTTTTTATCGGTGAAGGCCACCATGATGTAGCCAATGAACAGCAGCAAGCCCGAAAGCACCTTGCCAAAGAAACGCGCTGTGGCCTTGCCAAAACTAATGCGGTTGCCCTGTAGGTCGGTTACCCGTAGCCCCAAAACAATTTTGCCCAGCGTGGCCTGCCGCTCCGACGATTCCATGAGCGAATAGTAGCCCCACTGTGCCGCCAACATAAACAAACTATACGACAGCGATGCTTGCTGCGCACCGCCTATTAGGTTCACCACAATGCCAACAAAAGTAGCTATAACAATACCATCGATTAGCGTTGCCAAAAAGCGAATCCAAAAGCCAGCGTAATTCATGATTCCGTAACGGTTTACTTAAAGTCCTTGAAAAGTGTATTTATCTGCTTTCGCAGCGTTTTAGGCTCCAGCGGCTCAGCCTCATCGGGGGTGTTGCGGTTGTAGAACACCACCCTACGCTCCTGCGCATCGACAATGGCGGCATAGATATGCGACGAACCCTTGTTGGGCAATGGAACATAGACGTAGCTACCCAGCGTTAGAATGGCGGTTAGTACGCCCACAATCACACCCGTTGCCACGCTCAACCCATAGTTGCGGTTGCTGCGCGTAAAGCCGTTAGCGCAAACCAGCAACCCGTAGCGATAGCCGTGGGCTATTAGCAGGCTATCAATGACAACTGATGTGGGCAAATCGGCCAAACGGCGCGTTTTGTGGTCGGCCACAGCATCCATAAACGCCCACACCTCTTCAATCTCGCCATCGGTGGTGGCAATCCACTGGGGTATCTGTAGGTGCGATTGCATCAGTTGCTCGGTGAGCAAATCAACCGAACGCCACGAGAGCGAATCGTTATAGCCCATATTGCCATCCCTGTCGATATACGACTGATGCGAATTGGGCTGCACCAACGCAATGCTTCCGAGCTGCTCGGCCGATATGCCCGACATGTAGCGTCCAGAGGCGCAGCTCAGCAACAAAGGCAGCAAAAGCAGCAAAGGGGAGAGGCGTATGGTTTGGGGTTTCATGGCTATAGGTTGGCTTATTGATCGTTGGCATTGGCGGCCAGCACCGTTTCGAGGCGCTCCACCACCATGTCGGGGCTAATCAGATTAAGGCAAGCATAGTCGTTACGGGCGCAAGGCCTATTGCCATACACCGAACACGGGCGGCACGGCAGGTCGATTTGCACGGCGTTGTCGGGGTGCTGATTCCAGCCGTAGAATCCGGCGTAGGGGTGCGTTGCGCCCCAGATGCTCACCACGGGTATGCCCACCAACGAGGCCAGGTGCATGTTGGCCGAGTCCATGGTGATTATGGCGTTGAGATGCGCCATAACCTGCAACTCGTCGTGCATGGATAGCTTGCGTGCGAGCGAAACCACGTTGGGGTATCGGCTTGCCCATGTGTCGAGCAGCGTTTTCTCGTGCCCGCCACCACCAAACAGGAAAATGCGATAGGCACCCTCGTTGGCCAACCACTGCACAAGCTTTTCCATGAGGCTTTGGGGGTATATTTTACCCCTATGTTTAGCAAATGGTGCAATGCCAATCCACGTTTCGTTTTTTTGTCCGGTGAGTTGCACAATGTGTTCGGGCAGCGGTGCGCTATCGAATAGGCTTTCGAACTGATTTCCGATGCTTATTCCCAGCCGCTCAAAGGTAGCCGCATAGCGATGGAATGTGGTGTTTAGCGGCTGTAGTTGCTTGTTTTTAAGGCTAACAAGGGCGCGTTTCTCGCTGCGTCCCTTGTCGATTTTGACGCAACGCACACCGCTGAGCATGAAACACAAGCGGAGAAATTTTGTGCGGAGCACATCGTGCAGATCCACCACCGCATCGAAATTGCCCGTGGCGCGAAGGTCGCGATAGAGGCGAAACAGTCCGCCCAAACCTTTGTGGCGCCCCTTGAGGTCGGCCTCGAAGAACTCTACACCGCCCAGCGGCTCCACAAAATCGCGTGCGAAAGGCCGCGAGAGCATAATTACCTTATATTCAGGATGATTATGCACCATATCCCACAAAACAGGTATGGTCATGGCCACATCGCCAATGGCGTTTAGGCGCATCACCAGCAGGCGTTGCTGCGGAGGCTTATCGTCGTTTTTGGGCATAAAGCACTGGGTTGAGTGCGGGGTCGTTGTACATTTTCATCTGCCGATAGACCTTCATGTACTTGCGACCCTGCTCTATGTCGGTGAGCAGCTGGTCGATGGCCATCGATAGGTCGCGTTGATGCTCGAGCAGCACATCGAGTTTGGCCTGACAGCGGCTGATGTGGTCGGGGACGGCATCGGTGCGCACCACTTCCTGCTGCATGTGGTAGATTTTGAGGGCAAGAATCGACAGGCGGTCGATGGCCCAAGCGGGGCTCTCGGTGTTGATTGTGGCATCGGGAGCAACAGCTATTCGGGCATATTTTTCGAGAAAATAGGTGTCGATTTGCTCCACCAGGTCGGTGCGATCCTGATTCGAGGCATCGATGCGGCGTTTGATTTGCAGCGCCTGCACAGGGTCGATTTTGGGGTCGCGAATTATATCCTCGAGATGCCACTGCACGGCATCGATCCAGTTTTTCATGAAAAGCGACCGCTCAATCGAGCCCTGCTCGAAAGGCACTGCGGGCTGCGCGTCAACGCTGTCCATGGTGTGATAGTACACGGTGCAGTCGGCGAAGATTTTGTTACAGATTTGGCTAAAAGTCATCGCAATTCTGATTTGGTGCAAATATAAGAAAGTGTTTCGATATTTCGATGCGAAACCTCTGAGTTGCGTAAATAAATATAAATCAAATATTTACAAAACAAATTGTTAGTTTACGGCTGGGGTGTTTCAACAATTTTGAACAGTTTGTCGGCGCGGCGCACAGCACTGGGTACAGGTAGGGTGCAGGTGTTGGCCTGCGGACAAGTGTCGGCGGGCTGATCGTTGAGCAGCATTTGGCTCACGGTGGTTTCCACCACGCCGGTGGTTGGCCCGGTGAACAGAATGCGGTCGCCCACGGCCAGCGGCATGGCCTCTATGGCCACCTCGGCCACGCCCACGCGGGCAAAATAGTTGGTTACCTTGCCCACATATTGCTTGCGCTCGGTGGCCACATTGCCGTAGGCATTGCTCCACTCGCCCAGCCGCTGCCCAAGATAGTAGCCATCCCAAAAACCGCGATTGAACACGGCCGTTAGGCGTTTGGTCCATTGCTCAACGCGCTGCGGAGTGTAGGTACCAGCCACCACGGCATCGACAGCCTCGGAGTAGCATTGGCTCACGGTTTTCACGTACTCGGGGCCACGGGCTCGACCCTCAATTTTTAGCACGCGCACGCCAGCTGCCAACAGTTTATCTACAAACCCAATGGTACACAGGTCTTTAGGCGACATAATATATTCGTTGTCGATGTTGAGCTGCGCGCCGGTTTCGTTGTCGGTGGCGGTGTAGGAGCGGCGGCAAATCTGCACGCAGGCCCCGCGATTGGCCGAGCGGTTGGCCTCGTGCAGGCTCATGTAGCACTTGCCCGAAATTGCCATGCACAGAGCACCGTGAGCAAACATCTCAATTTTTATGGGCTTACCCGACGGCCCAACAATGGGGCGCTGGTGGATGGTTTGGGCAATGTGCGCCACCTGTGTCAGGTTGAGCTCGCGGGCCAGCACGGCCACATCGGCCCATTGGGCATAGAACGCCAAGGCCTCGGCATTGCTTATGTTTAGTTGCGTTGACAGGTGTACCTCGAGCCCGCAGCGACGTGCCTCCATGATTGCGGCCTGGTCCGACACAATAACAGCACTGATGCCCGCCTGCGCTGCCTGCCCCATGATATGACGCATATCGGCCAGGTCGTTGTCGTAGAGCACAGTGTTGACGGTAAGATACGAGCGCAGGCCGTTGTCGCGGCACAGCTGCGCCACGCGTTGCAAGTCGCTGGCCTCGAAATTTACGGTTGACTTTGCCCGCATATTAAGCTGTCCCACACCGAAATAGACGGCATTTGCACCGCCCTGAATAGCTGCCATGAGCGACTCGAAGCTGCCCGCCGGCGCCATAATCTCAACATCGGAACGCGATATGTTGTTTTGAACTAACATTTCTGTAGGTATATAACTTATATTCAGAGTTTTACATCGATTTCACTTCGATTATAAAACCCCCTATCTCAACCACATCGCCAGGGCGTATTTTTGCTCGCTTACGCGATTCTTGCACTCCATTAAGACTAACCAGCCCCTCCTCCACCGCAACATGCGCCTCGCCGCCCGAGCGTACCACATTGGCGCGTTTGAGCAGCTGATCGAGCTGAATATAGTCGGTGTAAATTGCTATTTCTATACGTTGTGCCATAATGAGCACAAAGGTAGTGCTATTTTTTTACGTAGCAAGACTGCTGTTCGCAAAACAATCATTCACAAACACTTACATCTACACACGAAGCCAAAACGGCGTTTGGCTGGATGCTGATTGCGCTGCTGCTGGACCTGTAAGTCGGCCAAGCGTTGGGCTTCGGCGGCCTTATTGGCGCGATGCTGCTCGAGCCATGCCTGCTCAATTTCGGGGGTTGTGTGCCAGCGGTCGTGCATCCACACCCATTGCTCGGGCGCCTCGCGCACAAAGCGTTCCATGGCCTTGGTGTAGTTTATGGTGTTGGTGCGCAAATCGTCGTCGAGATTGCCCGTGCGGATGGTCTCAATGGCGGGATACATGCGGAACTCGTAGCGATTGTCGGGCATACGGATGAGGTGCACGGGAACCACGCTGGCCTGCGTGTCGAGTGCCAAGCGGGCGGCTCCCACGGGCGTGAATGCTGTACGTCCGAAAAAATCGATGTAGCAGCCCTTCACCTTGGTATCCTGGTCAATCATGATGATGAGGCATTCGCCCTTATTGATGGCCTCGATGAGGTGGGGATAGGCCTTGCCGTTGCGGTTGATGTTTTTCATGCCACGACTCTCGCGATAGCCCACTATGATGTTGTTGATGCGAGGATTGGGCAGCGCACGGCTCACAGCCAGCGTCTCGTAGCCCATCACTGGGGGCAGAATCACGGCCAACTCCCATGGCCCGCAATGGTTGAACAGGCATATAACGCCCTTGCCCTTGTCATACTCGCGGCGCAGGTTCTCCTCGCCCACAAAGTCGATGTAGCGAGCAAACTGTTCGCGCCGAAAGCAGTTTATGGTGTGCACATAATCGACAAAATGCCAGGCCTGATTCACCAGGCAGCCCTTGGCAATGTCGTCTTTCTGCTGCGCCGAGAGGGTGTCGCCGTAGGCCAAATCCAGATTGGCGAGCATTTTTTTGCGCAGCTTGGGCGCAAGCCGATAGCCCAGCAATGCCAATCGTCGATAGAAACGCAGATTGAACTGACGGGGTATGTGCCTAATCACGAAAATGAGACCACGGATGAGCCACACCAAAATGGTGTATTTAACACCACGTCTAATTTTAGTCCACAGGTCGCGAGCGCTCATTTTGAGTTTTATTGCTTATTTTCAGATAAACATAGGCAAGAGCAACCAGTCCGCCCACAATAAGAAGCAGCGTTTGCGACTCGTGCGATATGATGGCGAATAAAAGTCCATCGTCGTAGGCAATGCCATAGATTCCGAGCGAAATGGCGGTAATGACATGAAACGCGCCAAAACCGCCCTGCACTGGTACCACCATACCATAGGAACCCACCACCAGCAAGAAAAGGGCATCGCTCGCGCCCAGCCCATCAGTGATGGGCGTTGAGCGCACCACCGCCCAAGTCATGCACCAATAGGCCAACCACAGCAACACGGTGCAAACCAAGAACATACCCCACTTTGGGGTGTTGAATAGCGATTTTAGCCCATCGACAAGCCCCTGCCGCAGGCTCTGCAGCTTGGAGCTAAGGCGTTCGCCCAGCAACTGGCGGCGCATAACCACCACAGCCAGCAACACCAGCAAAAGCGCAATGGCAATAAATATAACGTAAACAAACAAACTGATGCTCAAAAGTTTATCGCATATTGGTGCGAATATACGCTCAAGAAAAAAATTTCCCACGCGCTCAAACTGTAGCAACAGCACCAGCAGGGTTAGGAATAGGGTGGCCAGCAGGTCGAAAGCGCGTTCAACCACCACCGTCCCCAGCAACGAGTCGAAGCGAGTGCCATCGGTTTTGTTGATGCTTCCACACTTGGCCACCTCGCCCAAACGGGGGAAGGCCAGGTTTGTGATGTAGCCCACAAACACAGCCGCAAGCACATTGCCCAGCGGCAGTCGGCGGTGGATTGGCTCAATGAGCAGGCGCCAACGCGCAGCCCGCACCACGTGCGACATTAGTCCCAAGAGCAGCGCCACGGCCACCCAGCCATAGCGCACCTCGCGGAAACCATCGCGCAGATGAGCAAAATCGACACTGCGGAATGCCAAAAATAGCAATAGCAATGCCAACGCTAAGAATAACAGCGATTTAAGCCATTTGCCCTTTGCGCCCATTGTATTTTTTTTCTGACAGGCTACACCAACCGATTGGTGGACGTGTCGGGGAACACCACCGTTGGCTCGAACGTTTTGGCCTGCTCAAAGTCCATAGCAGCGTACGACATAATCACCAGCACATCGCCCACGGCAGCCTTGCGGGCGGCAGGGCCGTTGAGGCATATCATTCCGCTCCCACGCTCGCCTTTTATTACGTAGGTTTCGAGCCGTTCGCCGTTATTCACATTCACCACCTGCACCTTTTCGTTGGCAATTATGTTAGCGGCATCCATCAAATCCTCGTCGATGGTTATGCTACCCACATAGTTCAGGTTGGCCTCGGTGAGCGTAACACGGTGTATTTTGGATTTAAGCACCTCGATGTACATAAAGCGTTGGTGTTAGGTTGTTTAGGATTACTTAAAGATGATATTGTCGATTAGGCGCACCTGCTCGGCCTGCACAGCGATGCAGCCCACCACACGCTCGGCGTCGCTCCACGCGCCAATGGGCTGAAGCGTTTGGGCGTTGGCCAAAGTGAAATACTCCACCTGCAGCGGAGCCACGGCGTTTATCTGCTCCACCACCCACTGAGCCGTTTGCTGCACCGTACGCTGCGCCATCTGCAGCTGCGCCAAGGCCATGGCATGATGTATGGCCGGAGCGGCTCTACGCGCCTTGGGGGTGAGCAATGCATTGCGACTGCTCAGCGCCAGCCCATCGGACTCGCGCACTATGGGGCACTCCACAATTTCGATGTTGTAGCCAAGCATATCGACCAGCATACGGATTATGGCCACCTGCTGGAAGTCCTTCTGCCCAAAATAGGCGCGATTGGGATGCACCAAGTCGAACAGGCGGCTCACCACCTGCGCCACACCATTGAAATGCCCCGGGCGACGCTCGCCTTCCATCACCTGGCCCGTGGGGCCAAAATCGAACTGCCGCGTATCGGGCTGCGGATACATCTCCTCAACCGAGGGCATAAACACCAGTTCAACACCTGTTTCGTCAAGCAAATCCAAATCGGCCTCAGGCGTGCGCGGATAGGTTTTCAAATCGTTGGGATTATTGAACTGGGTGGGATTCACAAAAACGCTCACCACGGCGCAGCCGTTCTCGGCCACGGCGCGTTCAACCAGCGAAATATGCCCCCGATGAAGCGCACCCATGGTGGGAACAAAACCCACCGTACGCCCCTGAGCACGAACCGCTCCAAGCGCATCGAGCAACGCTGCTCTTGTAGTTACTACTGTCGGCTTAGCCACGATATTAATTTATATTGTTGATTCCAAGATATTTACAACCACCAACCGCTATACTTATGCGCTTAGGTGTTCAGGGTGCAAAGGTTGTAAAAAATGTTCAGCAACCAAAAACACAGCCCCCTAAAATTATACACCATAGGCCGATTTAATAGTCAAACTTACACTATTAGGCCAACAATGCTTGCGCTTTAAGTCGTTTTTTTTTAGTATCTTTGCCGCTGTATTCTATGACATCAGAAACAATAAATAAACCAAACAAGCATTAGTCTCCCCCCGCACGCGCTATGCCCGTAAGAGCGCAAGGGGATAACCCCATAAAAACCCAACAAACGATGGAAAACCCCAGAGTGCTGTTCATATCACAGGAAATCAGCCCATTCATGCCCGAAACCGAGGTGTCGAAAATGAGCCGCGACCTGCCCAACGGCATGCACGAATTGGGAATTGAAGTTCGCCTTTTCATGCCCCGCTTTGGCTGCGTTAACGAACGCCGCAACCAATTGCACGAAGTGATACGCCTATCGGGGATGAACCTTGTGATCGATGGAGCCGACCACCCGCTAATCATCAAAGTGGCCTCGATGCAAAACACACGCATGCAAGTCTATTTCATCGACAACGAGGACTACTTCCACCGCAAAGAGCCACTGATTGACCCGCGCTACAAAATGCCATACCTCGACAACGATGAGCGTTCGCTCTTCTTCTGTAAAGGCGTGCTGGAAACGGTGAAAAAACTGCGCTGGTCACCCGATGTGATTCACTGCCACGGCTGGATGTCGGCCTTTGCCCCCCTGCTAATCAAAAAAGCATACGCCGACGACCCCCTGTTAGCGGGAGCAAGGGTAGTATATTCCATCTACAACGACGATTTTGAGGTGCCCCTATCACCGCATCTGCGTCGCAAAATGGCCGCCATGGGCATAGCCCGCAAAGAAGTGGAACTACTAAAAGAACCCAACTTTTTGAACCTCACAAAGTTAGCCATCAAGCATTCGGACGCGGTGATTACATGCAGCCGCACCATAGATTCCGAAATCACAGGTTTTTTAAGCACTCAGCAAAAACTGCGGAGTGTGATGGACATAGAAACCAAGGGTAACTATATCGAAACCTACAGCCAACTCTACAACCGCCTGCTCATAGGTGCTGGCCGCAAGCGTCGCTTCCGCTCCACGCCTCCCCCCCGCAAAGCGGCCACGCGTCCATCGCCTGCCAAGGTGAAGGCCATGCAGGCTGGCATCCCCCCGTCGAACCGGAACAAAAATGCCCAGCCCGAACTGCTCGACCCCATGGAACAAAACGACGAGCAGTCAATCATCAACAACCCATCGATATAAGCCCCACCCCCACCACCCTCCCCAAAAAATGCCCGAAATATGTGTGGAATAGTAGGATACGTAGGCGACAGACAGGCCTACCCCATCATCATAGCTGGACTAAAACGCCTCGAATATAGGGGCTACGACTCTGCTGGCATCTGCATTGCCAACCCAGACCCCAAAACCTACAAATGCCGTGGCCGCGTGCAAGACCTAGAAAATAAGGTAGGACAGCCGTTACCCGGCTCTTTAGGCATAGGCCACACCCGCTGGGCCACCCACGGCGAACCCAACGACGACAACGCACATCCGCACACATCGCAGCACGGCAAGTTTACGCTGGTACACAACGGCATCATTGAGAACTACACCGAGCTCAAGCACAAACTCGAAAAGCGCGGCTACAACTTTGTTTCGGCCACCGACACCGAGGTTCTGGCCAACCTCATAGAATACATCTACATGAAGGGCGAGATTACGCCCGAAATGGCCGTACGCCTTGCCCTATCCAAGGTGGTTGGAGCCTATGGGTTGGCCATCATTGCGCACGACATGCCCGACTGCCTGATAGCTGCCCGCAAAGGTAGTCCGCTGGTTATTGGCGTGGGCGACAGCGAGTACTTCATCGCTTCCGACTCCACCCCCATTGTGGAGCACACCAACCGCGTTATATTCCTCAACGACAACGACGTGGCCATACTTGGGCGTAACCAAATGACGCTCAAAACTATACACAACAAGTCGCTTGAGCCGAATATCCAAAAAATCGACCTCGACATTGAGGCCATAGAGAAGGGCGGCTTCGACCATTTCATGCTCAAAGAAATATTTGAGCAGCCCCGCAGCATCCACGATACCTTCAGGGGACGCCTATCGGCCGAATACGACATACACTTAGGCGGACTACTGGAGCATATACCCGCACTAACCAACGCCAACCGCATCATATTTGTGGCCTGCGGCACATCGTGGCACGCCGCACAGGTGGGCAAATACCTCATCGAGGATTTGGCCAAGATTGCCACCCATGTGGAATATGCCTCGGAGTTCCGCTACCGTAACCCCGTGCTGCTCCCCAACGATGTGGTTATAGCTATAAGCCAGAGCGGCGAAACAGCCGACACCCTGGCCGCCATCAAACTGGCCAAAGAGAAAGGTGCGCTGGTGCTGGGCATCTGCAACGTGGTTGGTTCGAGCATTGCCCGCGAAACGGTGTCGGGTGTCTATACCCACGCAGGACCCGAAATAGGCGTAGCATCAACCAAAGCGTTCACCGCTCAGGTTACCGTGCTGATTATGATGGCCATTCTGCTGGCCAAAAAACGCCGCACGATTGAGGAAGATACGCGCAAAAAGCTTATCAAGGAGATGATGAACATCCCCCAGCACATTGAGCAGATACTCAAGCTGAATCCTCAAATTTTAGATATATCGAAGAAATTTGTGGATGCCACCAATTTCCTATATCTCGGACGCGGTCATAACTACCCCGTGGCCCTCGAGGGAGCACTCAAACTCAAAGAAATATCGTATATACACGCCGAGGGCTACCCCGCCGCCGAGATGAAACACGGCCCAATTGCCCTAATTGACCAAACCATGCCAGTGGTGGTTATCGCCATAAAAGATCACAGCTACGATAAGATTGTGAGCAACATACAGGAGGTGAAAGCCCGTAAGGGCATAATCATCGCCATTGTAACCGAGGGCGACACCACCATACGCAACATGGCCGACCACGTGATTGAGATTCCAGCTGTGGCCGATATTGTTAGCCCTCTACTTACAGTGATTCCACTGCAACTGTTGGCCTATCACATAGCCCTGCTACGCGGCTGCAACGTGGATCAGCCCCGCAATTTGGCAAAATCGGTTACGGTGGAGTAAACACCACTGAGTTTAGCAACGCCACTAGAAACGTAAACGCAGCATCATCTTCAACTCGCTACGCGTGTTTCCTTGTAGTTTATCGGCACCTGTGCCCAGCTGCTCCTCCTGCCCAAAATAGGTCTGCGCAAAGCGCATATACACATCCAGCATACGCAGCGGACTGTAGCGCAACAGCACAAAAGTGCGTGCACCCCTAGAGTAGTACGAAGGAACGCTAAACGAATAGAGCATATCGTTCTCGTAGGAGTAAACACGCGTGTTCCACGATGGCGTGTCGAACACAGCAAAGCGGAAGTTGATTTGCAGCGGCACACGACTAAACCGGTAGGCCACGTCTTGGGTTAGCGCAAAACCAGCCTCGCGGGCAATGCTATCTGTAGCATAAATATTAGCGTAGAATCCAGATTTGAGCGTGAGCGAACGACTCACGGCACAGGTGAGCTGCAAGCGTCCGCTATTTGTGGTTTGCTGCACAACTGGGGTTGCTCCCACAACGGTTGAACCCGACTGATTTACAGCCTTTTGCTTATATCGCCACCTAACCTGCGCCGAAACGCCACCGCCCAGCACATGCTCGGAATAGAGCAAAAAGTCGCGCCCAAACGATGGTGAATAGATGCCATAGCGCATCCAAGGGAATCGGAACAAATCGGCATAGGCCGATAGTTTCCAGCCCCTTGCAGGAAGTAGGCTCAGGCCAATATACACGCCCTGCTCGTTGGCCGTGCTGCCCTCAGCAAAACCAGCCGTGTAGCGCGTGTTGAAACTAGAAGAATATGAACGCCCGATGAGCGATACCTGCACCGTGCTGCTCAGATTGAACATGCCACCCAGCACAGCGGCCAAATTTCCGCCATTGCAATCGACGGCCGCCTCGCCAAAAAAACGATGCTGCTTGACTCCCACATTAAAATCGACCCCCAATGCCGTTTTCTCTGTGGGCTGCACACGCAACTCATACACAGCGGGGGTTTTATCAAAACTGCCACTAATTTGCTGATGCACAAAGGTTAAGCCCAAACGTGCATTACCCAAACTATAACGGAGGTTACCTCCGGCCACCAACTCAGGCATTGCACTACGATTGGCCAACTCCGACAGAGTACGATGGTAGCCCGTTTCGGGCAACGATGTGAACGCCAACTCACCGCTATCGAGCGTATCGGCAAGCCTTGCATCAACGCGCCGATAGGAGCCAAACAGCGTGAATTCCAACTTTTTAGTGAAATTCACCGACAAGCCAACACCTTGCAAATACTGCGCTTCGTAGGCCGAGGCATGCGGCTTGATACCGAAACTGCGCTTGCTTCCGCCCAGCGTCCCTGATTTACCAAAGGCCAAGCCGCTCCAAAACGTAAGTCCCTGACCAAAACCTGCATCAAACGCACCAATAATCAGTTTGTTAATACGCTTATAGTCATTCAGGGCAACATAGCCCGACAAATAGTCGATGCCCGTTTTGAAAGTGCCGTCGAATATGGGTTCCCCAGCATCTTTCTCGGCTACCAAACCAAGTTGCAATTTTTGCCCCAACTGGTAGGAATAGCGCAGAAAATATGCGTGTTTGTTGCCCAAATAGCGTCCGCTGCCAGTGTAGTCGGGCGAATAGCCCGCAGGCGTTTCGAGCTGAGTACGGAAACGCAAGGCCAACTGGCTGCGACCCTTTCGCAATTTCAAGCGCGGAGCAGCCTGAGCCGCCTGCTCGTCAAAGCGCAGAAATGGCATCAAACGCTGCACATCGAGCTGGTTGAATCCAGGCAGACACAGCAATTCGTAGATGGAATAGACTGGTCCAAGCGAGTCGCGATATTGCTGCAAACTGGCCATCTGAAAATCGTTCAGAAACACCAATGCCCGCAACTGCTCGGGCGTAGCAGTGTTCAGATTGATGGGATGCTCGGCCAGGGCATGCAACTGCTCTGTGAGGTCGGAGTAGTCTTGCTCACTCTCGTCTTGCGCCGACAAATCTTCGATTATATCGGCAATGAGCTGCTGCACATCGGTGGGTTCGAGGCTGGGCGGCGTAACGGGCGATTGCGCTGCGGTGGATAAGGCCATCAGCAAAAGCCCCCAAACGAATATCAAACGGTGCATCGCCCCACACATACCGCTTTGCTATTTGAACCGATAAGCAGCCGACACAGCGGGAGTAAGTCCCAGCACCTGATGGTAGCCCACAGCCATATCGAAAATAAAACCGCTGATATTCAATCCAATGCCTGCCGTCAATCCCTCGGGATTTTGGGTGCCATAGCCCAACCTTACGGCAAACGCATCGATGGGTCGATACTCCATGCCTGCCCGCACTGCGGTTCGCGTTTCGGTTGATGCATCGGCCTGAATGGTTAGCGCAAACTCCTTGCTGGGCAAAAAAGCCAAGCCTATGGCCAGCGCAGCTGGCATGGTCTGACGGTCGTCGAGCGAGGCACGGGCGGGATTGAACAGATGCGCCCCAACAAGCAATTTCTTGAGCGGCTGATACTGCACACCAGCCGACACGGTGAAAGCGTATCGATTTTTATACTCGCCTGTGAAATTAGCCATGCAAAAGCCGAATCCGATGCCCGCGCTGAGTTTCGCTCCCAGACGCATTCCGTAGGAAAGGTCAGCGCGGGTTAACCCCATCTGCGCATAGCCCGTGTGCGCTAAGCTAATGCCCATGGAGCCTGGATATAGCGGAATGATGCCAGCCACTTCGCTCTGTCCCAGTTCTTTAAGCAAGTAACGGCTCTCATAATGCGCCCCCACCCAAAACACAGAATCCCAGCCCAACGCGGCCTGATTCGACATGGCCGCCCACGGGTCGGTTAGGGCTGCATGAGCCATACCCATGGCAGCACCGCGCCCACCAACGGGTTTGGTCGGCAACTGTGCCATCGCGGCCAACGAGACCACCAGCAGCAGGAGCAATGTGGCTATGCGCTGCATGAAAAAAGGCAATTAGTTTACCTTATGCTTAAACTTCACATCGGCCAGCTGCTTGTTGGCCTTGATCACCTTATCGCCTAAGCTGGCCTTAAAATGCAACACCTGCTGCTGCACCTCTGGCTCGCCCGTGCCAATAATTTGGGCAGCCAGTATGGCCGCATTCTTTGCGCCATCGAGGGCCACAGTCGCCACAGGTATGCCCGAAGGCATTTGTAGCATTGACAGCACCGAATCCCAACCATCTATTGAGTTCGACGATTTTATGGGTACTCCCACCACGGGCAGCGGAGTGAGCGCGGCCACCACGCCAGGCAGATGCGCCGCACCACCAGCACCAGCAATAATCACCTTAACACCACGCGAATGGGCATTACGTGCAAAGTCTAACACTTGGTCGGGTGTGCGGTGTGCCGACAGGGCATGAAGTTCGAAGGGAATGCCCAACTCGTCGAGAAATTTTGCGGCCTCTTCCATTTTGGGCAAATCGGATGTGCTGCCCATGATTATGCTTACTTTGGGGTTCATAGAATCGTGATTGATTTACATAAGTACAAAAATAGCACAAAAAGGGGTAAGTGCCGAACATTAGTTACAAAAAAACGCCCTCCGATGTCTCGGAGGGCGCAACCATAGCCAAAAGCTAAGTTTATGCGTTGATTAGAGCCTTGTACTGCTCGGCGGTGAGCAGGTTGTCGAGCTCGGCAGGGTTAGATATTTTACCCTTAATCATCCAACCCTGTCCGTAGGGATCGGAGTTAACCAGGCCGCCGTTATCGTTGAGCGACTCGTTGAACTCGGTAATCTCGGCGGTTACGGGCATGAATAGATCCGATACGGTTTTAACGGCCTCGATAGTGCCGAACACCTCTTCGGCAGCTACCACCTCGCCCACGGTGTTGATGTCAACATAGACAATCTCGCCGAGCTGGCTCTGTGCGAAATCGGTGATACCAATGGTGGCCACGTCGCCATCAACTTTGATCCACTCGTGGTCCTTGGTGTACTTCAGGTTTGCGGGAACGTTCATTGCTTATATCGATTTAAAAAAATTTTAACGGGTCAAAGTTACGCTTTTTTCTGCAATAAGTGTAGTAGTTTTTAGGCAACTACCGTTTTTTCTTCCAAATGCCAAAGTCTATTTCATAAGTTCAAAGTTTACGCTAAATCCAGCACTTGTGTTGGTGGTGCGGAAAGTGGTGGACACGTGCGGTTTGTTGAGTATGCGATTGAAATAGAGCGTTACCACCACTTGCTGGCTGATGCGGTAGTCGGCAGAGAACTTGATGGAGTTCACCAGCTGACCTGCGGTGATGTCGTTGCTGGCCTCGGCCAACTTGCGCAGCACTGTGCGATTGTCGCGGATTGAGAAATCTAATGTAAGCCTCAAATCACTCTTTATCTGCTTTTTACCTCCATCCTCGGCCTTAAACACCAGCGGCAAATCCTCAAAACGATAGCCAAAGCCCACCACATAGTCCCAGGTGGTGGTTTCGGTGAGCTGGCTGTTGGCAAAACTCATCGACAACATGCGACTGTTGCCCACCTCAACTTTTGCCGTAAAGCTGTTCTGCATAGCCATATCGACGCCTATTAAGGGCATCAGATTCTCCGATATGGTGGCGTTAGCCATGTCGTGCTGCGGAATAAAATCGCCATTGAGGTTAGTAACGTAACTAAAGCCGTCGTCAAGCGGGTTGTAGTCCACACTTGTGGCATAGGAACCTATGGTGTAGGTCGATTTATAGGCATGATTGATGGTGATGGTGCGGAAAATATCGCGCAGCGCACGCAATTTGGCCAAACCGTTGTAGGTTACCTGCCAGTTGGGCATCGGTATTTTTGGGAACTCATCCAGCACTGCTCTGTCGGCCGAACGGCCAGTGTAGGCAGCCAGGAAGGCCGAACGCAGCACATCCTGCGACAGTTCGCTATAGCCCTGCGGGAAAACGCCATCGGGCAGGTTAGCCGATGGAATATGTGCGTAACCCGCACCAGCGTTGCTTATACGGCTGTCGTTCAGCCGTTTGGCTATTGGCTCACGCAAAGCCCGCATGTTTTCGAACGCCTTGGTGCTGTTGCGCTCGCCTTTCTGGCGGAACGCCGAACGCAGCGAGATTATGCTTATGCTATAGTTGCCCGTGGCCTGCGGCATATAGCGCTTGTAGCCACCCATGCCATCGCCAGAGAAAAACTCGCTGCGCCGCGACGATATGGTGCGCAAGGCGGTTAGCGTGATAGTAAAGCCTGGAACTGGCTCTATCATGGCACGCCCGTTGATTGATGTGGAGTTGTCAAACACCACGGGCGAGCTAAATGTTGTATCGCCAGTGAGCCAACCATTGCTCTGAGCGCGAAGCAAAATGTCCTTATCCTGCCAACCAAACACAAACGGCCATCCTGGAGCCAACTGGCCATTGTATTTCTCTAAACCCATGAGCTTGGTTTGAGCCTTGTAGCCCGGCAGCATTATGCCGTTGGACTGCATGTAGGATACCGACACATTTTTTAGTCCCATGAGTAAACGCAGCGACCCTTCGGCTATGAACTGCAACGGATTAGTGCGCTCGGGCACACGAGCCTCAACCACAACGCGGCAATTGTTGAGTTCCTGATCAGAACGTATGGTTATGCGACGATTATCTTTCTCCTCGATTTTGAGGTTACGCACCTCCTGGCCGCGCTCGTTATAGACGCGCACCTTCACATTGTCGGCCTTCAGATTGTGGGTTATCGTTTTTATACCTCTGGGGCGCAGGCGCACGTTGGTTTCCTCGTGCGTAACAGTTTTCATCTGCGGAGCAGCCCCACGCGCCATGCGGTCGAACTTGGCGTTTACGTCCTTGAGATATTTCGATTTGTTGAACAGCTGCGTGAAGTTGAGCGTTCCCGACAGCTGAATCTGATTACCATTCTGGACCGTATTGCCATAGTCGAACTGGGCAGTGTCAGCCAACACCGCACCAGCCTGCCAGCGATACGACGATGAATAGGAGGCGTTGGCCGAAGTCCAATCGAGCAGCGGCAACTTATTGATTGGCACCTGATAGGTTGCGGAAAATGTCTGGTTGTAGAGCGTGTTACGCCCAAAATTCTTAATGTTGGCAAGTACCGAGTCGCGCCAAATCTCGTAGGCAACTTTATCGCGACGGCGATCCACAATGCCATCAGGCTCGTCGATGCGGGCGGTGTTGCTCGCCTTGAAGTCGAGATGTAGGGACTGCGCTAAATCCCACGACAAGCCATAGTTCCTATTCCACAAGAAATCTTTGGAGAAAGTGGGCGACAAGAAAAACTCTGGGTGCTCCACATTGCGCAACTGCTGCTCATAGTAGGAACGATTCATGTCGGTTTGGAACGACAGCGCAGTGGGCAGCAACGAGAAATTAAACTCCCTAATTATCCTAAATGCATTATTACTCAAGAATTTAACACTCTTGAATGGACTTATAAACTTCTTGGTGCGGTTATAGTTATAGGTGAGCATTGCGCGCTCGTTCTGCTGTATGCGGTGTACTGTTTTGTAATTACTAGTATAGTGGTCGCTAAACGAGTAAGTTATGGCAAAGTTGGAGATATTCCAAAAATGTGGCTTCTTGGCGGGTAAGTCTATCTTTACGTTAGTGAAGTTCAGGCTCTTGGTTCGGGCATATTCGCGAATTAGCGTGCGCAGTGAGTCGCGTTCAGCACTGCTGAGCGGTTTTAGGCTCTCGCGCAGTTCAATATCGGGGTCGAACGGATTATACTGCGGCGATGTGAACGACTCACCATAGGCAAAGAATAGCGGAACGCGCACATTGAATTTGCGGGGGAAGAATCGGCCCATGTCGAGCGATGAGCTCACGTTGTACTGGTAGATATTGTCGAGGCTACGCTCGTTCACCTTGGCCTCCAGCGAACCGAATCCGGCTGTAACAACTGAGCCAGAGAATGTTAGCGTACCCAAATCGGCCAGTTTAGAAGTGATGCTGGCATTGGCTGCCCAACCGCTCTTATCCTCAAAATTACTAAGCCTCAACTCATTGAACCAAACTACAACGGATTTATCCTGCCCGTCGTCGGTTTGGCCAGCACCGCGCGATGGGTTGCGCACGCCCAGCATAACCACCTTAACCTGTCCCAGGTTGGGATTGCCCGTTACCTTTATGCGGTGATCGCCATGCGGCTCAACATAAACCGTGCTATACGACACGCTAGACCCCTGCTTACGCATTGCCGCATTACGCTTCATCTTAAGGTTGGTTAGGTCGTCGAGATTTATGTTGAAAGTATTCTCCTCGGGCCACACTGCAAATCTATCTGACTCACTATTCGTGTAGTTTATACGATGTGGCGTGAGTTTGAGCGGTATCTCATACTCATAGTAGTTGTCGGTGTAGTCAGAACCTATACGCACAAAGGCAGTTACATCGCCATTGGCCAGCGGATAGCCATCCACCTGCTCGGCATGGGTAAACATACGCAAGGTGCGGTAGTGGCGCATGTCGAGATTCATGGTTTTGTAGGCGGCGCGGGCATCGCCGTCGGGGAGGTTCATCACCTTATACTCCATGGCCTGCTCGTTAATTTCGACTGACAGGCTAGTGCTAGCATCGGTTTCGCGGCGCACGCCGGGGGGCAAAACGTAATTCACAGGACTACGCTGGTCGTTTTCTTCGATGTTCACCGCTGAAATGTCGAAGGTGGTGGAAGGCATATCGGCCTGGGGCAAACCTTCCTGGCCCTCAATCAGATTGTCCTTATATCGCCGCCAATCGCCGCGCACCAAGTCGAGCGAGGCCAAACGCACCACAGCGGTGTCCTCAAAGCCATGCATCACAATACGCATGAAGCGTATGGATGTGAAATCGTCCATAGCCCCAAACACATCGGTGTATTCCGAAATGGGTACTTTGAACTGATACCAGTTCACGCTCGGACGCTGACCATTGGGCAGTTCCTCGTTTGTGGTTATCTTGTTGGTTATGAAGTTTTTACCAACCACCATATCCTGCGGCCGGAGCGAAATGCGATACTGATAGTATGCCTCGTTCTCGTTCATGGTGTTGTCGGTTCCAAGTTCCTCCACATCGGGGGTAGAATAGCTCTGACGCGATGTGCTACCTGTGGCCACCGCCGAATTGCCCTCAGGGTTGTTGTAGTACTTATAGCGGTCGAGTATAGAAACCTGTGCGTTGTCGAACTCGGTGTCGAGATAATGCCTAAAATCGTCGGCCGATGGGTCGGCCTCCAAGCGGGCCAGCATGGCTCCATTGGTTACAGTCCCCCGCAAACCATTGATGTATGACGAGAAGAACGCCTGCTCGTCGGGGATACCATCGCCATCCAAATCCTCGCTGCTCAAACCATCGAGACCAATGTCTTGGAAACGGCGCATGTTGGGGTCGTTGTCGAATCCCACATTGAGATATTGCCCACTGGGTACACGACCCCAAACGGTGGTATCGACCCCTTGCATATCAGCGGTAGTGGGCATTCCGTTCTCGAACGATTTGCGCCCATCGCGCAGAATATCTTCCGAAATATTACCCAGATGGAAATAGAGGTCTCCGCCCTTAGCCGATGGATTTTGGATGAATGGGTCCATCATCCAAAATTCGATATACTCGATATTTGATGTCTCAAAGTCGGTGGTATGAAGGCTTCGCATTATACCGCCCCAACGTTTCTCGGGGTTCACCAGCATACCATCGGCATCGAGCGCATTGTAATCGTAGTTATAAGGGCCACGCTCACGCGGATAGAAAGCCAGGTTTAGCACCGAAATGTTTGTTTCCGAACCTGGAACACTTTGCCTATTGGGGAACAGCTCGTGCTCATACACCATACGGGTGAAATGGTCGCTCTGCAGCTCCTTGTTGTTGCGAATATAGCCTGGCGTGTTGGAGTTGGTTCTAAAGAAAAGCGGATCAACGGTGTACCACGCCAACAGGGCGCGATTGTAGCCGTAGCTCAGGTCGTTGCTGCGCGAACCCTCGGGGAACATGCCGGGCTGCATCTGCGGCGTTGAGGCCAAACGCCATTCGACCCACGAATGGATGTCGATGGACGTGGAGCTGCCCTCAAAGTCGTCGATATACACCGAACCCTCGGTAACACTTGTGGTTCCAGGCAACAATTGCGCAAACTCGGCATCAATGGCAATGGTCGACTTCTCCTTGGTTTGTATGAACGGCAGCGCATCTATAGCCTTTGTTAGGAACGGTGCCTCGGTGCGATAGGAAGTGTTGAAACCCCAAATTGTGTTAGCTATAGCCTCATTCCCGTAATTAACCTTCTGTGTTAGAGGTAGTTCCCACAGATGAATGGCCGTTGCTCCAACGTTAAAATTATCGGAAAAATTATAGTTAAGATGCGCCCCAACCAACCGTTTGGTCTGCATCTTGAAGGCCGAATTGCTCTCAACCGACACCTTGATTTTCTGTCCCGACTCAAGCAAACCCTCGTCAATTATACGAACTGAACCCAGGT
This sequence comes from Bacteroidales bacterium, assembly GCA_017524185.1. GTDB lineage: Bacteria > Bacteroidota > Bacteroidia > Bacteroidales > Tenuifilaceae > RGIG6076. The sequence continues at coordinate 21,410 of JAFWUG010000053.1, forward strand.
TGTAGTCCACAATATATTGCACATCCTCAACCAGAGCCATACCGCCTGCCGTAACCACCACCGAGCCTTTGGGTATGTTGGTGGCCGTCAGGAATATCTCCGAACCACCCTCAGAGGCATAGGTTCCAGAAATCACAAACTTGTTGCGGTTGGCAACCTGACGGGCATTGGTGAGCGTTTGGTCGTACAGCTCCTGAAACACGTAGCGGCTGGCCACCTCGGCATCGCCAATCTTGGCGGCAAGGTTCTTGCCAAACGGTTCAAGCACTGGGAATATGATTTTGCCGCTATTGGGCAATATGGTTACACCCTCAACAAAATCGAACACCCCATCGGCACCAGCATCTTTCTGCGAATCCATGTTGTCGAGGTTTAGCACCCCTATTAGCGGCTTGTTGGCTATGTTCCCCTCGGGGATATAGTTGATGGTCGAACCAGTGGCATCGTCCTGATACAGCACGTCGAGGCGAAAATCTTTGGGGCTGATTTGATAGGCATTGAGCGAGTACACGTTCTTCATCATCAGATCCCAAGTGGCCAAACTCGGAGTATGGTTGGTGGCTTTAAGCAACTTAACCACAAGTGTTTGCGGCGAATTTATACCATCGGTCGAAAGTTCGCCCACCTTGTAGGTCTGACCATTGTAGGTGTACTCGTAGGCCACGCCCAGCACCTCGTCGGTATTCAGAGCGGCATAGAGCGAAATGAAACCCAGCTGAGGGTTGAATGTATACTCGTTGGGCGACAAACGTCGGGCGTTCTCCACCTTTTCGTAGTCGTAGCCGCCAGAGAATTTTCCCGACAGCGTGCTATTAACCATCGACACATCACGAATATCGCTCCAAACGCCCTGTAGGTCGGCGTAGAGCGAGTTTATATCGTTGCTCGGTGGGCCAACCCTGTTGGCGCTTACGGCATCGGGATTATATAGATGCGCTGCGGTTTCGCCCAGATCGACCATGGCCAAAATGTTGCGCGCATTGCTCAAATCCGACTGCCTGTTAGTCACCCACACCTCAAGCCTAGTAATATTAACACCCGATACGATTAGGGGCAAACTGCTTAGGCTGCGGTCGTAGTTATCCCGAAAATAATGCCCCAAAAAGAAGTGCCGATTGGCATCGTAGCTATCGGCCGACACCTCAAACTCGCGTATTTGCGCACCTCCCTGTATCTCAATTGTTTGCGTTTCGCTTTCCTGCTGCGAGGCCACCATGGTTACATCGAGCCGCCCAAACTTGAGCTGGGTTTTCAAACCGAATAGGCTCTGACCTCCAGTGATTAGGGTTCCAGGCAACGGCAACGACACATTACCGGCCTCTATTTTCTGGATTATTTCGTCCTCGTAGCCCGTATAGTCAATCTTAACATTGCGCTCAAAGTCGAATGTTCCCTTGGTGTCGAGATTCAGATTGAGGTTCACCTTGTCGCCAATCTTACCTGTAACGTTCACCTGAAAATCGGCCTTAAAATCGAAGGCCGTATTACGTTGCTGCTCAATGGGAAGCGCGGCATTGGCTGTGCGCGAGTGTGTTATACCAAAGCTCAGATCTACATTTCCCTGCGGGATTATCTCGATGGTGTTGTTGCCGAATATACGGTCGAAGCCCTCGCCGCCCAGGTTAATCTTGGGCAGTATGCCGCTGCCCGACTGATCACTGGTTTCGCCCGCCTGTTTCTCGCGCCAGTAGTCGCGCATCGACTGCTCTAAGCGATAGTTAGTGAACTCCTCGGCGGTCATCTGGCGTGGGATGCCCAAACGACGATCGCCCACCTTTTCGTACACCAAATAGCGCTTGGTAACGGGGTCGTAGTCCACCTCGTAGGTTACATTCGAGGGTAGCGACAAACGCGTGGGCTGTTGCGCCATTGCTACAACGGCACAAATCCACAGCAGAGCGGCCATTCCGCACTTTAGGGCTATATGTCGTATCCTCAATTTGGACACATTCAGTCAATGCTTTCTCCTACAGTCGCTTAAGCGCATGCTTGATGAGTTGCTCTACAGGGAGCTCTCCCTCGGTTTTTACAATTTGGTCGAGCGTTTTTTCCGCAGCCGCCTTGGCAAAGCCCAGCATGGTTAATGCAGATAACGCTTCTTGACGCGTTGTATTGTTTAACGGTGCAAATATTTGCGCCGTGTCGGCCGATTCTTTGAAAATCTTATCGCGCAAATCCACCACAATACGTTGCGCAGTTTTTAGGCCAACGCCTTTCACCTGCTTGATTGTGCTAACGTTGTCGGTGGCAATGGCCTGCTGCAACTCGCCCACCGTGAGCGACGATAGGATGAGCCGCGCCGTGCCAGCACCCACTCCCGAAACCGAGAGCAGCAGCAGAAACACCTCGCGCTCCTGCTCAGTAGCAAAACCGTAGAGCAAATGGGCATCTTCTCTAATAACCTGATGCACAAACAGTTTTACCTTATCTTTTCCGTCAATAGCGGCGTATGTTTGCAGCGATATTGCTATCATATAGCCCAAACCGTTGTTGTCCACCACCACATGGGTGGGGGTTAGGCGGGCCACCGTTCCGGATATGAAATCGAACATTGGGGTTGATGTTGCTTCCCTTGGTGCGGGTTGGTTGATATTTGGGCACGACAACCGAGCCTTGCCCTCAAAACAATGACGGGCTACTCAGGCCTATCGGGACGTTCGCCACGCTCCCTGCGGGCCGACTGCGGGCGAAGCGGATTGGCCGATATTTTGGCCTGCTCGTCACGCTGTCTAAGTATATCGATGGCCAAGTACACCGCCTGCCTGAACGACGATGGGTTGGCCAAATTACGCCCAGTAAGATCGTAGGCCGTGCCATGCGCTGGCGATGTGCGCACCACGGGTAGGCCAGCGGTGTAGTTCACGCCTGTATCGAAGTTCAATGCCTTGAAGGGCACCAAGCCCTGGTCGTGATACATGGCCAGCACGCCATCGAAGCGGCTAAATCCATCGGAGCCAAAGAAACCATCGGCGGGATAAGGCCCCATGGCCACCAAGCCCTCGGCGTTGGCAGCCTCAATGGCGGGTTGTATCACTTCGCGCTCCTCCAAGCCCAGCAAGCCATTGTCGCCGGCGTGCGGATTCAGTCCCAGCACGGCCACACGAGGCTTGCGTATGCCAAAATCGTTGCACAGCGCGTTGCTCATTGCCCTAATTTTGGAAAGAACCAATTCCTTGGTGAGAGTTTTAGACACCTGGCTCAGCGGTATGTGGCCTGTTACCACGCCCACCCTAAAAACTTCGCCAACCATCAGCATCAGCGTGTCGGACTCTGGCACATCGAAAGCCTGCGCAAGAAACTCGGTATGTCCCACGAAACGGAAACTTTCGCTCTGAATGTTGTGCTTGTTGATTGGTGCTGTAATCAGCGCATCGATATGGCCTGCTTTGAGGTCGGCCACGGCAGCATTGAGAGCAGCAAGAGCCCCTGCGCCTCCAACCTCGGTGCTATGTCCCAATTCCACGCGCACCTCGTCGTCCATGCAGTTCACTATGCTAACGCTATCCTTGCGGGATACAGCCTCCTCGGCTGATTTTATGGGGGTGAAGGTAAACTTCTCCACATTGAGGGCTTTACGATGGTAGGCTGCCACCTTGGGCGAGCCATAGACCACTGGCGTACACATGGATAACATACGCTCGTCCATCAGGGTTTTCATAATAACCTCGTAGCCGATGCCATTGATGTCGCCCTGGGTTATGCCCAACCTAAATCGTGTAGTCATACAGGTGTTGGGGTATATGTTTTTACAATAGGTTCACTAAGGCGACAAAGGTAGCGTAAAATGGGCTAAATGCCAAAAAAACTTTACCCATTACACGCGCAGCACCCGTTGCCACGCAAAAACGGCATCAGATATGGGCAAAGCAAAACCAAACCCCAATAAATATAAATATCTAACCTACAATCACTTAGAGTAACTACAGCCGCAATAGTTGCACCACGTTTTCCACGTGATGTGTGTGGGGGAACATGTCCACGGGCTGCACACGCTCCACCCTGTAGCCCTCGGCCAGCATAGCTAAATCGCGTGCCTGGGTGGCCGGATTGCAGCTCACATACACCATCCGCTCGGGCTTTGCACCGAGCAATGCGCGAATCACGTCGGGGTGCACGCCAGCACGTGGTGGGTCGAGTATCACCACCTGGGGCAAACCGTGTTGGCTCATAAAATCGGGGGTAAGCATGTCTTTCATGTCGCCCGCAAAGAACTGCGTGTTGGTTATGCCGTTTATCGACGAGTTTAAACGCGCATCGTCGATGGCCTCGGGCACATACTCAATGCCAACCACCCGTTTGGCCTTGGCTGACACAAAGTTGGCAATGGTACCAGTTCCAGTATAAAGATCATAAACCAACTCATTGCCAGTTAGTTGAGCAAAATCACGTACCACCTTATAGAGCTCGTAGGCCTGCTGCGAATTGGTCTGGTAGAACGATTTTGGGCCAACCCTGAATCGGATGCCCTCCATCTGCTCCACAATGTGATCGATGCCATGGAACAACACCATGTTAAGGTCGTTGAGCGTATCGTTGAGCTTGGTATTCACCACGTAGAACAACGACGTAACCTGCGGAAATTTGGCCACTATATGCTCCAGCAGCCCCTTCACCTCGGGGCTAAACTCCGTAACAGCCAAAATAACCATCACATCGCCCGTTGATGCAGTGCGCACAATCAGGTTGCGGAGCGTTCCCTGCTTGGTGCGCAGATCCATAAAGCCCATGCCATGCTCGAGCGCATAGGCACGCACCGCAAGGCGGATGGCATTGGAGGGCTCGGGCTGTAGGAGGCATTGCTCGAGGTCGAACACGCGGTCGAAACGACCTGAAATATGATAGCCCAACGCTGGTGTGGGCTCAACTCCATCGCGCATCTCCTCGGCGGTGAGCCAACGGGCATTGGCAAAGGTGAATTCCAGCTTATTACGATAGCGCTCGGTGCGCTCAGAACCAATGATTGGGCTAATTGGGGGCAAACTCAAACCACCAATACGCCTTAGCTGATCCTCGACCTGCTGCTGCTTGAATCGCAACTGCTCGGCGTATGGCAGATGCTGCCATTTGCAACCGCCGCATAGCCCAAAATGGGAACAAACAGGGGCTACGCGCAACGGCGACGGCTGTCGCAAGGCCACAACCTGTCCCTCCATGTGGCTCGACCGACGGCGGGTGAGCTGCACATCAACCACATCGCCCGGAACGGCCATGGGTACAAACAGCACCTTGCCCTCAACCCGTGCCAGAGCTTTGCCCTCAGCGGCAAGGCTTTCTATGGTAACACCCTCTATAATAGGCAGCTTCGCCCTACGTCCCATACAAATATCGTTTTATGCTTATTTTCAAACACTTACACTACTCCTTTTGATCCATCACAAAGCGAGCGTTGGTACGCGTGCGCTGTTGCAGATAGACGGTGCGCCCCGACACCTGCTCATCAACCGATTGCGGCGTGTAGTGCCTAATGGTGAGCATCTCCAGCGGACTATTGCTACGCACCTCAAAATCGATGCGCAGTTCTTCTAGTGCAGC
>JAFWUG010000054.1 GCA_017524185.1 Bacteroidales bacterium
ACGCCCGGCAAAAGCAAGGCTGATAAGGTGAGGAGGGCGTATATTATGCGGCGGCGGGGCATGGGCGTTCTATCATGCAAAAAGCTACTCGCAAAGATAGGGAATTGGGGGGAGATGGGCAAGAAGGGGGAGGGATTGTGAGTGATATGTCGTACAATTTTTTTCTAATCTGCTCAAATTTAGCGTGATGCAGTGTTCTTTGCAACTACTCCCCAGCGGAATGTCTGCTTTAATGCTAAAATTGTGAATATGCGCAAAGCGAATCAAGAATCTTTTGTAATTTTGCAGCCTGTATGTAATGCACTCGAAGTGCTAAGCATCCTCGTAACATGAAACTCGACCTGCACATAGCCGCTGCTTGTAGGGTTGCGCATTGTTATGCGTGCCGTACTTGGGTTTGGCTGTTGGTATGCTGTGTGTTGGTGGCGTGTCTGCGCGAAACGCCAATGCCCATTGAGTCGAGGTTTGAAATAGTTGTGGCCGATGACCGTTCGTCGCCTGTGGAGGTTAGTTTTATCAATGAAAGCTATGGGGCGGAGCAATACGAATGGACGTTTGAGGGCGGTCAGCCCAGCAGCGCAACGGAGAGAAATCCCGGCAAAGTTGTGTTTGCCAATCCTGGTAGCCATCAAATTACGTTGCGCGTGTGGAATAGCGTTGAAGAGCGTGTTTGCCAACAAACGCTGCACGTGGATTCATCTCTAACTGCTGATTTCGATTTTAACATTGCAATTAATGATTTTGCACCGGGCGTTGTAACTTTAAATAATAGGAGCACTGGCGGCAGTCGCTTCCAATGGACGTTTGAGGGAGGACAGCCTGCCACATCGGATTTGCAGCATCCTGGGTCTGTTATTTTCGCTCAGGGTGGCGAGCATCGTATTGGGCTAAAAATATACAGCGAAAGTCATTGTGTTGAATGTTGCAAAACTGTAGTTCTGCGCCCACCATTGCAGGCAGCGTTTTCGTTGTTGCCTCTTGGCATTGATACCGATTGGGAAGCTCCGCTTACGCTGATTATTGTTAATAAAACCACTAGCGCAACCACTTACCATTGGAGCTGTAGCGATGCTGAGGTGCGCAGCTCAAGCGATAGTGCTACCTCGGTGTATTTCAAAAATCCAGGCATTTATAACATAGAACTCGAAGCTAGCAATGGTAAGGATATCCAGCATGTTTCGCAACAAGTTGTAATAAAACCAAATACAGGAATAATAGAACATAGCAATTTAAAATTTGGTATAAAAAGCGCTTACAACACCTTGGGCTGTTTTTATGCAACCAAAGCAGGTTGCGTGCTTTCGTTGGAGCAAGCACAGCAAGATGAATGGCGGCAGTGGATTGATATTGGATTTAGTGGCATCAATGCGCAATTCAATCATTGTACGTTTTTCGCGCCATCGCAAATGCAGCAATACTTTGGCGTAGCGATAGATGGCGCACAAAATGCTGTTGTAATCAACAATCCGCAGCTTATTGGCTTTCCAATCACCGCGCCCCAGTTCGACGATATAAAACAACCGTCAGACTTCGACCAATTCGACGATGCATGGGAACGTACAGCAGGCGCATATTTTGGCCTGACCGACGCAGAGCATTATGTATTGCTTCGCATGGCCGATATGAGGCGGGGAATTATTAGAATTAAGCAGTTTATGGGCAATGGCGATGCATCGTATATTGTAGCCGATATAAAGATGGAAAAAAGGGATGGAGAGTAAAATATGAAATTGCAAAAATTATTTTTATTATTTATATGTCTTTTTATGGGAGAACAGTTATATAGCCAAGATATTGAAAATGTTTTCAATCGTGATGCTATTTTGCAGCGTCGTCCGCTGAAGTTTAGCGGTAATTTGTCGGCCAATATTACGCATATTCATAGCAAACCTCCCGACAGCCGTCCACCATTAACATATCAGTTAAATGGTACGCTTAATACCACGATTTTTGAGTCTTTTAGTATTCCTGTTACCGTAAATTTAAATAATTACGGCAGCAATGTACAATATCCTCAGTTGCCCAACCGTTTGGCGCTGCATCCGAAATATAAATGGGTTCAAACGCACATTGGTGATGTTTCCATGACCTTTGGTCCTTACACGCTCAATGGGCATCAGTTCACGGGCGTAGGGGTGGAACTAACGCCTAATCGTTGGCACATAGCAGCCATGGGTGGTAGGCTGCTTCGCAGGGTTGATTTAGACACATCCAGCACGGCTCCCCAGCCCAACTACGAACGCTGGGGCTACGGCCTAAAAACACGCTACGATGCCAATAGGTTCGCCATCGGTGCTACTTTTTTTGCAGCTCAAGACCGAGCCAATCCCATCATGTTCGAGTTCGATTCTTTGACCATATTTCCGCAGAGCAATATCGCCACAAGCATCGAAGGTAAAGCAAAGATAATCAATAATTTGGAACTGTCGGCAGAATATGCCCTTAGCATCCTACAGCGCGACGTTAGGATTGCGTTCCGTAACTATTACCATGCATTGACAGGAAGTATTTCATATACATTTTGGGGCAATACTATTGGAGCGAAGTACGAGCGCATAAGCCCTGAATATAAAACCTTGGGCGCATATTATTTTAACAACGACTACGAGAATATCACGTTGAATTATAGCCGAAAATTGTTCACTAACACCCTGTCGATTGCGCTTAGCGGGGGGATACAGCGCGACGATTTGTACAATGTTAGAGCCGAGAAAACCATTCGTTTCGTTGGCTCTGCCAATATGGAATGGACTCCCAACGACCGACTGACGGCATCGCTTGACGCATCGAGCTTTAATAGTCATCGCAACATGAAATCAAATTTCGACTATATCAATGAGCAAACCCCATACGATAATTTAGATACTTTGGAATTTACGCAAATAAGCAATAGTTTTAATTTGGGAGTTAATTATAAACTTTTTAAGAACGAAAAACAAACGCATACCATGTCGTTCACAGCATGCCTAAATGAGGCCGCCGATAGACACGATGCTTATATCATACCAGGCAACTTAACCCGTTTTGTAAATTCAAGCACTGCCTACAACATGCAACTGTCCGCAACATCGATAGTTTTGGCTGTAAACATGAGCAACCACTATTCGCAGCGCAAGAATTCGCTCACTTGGGGACCGTCGCTCAATGTAACGCAGCATTTGTTTAAAAATGCGCTTAATATCGGTATGTCTGTTTCGTACAATCAAACCTATATTGAGAAATTGATTACGGCCAACATTTATAATACAAGACTCAATGTTGGCTATAAATTTTTTAAAAAGCATAATCTAACTGCTATTTTGAACTATCAATTCCGGCGTCTTCGCGAGGGCGATACGCCTGAATATCATGCTTTAATCAGCCAATTGTCCTATAGTTACTCATTTGGGGATTAAATTACAACTACGACGACCATGAAGATAAGTTTACATGTTCCGAAACGATTGCTTGGCCTGAGTTTAACGGCTATTTTGATATTTTTTGGCGCAATATCATCATTTGCCCAAAACGCTGGTCTGTCGCAACTGCAAGGGCTATTTGAAATAATTCAGAGCAGCAATTCCTACGTAGAAAGCTTGGATACTGACGGCGATAGCGATATTTATTTGCCCGTTGGCATGAAACGCACAGTGGGCGGCATGGAAGTTGCAATCGCCATAAATCGTGTAAAACAGCACATGCAATCGTCGGAGGTGGGCGTATATGCCCGCGTTGTTATCCCGCAGGGCGTTGATGGTAATCGGCTGGTACTTTTCTTTGGAGTGGAGGGGGTAAAGTGTTCGCATACAGGTGGATTGCCGTCAGTAGATAATTTAAAACTTACGCTGTTGCACGATGTTAGCATTCCGTTCAACAATGGCAACACCTCCATTGTGTTAAAGGGTAGCAGCACAGCACGTAGCAATACCTACATCACCATAAGTTGCAACGGATTCGAAACAATGGCCTTGGATGCCGAGGTGCATTTCCCAAAAAGTTTGATGGTGAATGCGTCAAATCCCAGTGAGCAGGTCATTGGGCGTTTCCAAACTGTGGTGAAAGACTGGGACGACATGCTTGTTGCTCTTAACCTGCCCGATTTTCAAATTGTTGGTCTGACCGATTATATCTTTTCGCTCGAAGATGTAGTGCTGGACTTTAGCAGCACGCGTAATGCTGATGGTATGTCGTTCCCGATTCAATATCAGAATTATATCCCCGACGACGCAAATCTATGGCGCGGTGTATATGCGCAACGCGTTTCGCTAACCCTGCCTGAGGCATTTTCAAAAGCAAGCGTATCGGCGCAAAATATGCTCATCGACGATAATGGCATCACTGGCATTTTTGCTGCCGACAATGTGCTGCCGCTTGAACAGGGCTCTGCCGACGGATGGCCTTTTTCTGTTAGCCATATCGACGTGCAATTGGTTGCCAACGAATTGCAGTCATTATCGTTTTCGGGGCTTCTTCAATTGCCATTTCAAGGTAAGAGCAACACCATTGGTTACGAGGGTTTCATGCAAAAAGATAGTCAGTATATGTTGCGCACAAAAAACACCGATGCGCTTGATATTGAGTTATTTCAGGGCAAGATGCATATCGATCCCAGTTCTAGCATAAGCCTCACGCTAAAAGATAATAAATTTGTCCCCGAAGCTCTGCTACATGGAAATTTACAGATTGCAAACGAATCGCTAAAAATACCAAAACTTACATTTCAATCATTACGAATATCTACCCAAGAACCATATCTCTCGGCCCAGTATTTTGGCTGCGAAGGTGCTAAATTAGGCAATTTCCCGCTATCGATTCAGGAATTTAAGTTGGTAAATAGCAATAGCAAGCAGATTAAATTGCTGATTGGTGCCGAGCTAACTCTTGGCAAAGATCAATTCAAAGGTTCTACTCAATTGGTCATTTCGGCGCATTATGATAATAAACATTGGCAATATGATAATTTAGAAATAGGTGTAATTGAATTAAAAGCAAATATTGCTCAAACCATCGAACTTGACGGTAAAATAGAATGGAAGCGCAGCGATGCCGTATATGGCGATGGATTTATGGGAAAAATTAACTTCGGTGTGGCCCTGGGCGACGAGCAGCAGGGCGGAAAGGGCATCAATGTGGAGGTGAATGCAGGATTTGGGCAGAAGGGTAGTACGCCTTACTGGTATGCCGATGGATTGTGTGCTTTTCATCCTGGTGTGCCCATTGTTGGAGCACTAACGCTCAACGGTTTAGGTGGTGGTGCATTTTCTGGGGTTCGTGTGGAGCGCGTTGCCAATGGTGCATCTAATTTTATTCCCGATAGCACCAAGGGAATGGGCTTCAAGGCCGCTGTGATACTCGAAGTGAGCAAAGCGCTTTATGGCGAGGCTAATTTTGAAATACTATTCCACAGAAGTGGTGGCTTGCAAACGATTGGTTTCTACGGTTATGCCGAGTTTCCTAACAAAGGGGGTAGGGCAGGGGAGGTTACCGACCAGCTGAAACAGCAGCAACAGGCGTTTCCTAACGAACTATCTGAAAAATTTAAAAATGCTCAATGCAATTTGGGCAACATAACGCAAGATCTTAAAAATCTGCCCAATGCTATTAAAGAAACTGGACTTTCTGGCACTCTGCTGATTCAGTACGATTTCAGCAACCGCTCGCTGCACGCCACCACTGAGGTGTACGTAAACTCTCCTGGTAATTTCATTACAGGTGTTCAGGGTGACGGGCTGGCGGGCGTTGGCGAGATGCATTTTGATGCGAACGAATGGTACTTGCATCTCGGCACCCCCAGCAGCAAAATTGGTGTTCGCTTGGGTATTGGTAGCCTTTCGGCCAATGCGGGCTCGTATTTCATGGCAGGTCATCGCATCCCCGAAATGCCTGCATTGCCCGCTCAGGTTGCAGAATTGGCGAAAGATATAAAAAGCAATCGTAACACCGCCGAACTGTCCACAGGGCGCGGCTTTGCTTTTGGAGCAGATCTGAATGTTAGCACTGGCGATCTCACTTGCCTCATAATGTATGCCAATTTTAATGCAGGATTGGGCTTCGATGTGATGCTAAAAGATTATTCCGCTAACGCATACTGCTTGGGGCGTAGCGGCCCTATAGGCATCAATGGCTGGTATGCAAAGGGGCAGAGCTATGCCTATTTATATGGTGATTTAGGGGTGAAAGTAAAACTTTGGCGTATGACAAAGAAATTCAGCGTAATTAGCGGTGGAACGGCCACAGTGCTCCAAGCAGGATTGCCAAATCCCAGCTATTTTAATGGTGCGTTGAATGTAGATGTGAACATTTTAGGCGTAATAAAGGGGAATTTTAAATTTGATTTCTCCATTGGCGAGGAATGTCAAATTATGAACGCTAACAGTTTGCCCATTGCTCAGGATATGATTAACAGCGTTTCGCCTGGCGATGGGGAGAGTGAAATTAACGTGTTTGCATCGCCTCAGGCCACATTTAATATTGCTGTGGGTGAGCCATTCAAGGTTACCGAAGACGATGGCTCGCAGGCTCACTACTGTATTAAGTTGCGCCGATTGGCTGTGTTCGATAAAGACGGCAAGAGCATTGATGGTGCGCTGGAATGGAATGCGGAAAAAACAGCCGTAAAGTTTATTGCTAAAGAAACGTTGCCCGAGAGGACAGAGCTTACCGCCGAGGTGCGCGTGGGATTTCAAAAATGGCAAGGTGGTGTGTGGCAAGATGTGATTTTCGATGGAAAAGCAGCCGAGGAGGTGCGCACGCACAAGTTCACCACATCCGATGCTCCCAACGAAATACCGATTGAAAATATCGAATACTGCTATCCAGTCATTGACCAGCGCTATTTCCTAACCGAGGAAAGCCCAAACGGATTCGTACAGCTGAAAAAGGGGCAGTCATATCTTTTTAAACGAGGATTCGACTATCAGCTCAATTTTTACAACAATGCAGGCGAAGTGGTTCGTACCAATTTTGAATACGACTCCACCCGTCAACGCTTGGTTTTTGCCATGCCTAAGCTGAAAAGGCAAACCACATACGCCCTCAGCGTATCATACGCCATCGATCCGCAGTCGGTTCACATCGCAGCTGCCTCTACGATGCAAAACAATGCATTTAGCAACGGCGAATTGTCAGAAAATTTCACTGGAAAAATAGGTGGCGTTCAGGCACAATATAGCGTCGAAAATAATAAACGGAAAGAAATTCTCCAATACGCCTTTGCAAGCAGCGCATACGCTACATTTGCAGAGAAAATAAAAGATATAAAAGTCTTATACTCCATTGCCTACGATGCTAGCATTTCGTACACGTTTGGCGCACAGGTTAAGGCCAAAGAAGCTTTTGATGCCGTTGAAATACAGGGTACAAATACCACACAAAATAAAGCCCTTATAGGCATAAGGGCATATTTGACCGAGGATTTCTTTGTGCGTAAGGTGATGCCGTTGGTGTACGATGGCTATCCCTTTGGCAACATAAAACTCAATCGCGAAGAGCAGCCAATTGGTGTTCCACCGCATCAGGCTTTTAGCATCAATAGCACGTTTGTGGACGACCTGAACAGCAATAGGCTGAAGGCCGACAATTTTTGCTTTCCATTCACTTTCTGTGCGGCTGTTACAGCGCAAAGCGACTACCACGATTTGCGCAACAAGGTGGTAAATCGTTTATCTACAGATTCACCAATTTACAAGCGCTATGTAACCAGTTCGCTGCCAGTGATACCTGGTGGAAAATATAAAGCAAAACTAACCTACATGTTGCCCGATGGCACCCTGAGCAGCACCGCCGATTTTGAGTACAAGAATCATTTGTTCGAGAATTAAAATAGATTTTTAGGTTTAAATCCCCATACTTTTATTCATTTGCATGTTTTGTGCACGAACAGACTTTTTGCCTAATTTTGTCAGGGTTTAGAATTGCAGTCCATGATGAACCGCTTTCGCTATATATCGATGTATTCCTTGTTTTTGTTGGCTGGTTTACTCTTGCTGGTGGTTAGTGCTTCGGCTCAGGACTACACAGATTACTACGACCCGCTTGGGGAGCTCCAGTCGCTCGACCGTATGCTTATTCAGTATGCCGACTCGAACAATGTGGAGGCAGTGCTACATTGCCTGACCAATGGTGCTAATCCCAATGCTGCGCGCCTTGATGGTATCACTGCGCTGATGTATGCTGTGCAGAATGATAACTACGTGATGGTTAGCCTGTTGCTAAACAATGGTGCATCGGCGCAGGCTGTCCCCGACGATGGCAACACTGCTCTACATGCGGCTGCCATTATGGGTTTAGACAGCATTGCTGTGCTGCTGCTAAATGCCAACGCCGATGTGGATGCTTGCAATTATAAGGGTTTTACGCCTCTTCACTACTCCGTTTGGCATGGGTATCCATACCTTTCGGAATTGTTGCTGCTGCATGGAGCATCGGTGAATAGCGTTGATAATGAGGGGAATACTCCGCTGATGTTAGCAGCATACAACGGGGCGTTTCTGTGCGCTCAAACGTTGCTCGCCCATGGAGCCAATCCCAACAAGGCCGACATCAATGGTATAACCCCAGCCATGGCAGTGGCCGAGCTTAACGATACCGCCATGCTCGGGCTTTTGCTGCGCGGTGGTGCCATTGCCTCACAGACCGATGCGCGTGGCTTCGATGCGCTTGCCCATGCCATCCGACGTGGTGCTAAGCACACCGTGGCTCAGCTAATGGCTGAGGGACAATTCAATAGCGATATGCCGCAGAGCTACAGGCAACTGGCTCGAAGCAGCAATAGCAGCGATATTCGCAATGCGGTTGATGTACGTTTGCCGCAGAATAAGGCAAAATTCGGCATTGGAGCAGTGCTGGTTGGCGTTGATATGTGGGCGGGCAAACGGGCTTGGCATTTGGGGTTTCACGCTGGCATTATGGAGCAAAAATTTGGTGTTGAGTTACTTGTGCGCTATATGCGACGGGCAAGTAGCCCTGTGCTGCTCGAAAACGATAGGAGGCTCTACCAGGTCGATGAACGCCGCAGGTTGCTTGGACTGTGCGTCAGTCAGCATAGATGCATGTATGCCGTTGATGCCGACCGTTTTTTGGGCATTCACTATGGTTTGGGCTTCGATTTTGTGTTTCGCCGATTCGATATTGTGGGGAAGCCCAGCAATCGACCCTACATGAATGCTATGGCTGGCGTGTTCTGGCGCAGTTGGAATCACGAGTGGCAGCTGGGATGGAACTACACTGGTCTAAAAACCATTGATATATCGCCACATACGTTTAGTTTGGGGTTTATGTGGCTGATACCCATGCAACAGTCGCCACGCATAAAACGAATATATGTCAGGTAAGTGTTTGATATTGAGTTTTTTATTGTTTATTTTGATGTCCGTCGTGGCGTGTTCAAAAGGGGGGACAGACGACGCATCGTGCGATAGTTGTTATTTTAATGAACCAACTGAGAGTCAGGTCGTACTGCGTTTTTCTATCTCAGACGAAAATCCGTTGGTCGATTTTGCAATCTATCGGGGCGAAACCTTCGATGGTACGCCTATCTATCAAGGTATGGCCGATAGCAGCGAGTTGGAGATTTGGCTGCCGCTGGGCAGCCACTACACGGTGGTGGCCGACTATTGCAGCAATGCGCGCAACATCAGTGTGGTGGCAGTGGGGCATCTGTATGCAGATCTCACGCGGACGCTCTGCGACGAGCCGTGCTATATGGTTTACGGTAGGCGATTCGATTTGCGGCTGCGTTTCTAATCACGCGGCTGCGGCTTTAGCCCAAGTTCTTTGCCCTTGTCGAGCATAAAACGGTAGGCCTCATCGTAGTCGTTGTGGATAATGCCGTCGAGAATGGCATCTTTTATTGCGTTTTTTATCTCACCAATCTCACGGCAAGGGCTTATTCCAAAGGTACTCATGATTAGTTCGCCCGATATGGGCGGTTGGAAATTACGGATTGCATCGCGCTCCTCCAGTTCCTTCATTTTTTGTCTAACCTCCCTAAAATTGGCCATCAAACGGCGCACTTTGGCGTCGTTTTTTGAGGTTATATCGGCTTCGCAGAGCACCATCAGGTCGTCGATGTCGTCGCCCGCATCGAATAGCATACGGCGCACGGCCGAGTCCGATACATCTTCCGTGAGCGCAATGGGGCGCAGGTGTAGCGACACCAACTTCTGCACGTAGCGCATCTTCTCGTTCAGCGGGAGTTTCAGGCGGCGGAATATCTCTGGCACCATCTTGCCGCCCAGAAAGTCGTGTCCGTGGAATGTCCATCCCTGCCCGTTCACATAGCGCTTGGTGCGAGGTTTGCCCACATCGTGGAGCAGAGCGGCCCAGCGCAACCATAGGTTGTCGGAGCGCCGTGCCACATTGTCGAGCACTTGCAGGGTGTGCAGGAAGTTGTCTTTGTGCGATAGACCATTTTTTTCCTCAACGCCCTTTAGCGCAGCAATTTCGGGGAATAGCAGCGGGAGCAGCCCCCCCTGCTCCATGAGCAGGAATGCATTAGAGGGGCGTTCGGCCAGCATCATCTTGTTCACCTCGTCGATGTTGCGTTCGGCCGACACAATGCTGATGCGTTCGCACATGCGGCCTATCGACGCAAAGGTTTCTGGTGCTATATCGAAATTGAGCTGCACCGCAAAGCGTATGGCGCGAAGCATACGCAGCGGATCGTCGGAGAAAGTGGTGTCGGGGTCGAGCGGCGTGCGCAGAATGCGGCGCTCCATGTCGGCCAGACCGTTGAATGGGTCTATCAGCTGCCCGTAGGTGCTGGCATTCAGGCTGATAGCCAGCGCATTTACGGTGAAATCGCGCCGTAGCTGGTCGTCTTCAATGGTGCCGTTTTCCACAATGGGTTTGCGCGAGTTTGAGCGGTACGATTCGCGACGCGCTCCCACAAACTCCACCTCCACGTCGCGAAGTTTCATTTGCGCCGTACCAAAGCTTTTGAAATACGACACCTTGGCCCCGCGCACCTGCTGCGCCACCTTGCGGGCAAAGTCTATGCCGCTACCCTCAACCACCACATCAATGTCTTTTGACGAGCGGCGTAGGCATAGGTCTCTAACGTATCCACCTATAACGTAGGCTTTTATGCCTTCGGCATCGGCCACCTTGCCGATTGTGCTGAATATGCTGTGCTGTAGATGGTTGCGCATGGGCAGTATGTTAAGCGGTTGCAAATTTACAAAATAATCGCACACAGCGGGCTGCTAATTGCATTGGCTTTGTGCTGTGTGCGATTGATGTTGGAGGGCTATGCCTACCGCTTTTGCCTAAACGTTGCGCCGCTCGAGGTGGACACATCGGTTCGTGCCTTGCCGTAGAGCTTTATCCCAGCAGCCGACGATGCCCTGCCCGTAAAAAATTCGGTGGCGTTCACCGCTGCGTTTGCTGCGCTCGATGCCCTCACGTATGCCTCTTTGCATTCCCAATTGGAAGCATTTAGGTTTGAGGCACTGCTAACGTATGCTTTAAGTTCTTGGGCCACGCTTGGTCCTGTTAGTTTGATTGAGGCCGCACTGCTGCCTTCCACCGAGGCACGCTCGGCCTGTAGTTTGCTCAGATTGACCACGCTCGCCGCTCCTGCATCAATATCAATGCTCTCAGTGCTAAGCAAATGCATTGCATCTATTCGGCCTGCCGAGCTGGTTTCGATGCTTAGCTGCTTGCTGTTGAATGTGGTCTCTATAATGATGTGTCCTGCCCGTCGTGCGCTTAGCTCTTTGAATTTGGGCATATAGATGCTAATTTCAGGATAGTTGTCGCTGTAATCGTCGTGGGGAAACAACGTCCGCTGTTTTTTTCTGATTTCCAGTTCTTTGTCGTCAACATAGATGTTAACGTATTCAATCTGTTGGTCTGTCCCTTTCAGTTCTACCCTAAACTCTTTCGATTGGTAGATGTGTACTTTTGCTGGTGCTGCAAGATCAATGGCGTCGAAATTGTTGAGTTGTAGGGTAATCGTTTTTATTTCGACACTTTCTTGCTCCTGTGCCGAAACGTTGAACGGAAATGTGATGGCTGCTAGTGCGCTGATTATCAGTGCAGATAGTCGAGTTGCTGTTTTGATTTTGTTCATATTTATGAATTATTATTACGGTTTGTGCCAGTTTTTGGCAGTTTGGGGCGCGAAATTTGTAGGCAAAATAACCTGTGGCAAGTTTGCGCCTTGTATTATAAAGGACTATCTTTGCCATTCGAATGTTGCATCGGCTACGACAAAATTTATCATGTCAGCATATAGTTTCTACCGTAAGTTGGTAAAGAATCCAGGCGAGCACGCCCCACGCTGGGTGGTTTTTTCGATAGATCTATTTATATGCGCCACTGCGCTTATAATCAGCTATTTGCTTCGGTTTAATTTTAGTATACCCAGCAGCGAGAGTTACAGGCTGCTGTCGGTGCTCACCTACGTGCTGTTTGTTAGAGGGCTGATGTTCATTGTGTTTCGCACCTATTTGGGGCTTATACGCTACACCAGTATGCGCGATGCATGGCGTATATTTACGGTAATTACCTCTGGTACAGCCATTTTGCTTGCAGTAAACCTAATCATGTTTCAGCTGCGCAATAGGTTCGTGATTCCCAATTCGGTGATTTTAATCGACTATATGGGGTGTATGCTTGGGCTAATTGGTGCGCGAATTGTCTATAAATCACTATACTATACCATATCTAACAAGTATGTGGATCGTCGCGAGGTGATTGTGGTGGGCGAGGAGCAGTTTCTGGCAGGCCTAAAGGTGTTGAGCGAGGAGGCCATTCCGGGCATGAGGGTGCGTGCCTTTATCGACCCATCGATGCAGCAAATGGGGCATAAAATTAGCGGTATGCGCATCTATGATGTGTCTGAGCTGCAACAGTTGCTCCAAACCTATAGCATCGATATGGTGCTTTTTGCCCAGCAGAACATGCCCCTTGCCATTAAGCATCGCATTGCCGATGTGTGCATGGCTGCTAAAGTGCCAATGCAAACCGTAACCAATGTAGATTCATGGCTTAGTGGTAGTGGTAATGATGATGGTAATGGTGGCGTTAAGGATTTCAATATCGAGGATTTGCTAATGCGTCCCCCCATCCACCTCAATCAGGATGACATCTGCGCCTACCTGCGCAACAAAACCGTGCTGATAACGGGGGCCGCGGGCTCCATTGGATCCGAGCTGGTGCGCCAGGTAAGCCAGTTCGACCCGCAACTGATTGTGCTATTCGACCATGCCGAAACGCCTCTCTACGATATAGATATGGAGCTGCGCGAACGGCTCGGATTTCTCAAGTTCGAGCTGGTGATTGGTAGCGTAACCAATATCAACCGAGTGCGGCGTATGTTCGAGGCGTTCAACCCTCAGGTAGTGTTCCATGCTGCAGCCTACAAGCACGTGCCAATGATGGAGGAGAACCCATCGGAGGCCGTTTTTAACAACGTGAAGGGCACCAAGGTGATTGCCGACATGGCGGTGGAGTTCGGAGTGGAGAAGTTCGTGATGGTATCTACCGACAAGGCAGTGAACCCCACCAATGTGATGGGGGCCAGCAAACGCATTGCCGAAATATATACCCAAACGCTCAACAAACAGCAGCAGCACACGCAATTCATCACCACGCGCTTTGGAAACGTGCTTGGCTCCAACGGGTCGGTTATTCCCCGATTCAAGCGTCAGATTGAGCAGGGAGGACCAATCACCATCACGCATCCACGTATTACACGCTATTTCATGACCATTCCCGAGGCCAGTCAGCTGGTGTTACAGGCTGGCGCAATGGGAAAAGGCGGAGAAATCTTTGTGTTCGACATGGGCGAACCCGTACGCATTGTCGATTTGGCACGTCGCATGATAAGTCTTTCGGGTAAAACCGAAGGACGCGACATCGCCATTGTTTATTCGGGGCTACGTCCGGGCGAGAAACTCTACGAGGAGGTGCTCAACGACCAGGAGCGCACCCAGCCCACCTATCACCCAAAAATCATGATTGCTCAGGTGAACGAGTATTCGGCCGAGGTGTTTGGCCGCATCGATTCACTAATTGCAGCCCTCAACACCGACAACTACGACCTAGTGGCTATCATGAAAGAAATTGTACCAGAGTATATAAGTCGCAACTCGGTGTTCGAGAATATCGACCGCCAAAAACGATTTTCCCGCAATGCAGCAGCAACAAAGCAACAGGCCTGAGTCGGCTGAATATGGCCATGCAGTGCCAATCCAGATCCGTTTCACCGACATCGACCAATTGCAGCACGTAACCAACTCGGTCTATCAGCAATACTACGATATGGGCCGTATGGCCTATTTCTCGCAGGTGCTCGGCGAGCAGATGGACTGGCAGCGCGAGGGCTTGGTGCTGGTGAGTCTCCACATGGACTATATGACGCCAATTAGGCTACAACACAGCGTCGAGGTGCGCACGCGCGTGGTGCAGATTGGCAACAAGAGCGTGAGCATGGAGCAGGAAATATATAACCACACCACGCAGAGCGTATGCTCGCGTAGTCGCTCGGTGATGGTGGCCTGCGCCGATATGTGCAGCCGTTCCATTGCTGTTCCGCAGCGCTGGGTGGAGCGTATGGTTAGTCATGAGCCGCAGTTGCGCCTACGCGCCGTTGTTGGGCAGTAGGCCGTCGGGCAAGTCCATGGTGAGCAGCCGTTTGTCCTCGTCGTATTCCACAATCAGTTCGTCGGCAGCGGGAATCAGCACCTCGTCGGTGCTGGTGTGTAGCGAGAAAACGGCGTTTAGGCCGTAGTCCACAAAATCGGTTATGATGCCGAGCATTTTGCCGTCGGCCGATTGTAGTTGGTAGCCTACTAGGTCGGCCAGGGCAATCTCGTCGTCGTCGGATTGGGGGATGAGTGCGGCTGGAATTAGCGCGGTGAGGCCGAGCAGTTCCTCGGTATCGTCAATTGAGTCGATGTCGCGCAGCTTCAGTATTAGGCTGCTGTTCGATTTTGGCCTAATGTGTTCGGCAAAAAAAGGGGTGGGTATTCCCTCAATATCAAGGAATACCCACCCTATTTGCTCTGGTATTTCGTCGAGCGCGGCGTTTAGCACAAGGTGCAATTCGCCTTTGATGCCGTGCGCCCGCTGTATGCGGCCTAGTTCCACTAGTTTGTCGTCCATGGGGCGCGTGGGGTTTGCCTTAAGCCTCGGCGGTTGCTTCGGTTTCGGCGGCTGCTTCGGCATCGGTGGCAGCCTCAGCGGCTTTGGCTGCTTCGGCCTCTGCCTTGGCTGCGGCTTCGGCGGCTGCACGCTCAGCGTTGCGTTTGGCGATTTCCTCGGCGCGAGCCTCACGAATCTTCGATTCGGCCTCTACGCGCTTCTTGTTGGCATCGCGCTCGCTGGTGCGCAGGGAGTCAATCTTGGCCTTAATCTTAGAGTCTTTCTCGGCAGCCCAAGTGTTGAACTTGGCATCGGCCTGCTCCTGGGTTATAGCCCCCTTCTGAACGCCCTGCTGGAGGTGTTTCTTGAGCAATACACCTTTGTACGACAGGATAGCCCTACAGGTGTCGGTAGGTTGAGCGCCTTTCTGTAGCCAGTCCAATGCTTTATCGAAGTTAAGATCGATAGTAGCAGGATTTGTGTTCGGGTTGTAAGAGCCAATCCGATCAATGAACTTGCCATCACGTGGCGCCCTGCTATCCGCTACAACAATGTGGTAGTAGGCGTAACGCTTTCTACCAAAGCGGCTTAGTCTGATTTTTACGGACATAAAAAATACGCTTAATGTTTAAACCTACATGAAAATTTTTGCGCCGCAAAGGTAGTAATTTTTTGTTTACATCTGCATATACCCCCATTTTTTCTGCTATATATGTCCCCATCAACTATCAATACTGTTTTGGGGAGTTATGCTGATTGTGTTTATTGCCACTAAGTGTTTGTGTTTTATGGCGCGATTGTTTACCTTTGTAGCCTATGGACTTCGCAAAATTGGAGCAGCTGATAAATCGCGCCGTTGATGGCCTGCTGAACATGTGGAAGGAGCATTGCGTGGGCATTTTGGCCACCATAGCGTTCCATCTTTTGCTGATGGTTGTGCTGTTGGCCTGTAAGCTCGAAACGCGTAAGGAGTTCTATGGTTCGGAGATTGAGTTGGCCTTTGAGCCTGATGAGCCTGAGATTGTGGATGTTGAAGAACCACAACGAGAACTGCTGCCAGCTGATGCGCTGGTGGCCGAGCGCGAGATGGAGGCGGTGCGCAATTTTGCGGTAGATGCCAACGAGCGCGACCTGAATTCGGGCCTAAAGGATGAGAAGAATATCGATGCTGACGAGCTCTACCGTGAGGCCGAGCGGCTGAAGTCGCAGATGGAGCAGAACCGTGAGTTTTATGAGTCTGTCCCCGATGAGTTGGCCGAAATTCCCAATACGCCGCAGAAGGAGGTAACGGAGGAGCAGAGGGCTAGCATCGATGCGCCTACGGTGGTGTCGTACAACCTAAAAGGCCGCAAGCCCTATCGTTTGCCAAGCCCAGCCTATAAGTGCCAGGGCGGTGGGCAGGTGGTGGTCAACATCGTGGTTGATGCCACGGGCAAGGTTGTTGGGACCAAGATTGACCCCGCTTTGTCGGTTATAGAGGAGTGTATAAACAACGAAGCCTTAGTTGCGGCAAAAAAAAGTCGTTTCACGGCCAGTGATAAAGCTTCGCAGAGCGGGAGTATTACCTATATGTTTGTAAAACAATAGTTTGCATTGCTATACGGCTGCGTATTTTATTGCGCCGCTGTCCCATTGGGGTGTGCTGGCAATTGCGGGTAGCACCTGTTCGGGGGTATCAACAAAAGTCCACATCTGCCGATGTTCGGGGCGCATAAAATGTTCGTCAACCATTTGGTTTAGCAGTGCTTGTAGGTGGTGGTAGAATCCGTTGGTGTTCACTATTATTATTGGGCCGCAGTAAAGCCCCAGCCTTTTTAGGGTTATAGCCTCGGCCAGTTCTTCGAGCGTGCCGCAGCTGCCCGACAGCGTAACCACGGCTTCGGCGCGGAGGAGCATCTGGTGCTTGCGCTCCCGCATGTCGTCAACCAGTACTAACTCGGTTAGGCCACGGTGCGCCCATTCCACCTGCTCCATGAATCGTGGAATTATGCCCACCACCTCGCCGCCGTTGTTTAGCGCGGCATTGGCTATGCAGCCCATTAGGCCCTTGGCACCGCCGCCGTAGATTAGCCTATGCCCTGCTTGTGCCAAAATTTGCCCCATTCGCTGGGCTGTGTCGAAGTGGGCATCAGCCACCTTATCGCTCGAAGCGCAATAAACGCAGATGTTCATGGAGGTTGATTTTATTGTGCAAAGTTAGCGTTTATAGGCATACGCAGTACATAGCGGTGAGGATATTGTGCAAATGTTTGCGGGATAATATTATATGTGCTAATTTTGCATCACAGAAATAACAGGCTTAAAGTGACCGAATCGTCCGTTGGGCTGATGTGAGTTGTAAAAAATGATTTAGATTATGGCATACAGAAACACGCTGTTGGCATTGTTGGTTGGCATTCTCTTGGCGGCAACGACAAGTGCGCAGCAGCGTTACACGGTGAGCGGCACGGTGATGGAGGCAGGCAGCCGCGAAACGCTTATTGGTGCTACTGTTACCGTGCCAGGAAAAGCGGTTGGAGTTGCAACCAATGGCTATGGGTTCTATACGCTTGCTCTGCCCGCTGCCGATAGCGTTGTGCTGGAGTTTTCATACGTGGGCTATGCAACGCAGCGGCACACGGTGGCTCTGCGCGGCAATGTGGTGTTGAACGTTGAACTGGAGCTCGACATGATGCAGATTGACGAAATTGAGGTGGTGGCTGAGTCGAAAACCAGCAGCCGCAGCACCCAAACCAGCGTAGTTGAGCTGCCCATAAAGCAGCTCAAGGCCATTCCAATGCTGCTGGGCGAAAAGGATTTGCTGCGGGCGTTTCAACTGATGCCCGGCGTTCAGTCGGGCGGCGAGGGAACCAGCGGCCTCTATGTGCGCGGCGGCGGTCCCGACCAAAACCTGATAATCCTCGACGATGCGCCTGTTTACAACGCTTTCCACCTGTTTGGCTTTATGTCGCTTTTCAACGGCGATGCCATAAAGAATGTGGAACTGATAAAAGGCGGATTTCCAGCGCGTTATGGCGGTAGGTTGTCGTCGGTGATGGACATTGCCATGCGCGATGGCCGCAAGGACTCCATTGGTGGCGAGGCGGGCATTGGCCTGCTGTCGTCGCGCCTGATGCTCGAAGGGCCAATAGTTAAGGATAAGGTGTCGTTCATTGTGTCGGGGCGCCGGTCCTACATCGATTTGCTGATGCGTCCCATTCTCAAAATGATGGATGAAACGCAGGTGGGCTACTATTTCTACGACCTCACTGCCAAACTCAATTGGGAAATCGATAAGCGCAATAAGCTCTATGTGAGCGGATATTTTGGGCGCGACAAGTTCTATATGTACGACAAATACAGCCATACCGAAGAATCGGTGGGGCTATTTTGGGACAATGCCACGGCCACCGTGCGCTGGAATCGCATAATGAGCGAACGCCTATTCGCCAATCTGTCGGCCATTTTTAGCAACTATCGCTTCGACGTTTATCTCGACGAAACCTCGCCTTTCAATCATTTTCGCATCGACTATATGTCGGGCATTCGCGACTATGGGCTAAAGTACGACCTTACGTGGAGTCCGCTCACCGGGCACACGCTGCGCATGGGCGCGTTGGCCACGCTGCACGAGTTTCGCCCGCAGGTGGTTGTTGGCATTGACACCGAGGCGGGCCTAAATAGCCGCAAGGAGCAAATATATCGCACCCTCGAAACAGCCCTATATGCCGAAGATGAGGTGCGCTTGGCCAACATCGGCTTGGCGAATGCAGGGCTGCGCTTGTCGTTGCATAGCGTCGGACTAAAACACATGCAGATGCATCTTGAACCACGCGCCTCGGTATCGGTGTTCGTCAGCGATAAATCGTCGGTTAAGGCATCGTTTGCCACCATGAATCAGTACATTCATTTGCTGTCGAACACAGGCGTGGGGATGCCCACCGACCTGTGGGTGCCAGCAACCGAGAATCTTCCCGCGCAGCGCAGCTGGCAAGTGGCCATGGGCTACACCTACGACCTAAAACCATGGCACACCACGCTATCGGCGGAGGGCTACTATAAACGCTCAAAGCGCATAATCACCTATCTGCCAGGGGCTAGTTTCCTCGACGTGAACGAAACCCTCGATGGCAACATAAGCTCCAACGCCAGCGGCATGGACTGGGAGAGCAACGTAACCACAGGCTCGGGACACGCCTTTGGTGTTGAGTTGCTGGCGCATCGCAAGAGCGGTAGGCTGTCGGGCTGGGTGGGCTACACCCTGTCGTGGAACAGGCATCGTTTTGCGGCAATCAACAACGGCAAGCCGTTCTATCCCAAATACGACCGCCGCCACGACATATCCATTGTGGCCACGTTTGAGGCCACCAAACGCCTTACGTTCACAGCCACGTGGGTCTATGGCACGGGCAATGCCGTGTCGATAGCTGTGGCCGAGTATCCCACGCCCCACCATGGCTGGGGTATGGAAACCGTCTATTGCTATGGCGAGCGCAACCACTACCGCATGGCTCCCTACCATCGCCTCGATTTGGGCTTACAGCGGCGTAAGTATAAACGCAAAACCTTACGCACATGGGAATTTGGCGTGTATAATGCTTATAGTCGTCGCAACCCCTATTTCTACACCATGCGCCGCGATGGAATAGGCCCCAATACCGAGGTTAATAAGCTGATGCAGGTGTCGATATTCCCAATCCTGCCATCGGTTTCGTGGAGTATAAAGTTTTAAAAAACAGATTGTTATGAAAAGATTTAGGTTTATATTGATTATATTTACATCGCTTTTGGCGGTATCGTGTGAAAACCTGATGGTTGAGGTAAAGGACGTTAATTTGCCCCACATGGATCCTGTGCTCAATGTGGTGTGTTTCCTGTCGCCCGATGAGCCTATTGAGGTGCATGTGATTGGTGTAGAGCCTATTATATATAATAGGGCAACAAAGGTGAAATACAACTCCGACTATTTTGTAACCAATGCCCAGGTGCGCTTTGGCTGCGTGGCCACGGGGCAGCAGTTCGATTTGGTATATGTCGATAGTTTGGGCGTATATGTTTGCCCCGATGGTCAGCCCAAGCCCAGCATCGAGCAGGGCGGCGAGTACACCCTACGGGTGGAGGCCGAAGGCTATCCCACGGCCACGGCCATGGCGGTGATGCCTCAGGCCGATTTTGCTTGCAGCAACATTGAGGGCGATGTGCAGAAAATTGAAAATGAGTATCGTGGCCATTTCCGTTTCAACCTAGAAAATAGCAGCAGCAGCGAGCAGGTTTTTCGCGTCATATCTCATCTCCACGGTTTGTATGAGCGTTATGACTATAGTGGCTACGATGGTATTAAGGTTGATACGGTTGTTGGTTATTCCTTGTTCATGGAGTCATACGAAACAGTTCAGCCCTGTAGTTCGGTTGTGGTGCTACATAAAAATATTCAACATATTCAATGGAGCACCTGTCAGTACTTCGATTCCGTGAGCTTTGAGGTGATGCTGGTTGATCCTGATTATCAGAAATATCACGAGTCTATTATAGCGAACGCCCCCGACCTTCTAATATTGGGGCAGCCTGATGGGGTTTACTCCAACATCAATGGCGGTTTAGGCATATTTGTGGGCTATATCAGGCGGCAGGTAACGAGTCCAATCAATTATACTTCCTACGATAGTGGTGTTTAGGGTTCTACCCAGTCGCCGTTGGCCTTGATTAGTTCCACCAGTTCGTCCACGGCTTCGGCTTCGGGCAGATTGGCTTTCACCAGCGTTTTGCCGCGATAGAGCGATATGCGCCCTCGGGCGGCACCCACGTAGCCGTAGTTGGCATCGGCCATTTCGCCTGGGCCGTTCACAATGCAGCCCATCACGCCAATTTTCAGCCCTTTGAGGTGCGATGTGGCCGCCCGCACGCGCTGTAGGGTGCTGGGGAGGTCGTAGAGCGTGCGTCCGCATCCGGGGCAGGCAATGTATTCGGGTTTCGAGAGCCGCACCTGGGCGGCCTGCATGATGGCAAGCGCGGTGGCGCATCGCTCGTGATTGCTGAAGTTTGAGGCGGTTAGCATCACCCCGTCGCCCAGTCCATTCAGTAGCAGCGGGCCAATTTCGGCGGCGGCGCGCAGCTGCATCGTGGGGAGCGAAAGTTTATCGTAGTGCCTGTGTATTATTACCGGCAGTTGTATGTCGTGCTCGTGGAGCAGTGCAAAGGCCGCCCGCTGTTCGATGTAGCTGTTGGTGCTTTTGCTGCTTAGCACCAAAACTCGGTCCATGGCCGATTGTAGCCATTCCACCGTTTCGGGGTAGAGCAGGTCGGAGTGGTGTATCAGCACAAACACGCCCTCGCTACCGCCCATGGCCTCGTCGAGCGTTTTGAGTCGGAAGGTGGAGGTGTCGTCGTTGCGTTCGTCGGCCGACAGATATACATCGGCCTGCTCCGATGGTTGTTCGTTGTCGAGCAGTTCCACCACCACTGGGGGGCAGTTGCCGCCCACCAGTCCGTTCCACTGGTAGGTGAAACGGCGCGAGTAGGAGTAGGGGTTATAGGGCAGTTGTTCTATTTTGGGGAACACTAATGCCTGCCTTTGCGAATAGAGAGCCGCCAGCTCCTGTGCCACAGGTATTTCGGCCTCGGGCGGCTCGGTGAGCGACACTCGGATGGTGTCGCCCAAACCATCGGCAAGCAGCGCTCCTATGCCCACGGCCGATTTTATGCGGCCGTCTTCGCCGTCGCCAGCCTCGGTTACGCCCAGGTGTAGCGGGTAGGCCATCTGCTCGTCGGCCATGGTGGTGGCCAGCAGGCGCACGGCTTGCACCATGGTGCGTGTGCTGCTCGATTTCATCGAAACCACCACCGAATGGAAGTTGTGCTGTTGGAATATACGCAGATACTCCATCGCCGATTCCACCATGCCCTGTGGCGTGTCGCCGTGGAGTAGCATCATGCGTTCGGAGAGCGACCCATGGTTTACGCCCAGCCTGATTGCGGTGCCATGTTGTTGGCAAATCGCTATGAGCGGGAGCAGTTTTTCGGCGATACGTTGCTGCTCGTTGGCCATCTCTTCGGCGGTGTATGATGTGCCGTTTTGGGGCATTTTGTGGGCTACAAAGTTGCCCGGATTAATACGTACCTTTTGGGCGTGCTTGGCGGCCTCAAGTGCGGCTGCAGGGTTAAAATGTACGTCGGCGATTAGCGGTATGTTGTAGCCCTTGCTGCGCAGTTCGTGCGCTATGTTTGCCAGGTTCGACGCTTCGCGTACTCCTTGGGTTGTTAGGCGTATATATTCGGCACCAGCGTTTGCCGCCCTGATGCATTGCTCGACCGAGGCAGTGGTGTCGAGGGTGTTGGTGGTGGTCATGGTTTGCACCCTGATGGGGTTGTGGCCGCCCATGGGTATTCCGCCCACGTTCACCTCGATGGTTTTGCGACGTGTGGGGCAGGTTGGGCATTCGCAGTAGGAGGTTTTCACAGCGCTGGGGGTCGGTTTGGTTCTCGGTTTATGGCTGGTTGGTTGTGTTACGTATTTGTAGCCCGTGGGTTTGTTTTTGTTTCTTTTAGGTTGAGGTTTGTCCAGTTTTTTGCTCTTTGAAGGAAATTGTGTTGTGCAAAGGTGGATGTTTTTTTGAATCAGTATGAAAGTTTTGGGGAAAATCGAAAGATTTGTGGTTAACGATTCTCTCAAACAAGTGCGGGCGGTCTTTTCAGATCGCCCGCGTTGGGTTAGTCAAGGGTGTGTCTACTACTTAGCGGCCTCAACTACCTCCTCGACTGCCTCTGCTGCCTCCTCAACAGCCTCGGTAATGCTGTCGGTGGCTGCAACAATTTCGTCGGCAATGGCCTCGATTTCGGTCTCGGTGTTCTCGGCTGCTTTCTTGGGAGCTTGGCCACAGGCTGCTAACAGTAGGGTGCTTACTACCATTAGGCTTAGAAACATTTTCTTCATAGGAACAAAAAAATTGGTTAGTTTGTGTGTGCAAATATACGTTTTAATGGTGATAAAAGTTCATTTGCCGTATATTTTTTGTGGCGTCAGGTTATTTTTGAATTTGTTTTAGCAGCACCTCAACCGCTTTGGCCAGCTGTGTATCGTTGCCTGTAGCAGCATCTTCGGGGCTTATGGCTACCTTTATGTCGGGTTGCAGTTGCTGGTTTTCGAGATATTGTCCGTTGAGGTTGCGCACGCCCATTTGGGGTATGCCAAACACCAGCGTGGGGTCGATCAGTTGCTCCCACCACACAGCGGTCATGGTGCCAGGGATGGGCATGCCGATGAGCGGGCCTATGCCAAGTGTGCGGTAGGTGTAGGGGAATCCGTGCGCATCGGAGTAGTTGCCTTCGCCAATGAGCAGAGCCGAGGGTTTGTGCCATTTGGCTATAGGCTCCGAATTTACGAATTGCCCGCGTGGGGTGAAGTCGGCGTAGCGTTTGCCGCTGAGCAGCGTGGCTAGGTCGTCGTGGAGCCAGCCGCCGCCGTTGAAACGCGTGTCAACCACCACGGCCTCCTTGTTGCGGTGTTTGCCCAGCAGGTCGGAATACACGTCGCGGAAGCTTTGTGAGTCCATGCCGCGCACGTGAACGTAGCCAATGCGTCCGCCCGATAGTTCTTCCACTTTCTGGGTGTTGCGGCGGACAAAGCGTGCGTAGAGCAGGTCGCTCTCTTCGGCTTGCGTTATGGGGCGGATGGTTTCCGTCCAGCGTTGTCCGCTGGCGGGGTCGTATAGGTGCAGCATGGTGAGTTGGCCTGCCTTGTGGTTGAGCAGGGCAAAGTGGTCGGTGGTGGTGGTAATCTCTTGACCGTCAATTTTTTCGATAATCACACCCGTTTTCACCTTGGTGTTGGCTTTGGCCAACGGCGATTTGTCGAGCACCTCGGCTATGCGGACACCGTTACCTGTGTGTTTGAAATCGTATAGAACGCCCAAACTGGCGGTGTTATCGGCGTTTTTGTTCGCTGGGGTGAATCGGCATCCGGTGTGCGATGCGTTGAGTTCGCCTAGCAGCTCGCTGGCCATTTCGGCGAAGTCGTAGTTGTTGTTGATGTGGGGTAAAAAGCGGGCGTACTCCTTCTTATAGTATGCCCAATCGACACCATGTATGTTGGGGTCGTAGAATTTTTTGAGTACCTGCCTCCACATGTGCTCAAAAAGATGCTCCCGCTCGAGCGGACGGTTGACTATGCGTTCGGCGCTGAACGTTACAGGTTTCTGCTTGCCCGAGGCAACTTCAATCTTTTTTATGCTGCCCTTTGATAGTAGGTACAGATTTTTTTCGTCCTTGTCGAACTGCAGGTTATGGGCGTGTCCGTCGAGCTTGACCAGCAATTTGGTTTCGCGCTCTTTTAGGTTGTGTACCCAGAGGTCGAATCCGCGCTCAAAACGGCTGAGGTAGAACAGTTTCTCGCCGTTTGAGGTGAGTACGGCATCGGATAGGCTCGATGAGTTTATGGTGAGCCGTACACGTCGGTCGGCTATATTTTCAAAGTCGAACTGTAGGGGCTTGACTGTGTTGGATTTATCGGCTGCGGGTTGCGTTTTTTTGTCCTTTTTATCCTCGGCCTTGTCCGTTCTATTTTTGTCGTCTTTTTTCTCATTCTTACGTTGTTCCTGCAGCAGCGTCCACTCGTGCTTTGTGAGGCGGAACTCGTCGTAGGCATCTTGGGTTAGGAACATTGCCCACACATCGAATTGTGCGCCCCATGAGCCGTGGCTGCGCATACCCATTTTGTCGCTGAACCAAATTATGCATTTGCCGTTCATGGCCCATTTGGGGTTAGCGTCGTCGTAGCCGCTTTGGGTGAGGTTGCGTACTGGAGCCGAGCCGTCGGCACTGATTAGGGCCACCTCGGAGCATGGCCATGATGGGTATTCAAAATACTGCGCTAGCAACCATTTGCTGTCGGGGCTCCATTGGAACCATTGGTCGCCATCGGAGTACGAATAGTTGTGGTGCGGTGCAAGAACGGTACGTATTTTTTTTGTGTCTATATTGATGATACACAGTTCGGTACGTTCTTTCAAAAAGGCCACTTCCTTGCCGTTGGGCGAGTAGAGCGGTTGGAATGCCTCTTCGGATATTTCCACCAATGGCTCTTCGTGCAGCAATGTGGAGAGCGAGAAGTTGGGCTCGTCGCTATTCATAATTGATGTTTGGTAGATATTCCAGCTTCCGTTGCGTTCGGCGGCATAGAGCAATTTTTTTCCGTCGGGGCTGAAGCTTACCGAGCGCTCCTGTTCGGGTGTGCAGGTGATGCGTTTGGTCGAAGGGTATTCGGTTGAGGTTACGTAGATGTCGCCTCCTATAATAAAGGCAGTTTCTTTGCCATCTGGTGATATGACCATCTCCGATGCACCGCTCTGCGCTATGGTGCGTTGCACCTCGAGTTCGGTTTGGTCGGACGCTATGCTGATATTGATTTTGCGAGGTTCGTCATTGGGGCGCATGGTGTAGAGTTCGCCGTTGTAGGCGAAGCAGAGCGTGCCGTTTTGTGCTACGCTTAGAAATCGCACCGGATGTTGTTTGAACTGCGTTAGTATCAGTGGTTCGGCGTTGGGATTGTCGGCGCGCTGCATGGCCACATTCAACGATCCGTTGCGTTCGGTTAGGTAGTACACGTTTTGACCATCGGGCGCGAACACCGGATTGAGGTCTTCGCCCTCGAATTGGCTAAGTTTTTGGTGTTTACCTGTTTGTGTGTTGTAAATCCAAACATCGTGAGTTATTGACGATGTGTGATGCTTGCGCCAGATGTCCTCCATGCCTTTCACATCGGCATAGGCCATGAACTGGCCGTTGGGACTAAGCGACACCCATTCGGCGGGCGTGGTGAGCAGTTGTTGTGTTCTGCCGCCTGTTGCCGGAACGGCATAGAGTTCGGTTAGCCATCGCGAAGGGAATAGTATATTCTGTGGAGCGTCTTGCAGGTGCGCAGTGAAAAGCACTTGGCTATTGTCGATGCTAAAACTGCATGGATACTCGTTGGCCGAGTGATGTGTTAGGCGTGTAGGCTGTCCGCCCGTTGCGGGCATTACAAAAACATCGAAATTGCCGTAGCGATCAGATGCAAATGCAATTTTTTTGCCATCGTGGCTCCAAACTGGCCTGTAGTCGTGGGCTGCGTGGGTGGTTAGCACCTGCGCCTGTCCGCCCTCGGTTGCTACTCTGTAGAGATTGCCTTTATAGGCAAAAACAATGGTGCTGCCATCGGGCGAAATGGCTGGATAGCGCAGCCATAGCGGGGCTTGTAGCTCTTGTCCATTCGCCGAGCCGAGAGCTAACATCAGGGTGCATAGCCCTGTTAAAATCAATTTTATCATCGTAGAATACATTGGTTAAAATTCAATCAGACAAAAGATTGCAAAACCTATATAGCAGGCGTTTTGCGAAAAACTATGTGGCAAATCTATCATTTTTTTTGCATTAAATTGTCAAGAATAGGTGTTGATATTAGAATGTTTTTTTATCTTTGCACGCAATATGACTAAACATTTTTTGCCGTATGACAAAACTTACCAAGCTTTTTGATCTCTACGAAACAGAGGTTTCTATGGCTCAGGGTCGCATGGATATTCTGCATGCCCTGATAAAAGAAATGCGCAACGAAGTTGGCACAACCGCTGAAAAAACAGCCAAGCGTGGCCGTCCTGCAAAGGAAAATAAGGCTGCTAAAAAAACTGTTGCTGCTGAGGCTGCCACCGCTCCAGTTGCTGCTCCCAAAAAACGTGGTCGTAAGCCTAAAGCTGCAAGCGCAGCTACCGCAACCGCAACCGCAACCACCGCTACTGCAAAAAAACGTGGCCGCAAGTCTAAAACTGCTAATGCAGCCGCTTCAACCGTTGCCCCTGTTGCTGCTGTAGAGGTTAAAAAGACTGCCACTGCAACCAAAAAGAAAACCATAAAGGCAAAACGTAAATCAGCTCGCAAGGCTCGTCCTACCCACTACAAGTCGATTAAAGGCCACGGTGGTCCCAAAATGAAATGGGGCGATACCATTATAGAGGTAATGCGCGGTAGCATCAACCCTATGTCGTCGAAAGATATAGCCGACCGTACCATCGCAAAGATGGGTATTGGTACGGCCGATGCCGACCGCGCTAAATTGGCAGTATCGACCAATCTCACCAAGTTGTTGAAGGAGAAAGCCGTGATTAAGCACGATGTGCCCGGTCAGCGTGCCGCTCTCTACAGCGTTGCTCCATCGCACGCTCAGGTTGTTGCTCCTGCCTACAAGGTGGACTAATCTTCGTCAATGATTATATCATTTCAAGCGTAAACAATAGAGCAAGGTAAAAAGGGCAGGTTAGCCTGCCCTTTTTATTTGTTTGTGCTCAAATAAAATCATATTGTTTTCATCATAGATGTTCGGATGAGAGCGAAAATAAACTTCAGCACGCAGTATAACGTGCTTTGATGCTGAGAATGTAGCCCCAAGTAGAAATTTTTATGAAAATTATAGACTGCCTGCTGCCCTGCCTCCGCGAGGTGATTGATGAGGGCCACAGCCTCGACCGTGTTACTGCCCGCTGGATTGCCGCCAATCGTGGTCAATGGTCCAATCGCGATGTGGCCATGTTTGCCGAAACGCTTTCCGACGTTGTGCGTTGGTGGCGTTTGTTGCGCTCAATGGCTCATGCCGTGGGGTTTGAGGGCAATTCGGGTATTGGATCAATTGTTGTCTATCAGGCACTGAATCCCAGCGTGAATGTGGTGCGCGAGCAGTTAAGCCCGCGCCAGAGGCGTACGTTGGAACAGGAGTATAGCCGCCTATACGATCATCGGGCTGTGCGTGAGTCGATTCCCGATTGGCTCGATGCGCTGTGCGCTCGCGAGTTGGGTGCCGCTTGGCCCGATATGCTATCGGCACTCAACGCTATGCCCAGCATTGTGCTACGTGCCAATAGGCTGCGCACCAGCCGACAGAGTTTGCTGGCCATGCTGGCCAACGAGGGCTATCGTGTGGCGGCACTGGGCGATGCCGATGCCATTGAGCTGCGCCAGCGTGCCAACATATTCCGGTCGTCGGCGTTCCGTCAGGGCTATTTCGAGCAGCAGGATTACGCCTCACAGGCGGTGGTGCCGTTCATGCAGATTGAGCCTGGTATGCGTGTGGTTGATGCATGTGCAGGCAATGGGGGCAAAACGCTGCATATGGCCAGTTTGATGGGCAATCGAGGTCAGATTATTGCCCTCGATGTGGCTGACCACAAGTTGGCCGAATTGCGCCGTAGAGCCTCGCGGGCGGCTTGTTCCAATGTGGAAACGCGCCTAATCGATTCGGCAAAGGTGCTAAAGCGGATGGCGCAGTCGGCCGACCGTTTGCTGCTCGATGTGCCCTGCTCGGGGTTGGGCGTGTTGCGCCGTAATCCCGACATCAAGTGGCATCTGCGCGAGGAGCAGTTGAGCGCGTTGCAGGCCACGCAGCGCGATATTTTGCTGCGCTATAGCAATGTGCTGCGTCCTGGTGGTAAGTTGGTTTATTCCACGTGTAGTATCTTACCTTCGGAGAATATGCGTCAGGTGGAGTGGTTTGTGGCTCAGAGCCAAGGTGCATTTGCGGTTGAGGCCGAGCAAACGCTGTCGCCATGCGATGGAGCCGATGGGTTCTATATGGCGCGTATTGTGCGCTGCAACTAAAGCAGCGATATTAGGTCGAATGCGATGTTGAGCGTAGTGTCGGCACGCTGCACCGTAAGGTTTACTCGTTTCTGGCGGTCGAAATAGGCATCTTGTTCCACGTAGGGGATTTGCTGCACCGGTAGTCCGTTCACGGCCACAATCAGGTCGTCGATTTGCAATCCGTGCTGGTCGGCCTGGCTGTTGTAGGTGATGCTGGCCACTACCCACCCGCCCAGGGTGGAGTAGCGATCGGTGAATGTAAATCCTAATCTATCGTAGATAAATGGCGATTTGTAGATGCTGTTGGGGCGTAGGTAGAGTGCAGTGTCGAGAAAATCGAACACTAGGTCGAATCGGCTCAGTATATTTCCCCCCAATATTCCCATGTGGTCGTCGGCGGCCAGCACGCCTGCGGTGTCGATGCTATACGATACGGTGGGCTGCTGCATGGCGAAATGGTTGGCCAGCCGCACCGTGTCGGGTATAAAATCGTAGCCATCGGAATCGTTGCCTACTCCTGCGTATTTGGTGTAGTAGCGAGCTTTGTGGGTTATGGCTTGGTCGAGGTGGTATTGCTGCACCACGCTGCTGTTTATGATTGTGCCGGGCGAGCCAATGTCCACCGCAAAATCGCCATGAATGGTGAGCGTGTCGTTTATTTTGATGCTGAGTGGGATGGTAAAACTGTAGTCGAGCGCTCGCATGGGGATGCGGGTATAGCCGTTCAGGTCGATGGAGTCGTGGCTGCTGTAGGTTTTGATGTAGCCGTTGTCATAGTCAACCTGTAGCACGTTGTGCATGAAGTACGACGTACCTAGCAGTCCGTCGAGATAGTCGCCTCCGGCAGGCTTTAGCATCAGCACCACCACGTGCGACGTGCGGTATTGATGGTTGTTGAAAGTGAAGTTAAGGCTGTCGTCGATTATTAGTATGTTCTGGCGTGAATTGCCCACGCCAGAAATGGAGCGACGGCGGGTTTTGGGATAGTTAAATCCGCTGGCGGCGTAGTAGAGGCTGTCGAGATAGAGATTGTCGGCCCCAGTGTCGAGCAGCAGATTGGCTGGCACGCTATCCACCAAGGCCTGCACAAAAATGTAGCTGGTATAGACTATAGGTATGGCTCCTGGCGGTATTTGTTGCTGCCGTTGCTGGTCGGCGCAGGCGCAGAGGTATAGCGCAGCCAAAGCCAAATAACAGGCAGTTTTTTGAGTTATTATGCTGATTTTCAAATGCATACCTCCAGTAAAATACTTTGTAATATATTGATGCGAAATGTAGAAATAAAAAATGGAAATACAAGCGATATGATGCTGTTTGTATGGTTCTTGAGGACAGAAAATGTTGGTTGTAGCGCATTGTGAGACTGATTTATGCGTATGTTAAATGGCTTTTATGCTCTATGTTGTTGCAGGAGCAAGCGTATGAGCGGTGTAATTAGAGAGGCATTTTGTGTTTGGAAGAATGGGAATGGAGAACCAAGCAATTGGGCATCATATATTTTGGGGTTATGTTGCTTACAAATGCCTCATTTGGTAACTATAGTCGGTTAATCTCTTCGCTCGAGTCTTCGCCCTTGTAGCGGCTCTTGGTGGTGTTGAATCGGTAACTCACCGAGAGCGATACACCCCTGCCGTTCATGTGGTTGAGCAGATGCGTGGTGATGCCGTACATGGTGCGGGTGTACTCGTGGCGCGAGTTGAGCAGATTACTGCCGCGCAGGGTGATTTGCAGCCGCTCGCGGAGCAGCCTGGCGGTGAGGTGTGTACCGAGGTCGATGTGGCTCTCAACAAGGTCGAGCTGCGTGTGGCCGCTCGAAGTGTAGCCGAGCGTAAGGCCAAGCAGCAGCTGCTTGCTCACGGTGAACACGCTGCGTGTACTGGCCTCGAACACAGGGCGGCTGAACGACTCTCCCTCGTGGGTAAAAAGCTCCTTGCTCCAGCCCAGGTCGATGTTGGGTCGCCAAAAACCGATGCGGGGGGCGTAGTTCAGTGCGATGGATACGCTGCGGAAGCGGTCGAAGTTCTCGAAGCGTGTTAGTGAGGTGCGTTCGTCGAGAGGTTTCGACACGAGCATGGCTGCGTTCTTGGCCTGGTAGTAATCGGCCGTGATGAGCAGCTTTTGCTCCTTGAGCTGAAGCATGGCCGAGAGCAGATTGTCGGTGGTGGGCAGAAGGTAGGGGTTGCCGGCCTCGTAGGAGTAGGGCGAATTGTACTGTGTGCTGTTGCGCAGCTGGTAGTAGCTGGGGCGATCCACCACGCGCTTGTAGCTCAGGCTGGCGTACAGTGCATCGTTGTAGAAATTGATGCCCACCATGGGCAGCCAGCCCTTGTCGCGTTGGTGGGTGGGTTCTTGGCCTTTCACAATGTAGTCGAACTGGGTGTCCTCGTAGCGCAGGCCCAGCTCCAGGTCCATGTGTTCGCCCAGGTAGAGGTTGTAGCCCACAAAGGCAGCCCATTGTGTTTGGCGGGAGTGGTTGTTGTTGCCGCTTAGCGGCGATGCGCCGGTGGTGTCGAGCTCCACGGTGAATTGCTGACGGTTGTTGGTGTGAGCCAGCTCGCCGCCGCCCATCAGGTCGCCCGGTCCTAGCGGGGCTGTTAGCACCAGCCGCGCCGAGACTAGATCGTAGTTTTGCCTACTGCTGGTATTTATCTTTTCGCTAATGCCTGTGTTATCGTAGTCGTTCTCAACAGCTTGTGAGGTGTGCGAGTTGCCAATCAGCAGATCGGAGTTAAAGTTCCACGTTATAAATTCGTCTATAGCCCCGTAGTGGTAGGCGTTTAGATGGTGCGAGGCTCGTTGCCCGCTATGCACATCGTTGCTGCTGATGTCGCTGTTCGGCATCAATATGCCGTTGCGGCTGAGCCGCAGCTGCGAGGTGGTATGCTTGTCCTCGCGGGGCATCAGGTCGTAGCTGTAGCGCAGACCCATCGATGTGTGCTCGTTGGGCGTGTAGTTGATGCCCACATTGCCCTCTATGAACTGCGAGCGTCTTGTAAGGTTGTTCTCTTCGCTGTTGCTGTAGGTTGCGGTGTCGCTCGCAATGCTACGTTCCAACAGCATGTCTTGCTTGCGGTTGGCGTTGCTAAGGTCGATGCTGCCGAAAATGTCGAGCTTGCCTCTGCGGTAGTTGAGCGAGCCGTAGGTATCCCAACTAAAGCTGTTATCTTTTTTTGCAAATGCGCCTATCTGACCGCTAAGCCCTTCACCTGTAGGCCTTATGGTTTCAATTTTAATTACAGATTTCACCGCCGAACCATATTCAGGCCCAGGGTTATTTATCACCGTGATGCTTTTTATATTGCTGGCACTTAGTGTGCTGAGTTCATTACGGCTTTGCATTTTGCGATTGTTGATATAGATGAGCGGTGTTCCTCGGCCAACAACCGATATGCTACCTTCGTCGGTGCTGCGCACCAGCGGCAACTGCCCAAGCACATCGGTGGCCTGCCCCATGCTGCTCAGAAAAGAGCCCTGCACCTCGGTAATTAAACTACCTCGTTCCATTTTAAACGTTGGGCGCGAGGCCGATATTTTAACCTCGCCAATGCTGCTTGCGCTGGGCTGTAGCAGCACATCGC
>JAFWUG010000055.1 GCA_017524185.1 Bacteroidales bacterium
GAGAAGCATACTGTCCAGAACTCAGGGGCGATGGGCAGGCTAATCTTAATGCCAAAAGCGGCCAGCATGATAACCAAAGCGCACACACCTGCTAACAGAATGCATAGGCGGGCAAGCGTACCCCAAATGGGGGCCTTACGGCTCGAGAACATGTCCTTGGAATAGCACAGGTTGAGCATACCGGCAAACATGATTAGCGAGTCGCTGCTCAGAGCTGAACCAAAGTTAGCACCTTTGACAACTTTGTAAACCAGCACGATAAGCCATAGGATCATCAGAGCCCATCCAACAATACGGTTAATTACGTTCATAATGGTTAGAATTTAGTTAGTGATTAAGTGATTTGTTAGCCTCTCTGCTTAGCGCAAAGCGGTTTCAAGGAACAAATTTAGAAGATTTTTCACTCGTTGATACATCAAAAAGGCGATTTTTTGCGCGATTTATACTCATATATTTATAAATCAACAACTTATATGCTACCAACTTTTATGTGCTTCCACGTCTTTTAGCAACTCCTTAACTGCGGCTTCGAGTTGCTCGTCGATGCCCTGCTCCAATTTATCGGGACTGTTGCGCACCATGATGTCTGGCTCTAACTGTAGGTTTTCAAGATATTTGCCATCCTGTGTGCGATAACCAATGATAGGTATACCAAAATACATGGTTTCGTCCTGCAGATCTTCCCAGTTCACGCTGGTCATGGTGCCTGGCACTGGCATACCAACAAGCTTGCCCATCTTTTTGTGCTTATACACCCAAGGAGTGCCATGAGCATTAGAGTAGTTGGCCTCGCCCATAATCATGATGGAGGGCTTGTTGTAACGGCGCGATGGCATCTCGCACGAAACACGGCCGCGAATCACCTGCTCAAGATATTTCTCACCACTAAATAGTATCTCTATGTCCTCGTGCAAACGTCCGCCACCGTTGAAACGCGTGTCAATCACTATACCCTCGCGCAGGTTATATTTGCCCAATATATCGGAATATACATTGCGATAGCTGGCATCGGCCATACTACGGATGTGTACGTATCCCAAACGGCCGTTGCTGAGCTTTTCTACCTTCTCTGCGTTACGCTTAATCCAGCGCTGATAGAGCATCTCGTTGAGGGCGGCTGTACCAATGGGCTTCACAACCTCGTCCCAACGCTGACCCGATGCGGGGCTATAGAACGATACAAGCACGTTTTTGCCCGATTTGTTATTGAGCAACGGATAGTAGTCCTCACCAGCCTTAATCTCCACCCCATCAATTTTCTCTATGATGTCGCCAGCGCGGCACTTTGATGCGCCAGGGCCCAGCGGGCCATTGTCCAACACCTCGTCTATTTTTAGACCATTGCCCGTATGCTGCCAGTTGAATAGCACACCCAGATTGGAGGTGATGTCGGCATTGGCCTGGCGCGGTGGTATATATGACGAGCCAGTGTGCGACACATTGAGTTCGCCCAATATCTCCGATAGCATCTCGGCAAAATCGTAGTTGTTGGTGATGTGCTCAAGGAACGGGCGATAGTCCTTTTGGAGCTGTTTAAGATCTACTCCGTGATAGTTAGTATTGTAGAATCGTTTCTCCTGCTGAGTGAATACATGGTTAAACATATACTCGCGCTCCTTGGTGCGATTTAGGTTCATCGAGGGTTCGCAGACCACGTTTTTGGGCTCACCACCCTTAACAGCCATCTTTTTGATGCTGCTTCCAGCAAAGATAAATAGGTTATCGCCCTTTTTGTCGAGCACCAACGCTGCCGAACCGCCCCCAAGCTTCTTGAGCAACTTGGTTGAGCGCTCGCGTATCTTGGTCTCCCATAGGTCGTAGCCTTTTTCGAACGCGCTCAGAAAGAACAACTTCTCTCCATCGTGGGTTACTATGGCCGATGCCAAGCGCGATGACATGGGCGTTAGGCGCTGAATGCGATCGCCCAAACCATCAATCTCTACCTTTATCTCCTTGGGTTCATCCTTTTTCTTATCGTCTTTCTTCTTGTCGTCCTTCTTTTCATCGTCCTTCTTGACCAATTTTTCTTCCTCTTGCAACACCTTGTAGGCCTCTTCGCTGAGGTTGAACTTTCGCTGTGCCTCGCGATTCATGAACGCAATAAATACGTCGTCCTGACTGCCCCACGAGGCGTGTGAGCGCATACCCAATCGGTTTGATATATAGATTATGGCATCGCCACCCATCACCCAACGGGGCTGCCCATCAATATAGGCGCTCTCGGTGATATTGTGCATTTTCATGTCGCCGCTTGCGCTCACAATGGCAATATCGGTGTATGGCTGACGGCGATTGCTAATCAGCTCTATGGCGAACCATTTGCCATCGGGCGACCACTCGTAGGTGATTCCACCGCCATGATCATAGGTGTCGTAGTGCTGCTTACCATCGGTAATCTGACGCACCTTTTTTGTTTCTATATTTATCACTTTCAGTACATTACGTCCCTCAATGTAGGCCAACTCCTTACCATCTGGCGAGAATGCAGGGGCAAAACGCTCCACCTTATTATCGGAGAACAGCGGCTGCTCGTCGATTAGGGTAGCGTTGGCAAAGTTTATCTCACGATCGGGGCGAGCCAACTTGGCTATATAGATATTCCATGTGCCTGTACGCTCAGAGGCGTATGCCAAGGTTTTGCCATCGGGGGCAAAGGTAACGCTGCGCTCGGCCTCGGGCGTATTGGATATTTGCTTGGTGGTGGCATACTCGTCGGTGGTGGCAAACAC
Source organism: Bacteroidales bacterium (assembly GCA_017524185.1). GTDB lineage: Bacteria > Bacteroidota > Bacteroidia > Bacteroidales > Tenuifilaceae > RGIG6076. The sequence continues at coordinate 2,730 of JAFWUG010000055.1, forward strand.
CTCGCCGCGTGCCACTATAGCAATTTGCTTACCATCGGGGGTCATTGTAAAATCGCGACCACCCACGGGGCGTATGCGCTCAATCTGCTCGTCGATGTTGGCATCGAGCAGCGTGATGTTCACTTTTTGAGGTTTTTGCCCCGACTTCATGGTATAAATCTCACCCATATAGCCAAAGCATAGCATTCCGTTGGTGGCAGCGGTAAGAAAGCGCACGGGGTGCTTTTTGAAACTGGTGAGAGCCTTGGGCTGATCGGCGTTGTTGATGTCGGCCTCATAAACATTAAACGACCCACCATCGCGCTCGCTAAGGAACACTATACGACCTGCCCCAACAAAGCGCGGATCGCGATCTTCGCCCTTATGATTGCCAGTGAGCAGCTTGTGGGTGCGAGTTTTGAAGTCGTAGATAAAAATATCGCGGGCAGCCGACGATGTATGATGCTTACGCCAGATATTCTCGTTGCAAGCGCGATTATAATACACAAACGATTGCCCATCGGGTGCAAACGACATGCTGCTCAGCGTGGCGGTGGTTACCTGCTCGGGCCTACCACCACCCTTAACCGATACGCGATAGAGCTCGGTTATCCATCCCGCACTGAACTGTGCACTGGTAGCGGGATCCTGTATCGAAGCCGTATAGTACACCTGCTTATCGTCGGGCGAAAAAGCCATAGGCGTTTCGGCCGCTGAGTGAGTGGTTATGCGCTTGGGCGCACCGCCCTTGGCATCGATAACAAACACATCGAAATTGCCATGCACATCGGCAGCGTAGGCAATGGTTTTGCTATCGTTGCTCCACACAGGTGCATACTCATAGCCCAACGCGGTGGTGAGCTGCTGGGCCTGACCGCCAGCACTATTCACAACATAGATATTACCCTTATAGGTAAAAGCTATTTGCTGACCATCGGGCGATATGGCGCAATAGCGCATCCACAGAGGCTGCGCCTGTAGGCTAAAGGCCAGCAGCAAAATTAGTGTAGTAATAAAAAGACGTTTCATTGGTCTATTAGGTTAGTCCGTGTAAATTGATTATTACGTGTTAATAACGTTTTGATGTTACGCAATCGCTTTGGTTTAATCGTCTCAACAAACACTGGCTATATAGACATGGCCAGCAACCAATTGTTCATAAACAGAATACTTATACACACAAAAAATTGAATATCAGCAATTTAACAACTACTTCTCAACACGTGAACGCAACTTGCTGAGCAAACCCTGACATCCGTCCAAAACATCGCACCAGGTAGCCTCAAAATCGCCAGTATACCAAGGGTCGGCCACCTCACAACCTGGCCTACCCGCATGGCTAAGCAGCAGCGACACCTTACGCTGCGGGTCGTCGCCCAGCATCCTGCCAATATTACGCAGGTTGTTACGATCCATGGCCACAATGTGGTCGAAGTGCGAATAGTCGGCACGCGTTATCTGACGCGCCGTTTTGCCCGCACACGAAATGCCATGCTCGGCCAACTTTTGCCTCGCTGGCGGATATACCGAATTGCCCAACTCCTCGGTGCTTGTTGCCGCCGATGCTATCTCAAAATGGGCATCAAGCCCCGCCTGGCTCACCAGGTGTTTCATCACAAACTCGGCCATGGGACTACGACAAATATTGCCATGGCATACAAACAGAATACGTTCCATAGGTACAAAGATATAGATTTATGGCCTACGAACAAGTAGATAGCAGTTTTTTGCAACATATATAGCTAACGGTGTGCAAAGCATTTTAGCGTTTTCGGATTTCTTTTCCAAGAAGTCTTTTGACAAGACTAAACCAATTTATACGACACAACTCATATAACAATATATAGGCAACGCCGTAAAAATCGTTCACACGCCAAACACACCATCAACATGCACATCGTATTCTCAGAGCCAATTGGCATATCGTCGGCCTTGCAGGCCGATTTTGAGCGGCGCATGACCAGCCTCGGACACACAGTAACTTTCTACGACCAGCAAGCCACCTCGAACGCCGAGCTGGCCGAGCGTATCTGCACCGCCAACATACTAGTGCTTGCCAACCAACCGCTACCCGCAGCAGCAGTAGAATTGGCAACGCAACTGCAATTCATCGCCGTGGCATTCACTGGTGTCGATCACCTACCACTAGAGCTATGCACCCAGCGCGGCATAGCAGTGGCCAACGCGGCAGGCTACAGCACTCAAGCCGTGGCCGAACTCACCATAGCCACCACCATCGACCTGCTACGACAGGTGGTGCCGCTCGACACGGCGATACGTCGGGGCGAAAGCCGCAACGGCAGACTGGGCAACGAACTGCGCGGACGCACATTCGGCATTGTGGGACTGGGCGCAATAGGCCAACGCGTTGCCATGCTAGCACAGGCATTCGGATGCCGCGTAATTGCCCACAACCGCTCGCCCAAACAATGCCATGGCGTTGAGCTTATGCCCATGGAGCAACTCTTTGCCAAAGCCGATGTGGTATCACTCCACATCCCTGCCACACCGCAAACCGCCCAAATGGTCGATGCTAAGCTCATCGGACTGATGAAACCCACAGCCTTGCTAATCAACACCGCACGTGGGTCGGTAATCGACTATTCGGCTTTGGCCGAAGCACTTAACAACGGCAACATAGCAGGAGCAGCCATCGATGTGTACGAGCAAGAACCACCCATACCAGCCAATCATCCAATGCTCAAAACACCAAACACACTACTTTTGCCGCACATTGGATTTGCCACCCACGAAGCCATCGCCCACAGAGCACAAATTGTTATCGACAACATTGACGCATGGCTAAATGGCAAAAGTCAAAATATTGTAAATGAATAATTTATAATTTTTTTGTGAATTTTTTTTCAAAAAAGCTTGCATAAGTACACAATTTTGATGTATCTTTGCGGCGCAAAATTCCTCATTAGCTCAGTTGGTTAGAGCACCTGACTGTTAATCAGGGGGTCCTAGGTTCAAGTCCTAGATGGGGAGCCAGCCGCAACCAAAAGTTGCGGCTTTTTTATTGCATACACACGACAAAACGCTACTTTTGCCATTGAAACACAACAATATATCGACACTATGACCAAAGTGCTTGGAATGGGTAACGCCCTGGTGGATGTGCTAACACAACTACCCAACGACGAGGCGCTACACCAACTGAACCTCCCAAAAGGCAGCATGCAACTGATTGATGCCAATTTTATGAACCGCGTGATTGACATCACCAGCAACCTACCAAAAACTATGGCAGCTGGCGGTAGCGCAGCCAACACTATCAACGGATTAGCAAATTTGGGCGTAAGCACAGCTTTTATTGGCAAAATTGGCCCAGATAGCATCGGA
>JAFWUG010000056.1 GCA_017524185.1 Bacteroidales bacterium
AGCATCCCCATGCCACAGAAAATACTCGATGCAAAATACAATCGCAATGTTGGAATCGACAACGACAATGGCCCATACGGCGAACTTGCGCTGCATTTCACCAATAAACCTAACAGCAAATGCTATTTCAACATAGCCACACGTCCCGTGCCTGGCTATATGCATAGCAATTCAAACTATGCAATCGACTACCAAACCGACTCGGTTCTGCTCAACGAAAATAGGCTATGGAACGGCATAGCGTTTAGCAACGAACTTATCAACACCGAAAGTTACACGCTACATGTAAATTATTTTGTACAAAGCAATGCGCTTATTTTCGAACTGCAAACCATAAGCTATAATTTGTATGCTTATATCCTACAAATGCAGCAATACCGCGAAAATTTATCTCCAGAAATTGGACAACATATTGTACCTACTTATATTCATTCGAACATAACAAACGGGTATGGCCTATTTGCAGGCTATTCCATCGATCTGTCCGAGCCTGTTGTTGACCTAAGATAAAATCAAAAAAATATGAGCAACAGATATAAAATCTTCATTTTGATTATGGCCATAGCGCACATTGCGCGAGCACAACAGAACGTGTGGGTTTCTGGCATAGTGCGCGATGCCACCAGCGGCGAAGTGCTTATAGGCGCAACGGCAATAAACACAAACAGCCTGCGTGGAACAGCAACCGACCATAATGGCTACTTTAGCCTCAAACTATCCGCCGCAAGCACATTAAAGGTATCCTACATAGGATATGCACCACAAACATTTGACATACAAAACGATACAACATTACACATAGAACTCAACCCTGCCGAGCAATACATCGACGAGGTGGTGGTATCCGCACATCGACCCGAACTCGCACGGGGTAACGTGGTGAGCCTTAGCGCCGACGAAATGCAACGAATACCAGCCTTAGGGGGCAAAATTGATGTGAGCCGTGCGCTACAAACCATGCCTGGGATAGCGGCACCGCAAGAAGGCTCGACCAACCTATTAGTTCGTGGTGGCGAACCAGGCCAAAACCTCTATCTGTTCGACAATGTGCCGCTAATCTACGTACACCACATTGGTGGTTTTCTTTCGGTATTCAACCCCGACATTATTAACGGAATCGATGTGTATAAGGGCGCATTCCCAGCACGGTTAGGCGGCAGGCTATCGTCGGTGGTGGACATCGCCCAGCGCGAGGGCGACCGCTCAACGCTACGCGGTTCGCTAAGCATAGGTATCACCGACATATCGGCCACAGTGGAAGGCCCTACGCCATTAGCAAACACCAGCTTTATTGTTACCGGGCGCAAAACCATGCTCGACCCGCTGATGATGCTGATAAGCGGCCTAATGAACGAAAACTACACCACATCGGCAATCGGCTTTCACGACCTCAATGGCAAATTCACATGGCGACCTAACCCACGCAACACGCTCAATTTCAGCCTATACCACGGCGACGACTATACCATGGCTCGTGAGCATCGCTCGCGCCGCAATAAGCCCGACTACTCACAATTCAAAAGCAGCACCAAATGGGGCAATTGGATGGCGGCCTTATCGTGGAAACAGCTGTTAGGCGAACGACTACACGCCTCGCACAGCCTATCATACACGCGCTACAGGCTACAAAACCTCACATCGCATCGTCCAAAAGTTGATGGCGTGCAAGGCAATAAAATCGAAAACAATCAACGCTCGTCAGTGCAAGATTTATCGCTGCGTAGCACGCTAAAATACACTCCTACAGCCTGGTGGCATATCGAAACCGGACTACAAGCATCACTGCTCTACTACCTATCGTTCTACTCGTCGCAACTACCTAAAAAACAATATGTTTGCGTGTCAGAAAACGCACTTTTTGTTGACAGCCGATTCGACTTCCTACGCTATAGCTCGCTAACCTTAGGATTGCGCGGCGTTGGTTACTTCAACGGCAACTACTCGGACCTAAACATCGAACCACGGCTAAATCTATGCATCGGACTTGGTCCAAACCAAAGGCTAATTGCGGGCTACATGCAAGTAAATCAAAACTCGCATCTGCTTTCGGTTGATGCCAATACGCTATTTGCCAGCGAGGTTTGGATACCAGCCTCAGCCAAAATAAGCCCATCGTCATCGGTGCAATACACTGCTGCCTGGCAGGGACGGTTTGCAAATGGGCTCTACACCGCCGAATTGGCTCTATATCACAAAGAAATGACCAATTTGGCCATGTTCCGTCCTGGCTACCGCCCTCTAACCAATAATGCCAACTGGATGAAATTTATGGAAACAGGCGGCAAAGGGCTTTCGCAGGGCGTGGAGCTGGAGCTAAAAAAAACACGCGGCGATTTTACAAGCGCACTTAGCTACACCCTTGCACGCACCACACGCCAATACGCTGGCGTAAACGGCGGACGCGAATTTGCTTTCGACTACGACCGTACCCACTCGCTTGCAATTGTGGCTGCCTATCGCATCAACAATCGGCTCGACCTAAGCGCAATGTGGACATTCGAAACAGGCCAACCCTACACCCCTGTAGTGGCCACCTACGGCATTCCAAACGATGAACTGCATGCCGAACACGACATGATGCGAATTATGGTGTTTGACGACTACAACAGCAAGCGTATGCGCCCAAGCCACCGCCTCGATGTTGGGCTACGCTATCGCAAGATTGGCCAACGCGGACGTAGAGTGGAATGGAATTTTTCGGTCTATAACCTCTACTGCCACCAAAATCCGTATGCCTACTACTACAGCATAAACGACAGCGAAGAAGGCGCAGCGGCAAGCCGAGAGGTGATTAACCAACCTATCAAACTACACCAAATAACCTATTTCCCTTTCATTCCATCAGTTTCGTATAAAGTTTATTTCGACGGAAATCGCAAAGCGCAAAACAAGGAGCGCGGCTCGTTTTGGGATAGGTTTAAACGCTGGGCAACATTTGAAGAATAGGCAATATCATAATAACAAAAGCGGCCTCGCACTCGCAAAGCCGCTCTCATATTAGTCTATCAAACACTTAAAACCTAAAGACTAAACCATAATTTGCACGGAAGCCATTGTAATATTTAAAAGTAACATAGCCAAACTCCGCCCAAAGCCCGAATTTCTTGGATAAAAAAAGATTTAGACCAAGCATCGACTGTTGCTCAACTGATGTGCCTTTAGGCGA
>JAFWUG010000057.1 GCA_017524185.1 Bacteroidales bacterium
AATATGATTTAGATAATGGAGATCCTTTCAGAAATAGTTTATTTAAAATAAGTGATGATGAATTTGTTATGTTACTTAATGATTATAAAGATGAAGTAGTATATTCAAATCTTAATTCAATTATGGTTATTATAACTTTCCGTATTTATAATTCAAATAAAAATGTAATACTAAGACATTATAAAATTGATTTTACTTTATATAATAGGTATATTGACGGAGATATAATGGGATATAAATTAAATGGATTTTTCGGGACTTTAATTGAATTAACTTCTCCTAAGCAAAAATATTTAAATAATGCTGCATTTTTAACATTCGGTTATGTTAATACCACAGATGATGTTTCTATAGAAAAAGGGACAAATGATTTAATTATATATAAAAAAAATATTAAAATAAGTGATTATATTCTTGGAATTGAAAATAATTTATTTGGATATGAATTTATGGGAGTTAAAATATTATCATTACCTGATGAAGCTAAAAATATTGGCTATTTCCAAAATGTAAAAAAAAATAACCAAAAAATTAATGTGAATGATTTAATTGACATAAACTCAGAATTAAGCTTTTCTTTAAATACTAAAGCAATACCAGGTAATTATTATATATCATTTGCTGGAGTAGTAAAAGAGCCAGAATATGAAAAAATGGGAAATTTCTCAAATAAAGTAGTATATTATACTAGTTCTGGTAAACCTGAATATCCAGATGAAGTTAAAATACTAGTGGGAAAAGAATTTAGATATAATTTTGCAGTGAATCAAAAAAAATGTTTTGATAATTGTGCTACATGTATAAGGCCATCAGATAATATAAATGAACAAGATTGTTTAACATGCAAAGAAGGATTTTATTTCAAAGATGGTACAAATAATTGTTATGATAAAATAGAATTTCAATATTATTTTAACAAAGAAACAAATACTTTTTCTCCTTGTTATAGAGATTGCTTTACTTGTACTGAAAAAGAAATAGATTCAACTCACATGAATTGTTTATCATGCCATATCTTGTATAAATTATATGATAAAACTAAAAATTGCTTAAAATGTTCTAAATATGTAAATTATGAACAAACAGGATGTATAGACACCATTCCTGAAGGATATTTCTTATCGGATGCAAAAGATGGTATTATTGATAGATGTTATTCCCTATGTAAAACTTGTAGTTCAGCAGCAGAAAAATTTAATAATGATATTCATATGCATTGTGATTCTTGTTTGTCGCAAGATAATTATAAATTGGTAGACGGAAATTGTATAGAATTGACTGAAGATGAAAAAAAGGCTCAAAAAGATAAAACTAATAATGAGCCTGAGAAAAGAGAAACAAGTAGTAATAATTATTTAGTAATATGGATATCAATTTTATTAGTTATAATAATAATAATTGTTATTGGAATAATTATTTATAAAAAAAGAGGTGGAAAATTTGGATTTAAAAAAACAAAGAATAATACAGATTATTTTAATATAGGAGGAAAAAATATTCCTTTTGCCCAGATATAGAGAAAAGGGGCAAGGGCCAACAATTGGCTGATGCCCGCAATCACCATAGAAAGGTAAGTCAGCACCTTTCTTTTCCCAGCGTATGCGAGAAGTTGGGGAAGAATTTTTTCTTTCTTTTTCATATTGGTTTAACAATTCTTGTCGCAGCAGTCGCCGCCGATTTCAATCTCAATGGTGGCGTGGTTGATGCCTTGATGAATAAGTTTCTCTTTGAGTGCTTTGCGAACTGACGATGCCTCGTGTTCGTCGTCGATGACTACATGCGCCGTCAAAGCGTTTTCGGTGGTGCTTAAAGCCCAGATGTGCAGATGATGGACGTTCGTAACATGGTCGGTGTTGCGCATGGCTTTGGCCACTTCCTCAACCTCGATGCTTTCGGGCACGCCGTCCAGAGCCAGCCGCATGCTGTCGCGTAGCAAATTCCATGTGCCAACGAGGATAACAATGGCAATCGCGATGCTGATGATTGGGTCGATGATGAACCAACCCGTGTGCGAGATGACAATGCCGCTGATGACCACGCCAATGCTTACCAGCGTGTCGGCGGCCATGTGGAGGAACGCGCCACGAATGTTGATGTCATCTTTCTGTCCGCGCATCAATAGGAATGTCGTTAGGCCGTTGATGAGGATGCCCACGCCAGCGGTTCATGAAATGACAGAGCCGTCGATGGCAGCTGGCACGCGCAGCTTGTGGACGCTCTCCGTAATGATTACGCCGACTGCAACCAACAGCAAAATGGCGTTGGCTAAGGAAATGAGGATTGTGCTTTTCTTGTAGCCGTAGGTAAATCGCGAATTGCTGTGCACTTGCGTCAAATGCAGCCCAACAACGACCAATACTAACGAAAAGACATCACTGAGGTTGTGTCTCGCGTCGCTCAACAGCGATAGGCTGTTTTGCCAGATGCCAATGCCTGCTTCCACTCCTACAAAAAGGAGATTCAGCACAATGGCTAACCAAAGGATTTGGCTCATTTGCTTATTGTCAGCTGGCTCATAATAATGATCGTGATGATGATGTTGTTTGTGATGTTGTTCGTGATGATGATTGTGTCCCATAATACCTACTAATCTCTCGGGATTACAACGTTTCGGACAGGTTTGTTCAGTTCAATTATGTGTGAATTATATAGTTGCAAAGTAACGCCGAATTTATTAGCCCACAAATCCATATTAGTAGGGATTTTTTGAGGCGCGAATACCCTGTTTTGGGGATGAGAGAAAGTTGCAGAGGAGGAGTTGCTTGTGAGGGAAACCATGAATATTTTTATCCACGAAGCCTATTCTTTGTATTTTGATGGACACCTTTTGCTGTAGTTTTTGTCTGTGAAGTCGGCTGCCTATTTTCTTTGAATGATGCTGCATGTTATCAGAGTGCGATAACGCCTCAAACTGTCCACAAAAGTTCATTTATCTATATTCATAGACACTATTCTGCCATAAATCTATCCATAAAATATAAATTTTGCCTATAGGTTGATTTATGGCTTATTTTTGTTCTATGTTGATGAACGCGAAAAAGTGTGTGCGGCGTGTCAACGGCACGCTATCTTATTATCCCCACATTTAGACGTAAGGCGCAGTATGGGGGAATAGCATCCCCACGATTATGCGTACTGAAAGTACGCTATAATGCGAAAAGTAGCGTGCTTCTACTACGCCAAAACAAACGAAGACATAATACCCCACACGGCACTGCGTTTCGTGTGGGGTTAATAAGACTTCGTGCTTTCAGCGCTTATTTCCGATTAGCCTATAATATCACATAAATAGGCCACCGAGCAACCTCGATGGCCTATTTATAATTACGTTGATGCTGCTTACTCAGGCTTGATAGCACCAGTGGGGCAAGCATCGGCGCAAGTGCCGCAATCAACGCACTTGTCTTGGTCGATCTTGTAGATGTCGCCCTCAGAGATGGCCTCTACGGGGCACTCGCTGATGCAGGTGCCGCAGGCAACGCACTCGTCAGAAATTTTGTGAGCCATGGTTGTAAGTATTTGTAGTTAAACTTTGGGGTGGACTGTTCTTGTCCTAATCCAACGGCAAAATTATAGCATTAGTTCGACATAGGAACATGTTTTTGCAAAAACTCCGTAATTTATATTTAGTCAATTTTATATTATGATTATAAGAAAAAACGTTGCGTTGTATATGTTTGTTAATCAGGTTGTTGTGTGTTTGGTCTTCGCCTTGGCCAGAATACGCGCTGAAAGCTGTTGCTCGTGCTGGCCTGTTCGTCGTCGCCTATGTTCATGTTTTTGACTGTCTGCGCTAACGCATCCATATCGTCGGTGATAATCAGGAGTTTGTCGTTTACAAATAGTTCAGTTTTTCCCGTTGGGACAAAAAATTTGTCGCCCCGTCGCACCAGTACAACCAGTGTTTTGTCGGGTAGTGGCATGTCCATCAAATGGTGGCCATGTTCCAGTACCTCAGGTTTTATGCTAATTTCGGTGGTTATAGACTTCACGTCGTCCGAAAATTCTACATCGAAACTTTTGGGGCGGCGTAATATTTGGGGCTTGCTCGATAGTCCCAGCCAAACGGCCATTTTCGATAGCGTTGTGCCTTGTACCACCAGCGAAATTAGGGTGCAGAAAAATACGATGTTGAAAATGAGTTGGGCGTGTGGCACGTTTTCGGCTCTGGCCATTATGGCGAAAATGATTGGAACTGCGCCGCGCAGCCCAACCCACGATACGAATAGTTTGTCTTTGCTGGGCATGGTACGGAATGGCAGCAGGCTCAAAAATACGCTTATTGGTCGTGCCAATAGTATCATCACCAAGCTGATAGCTAGACTTGGCAGGGCCACATCGATAAGTTCGTGAGGTACAACCAGCAAGCCCAACATAAGGAACATAATTAGTTGGCTCATCCAAGCCATGCCATCAAAAAAGTTTAGCACCGTGCGTTTATGCACAAAGCGTGAGTTGCCAATCACCAAACCGCCCACATATACAGCAAGATAGCCATTGCCTTTCAGGAAGTAGGTGAGGGAGAATATGAACAGGCAGAACGTTAGCACCAATATGGAGTAGAGCGACTGGTTGTCGATTCGTAGGCGGTTGATTGCTATTACGGCCAACTTGCCTAGCGCAAATCCAACTGCCAGTCCTATAACCAGTTGAAGCACAAACATTACTCCAATGGCCACAAAATTAGGATGTCCACTTCCGTTGATTATGCCTATGAGTGTGATGGTGAGGATGTAGGCCATGGGGTCGTTGCTGCCGCTCTCGAGTTCAAGCATGGGTGTGAGCTTGTCCTTGAGGTGTAGTCCCTTGGAGCGGAGTATGGAGAACACCGAGGCCGAGTCGGTGGATGACATTACGGCTGCCAGCAGCATGGAACTCAGCAGCCCCATTTGTGCCGTTTCCATTGTGGTTCCTAATATGAGCCACGCGGCTAGCCCCGTGATTCCTGCCGTGAGCAGCACCCCCAGCGTGGCCAACGTGATGCCTTGACGCAGCACAGGGCGTATGCTAGCGAATTTGGTGTCCATACCGCCCGAAAATAGTATGATGCATAGGGCTATTGTTCCCACGGCATGGGCTACTTGAGCGTTGTCGAAAGGGAAGCCAAGGCCATCGCTGCCGCAAATCATGCCTACAACCAGGAATAGTAGCAGCGCAGGTACTCCAAACCGCGACCCCGCTTTTCCTGCCATTATGCTGAGGAAGAAAAGCACCGAGATGCCGAGCAGTAGGTGTTCAACGGAGAGCGTCATTGCGTAGTCCTTGTGGGTAGGGCTATGCAAAGTTAGTATTTAATTTGATAATAGCGCGAAGCTGAAGCCTATGCGTTTTGATTATTTTTGTGGGAGTGTTGCTGGTGCGTCCCATTTCTCTTCCGAAATCGACGAGAAGTCGCTCTGCTGGGTGTTGTAGCGCAGACGTTTGCCGTGGGTAAAGTCCTTGAGGCTGTCGATGGTGCGCTGTTGTTGCAGGCGTTGTTGCTGCCGTTCCCAGTGCTGTTCGGGGCTTATGTGGCGGCTCACAATGTTCACCCGCTCCATTTTGTGGGATTGCGGTTGCTGTGTGGGGGTAATTTGCTGCATGTAGAAGTAGGCCATGGAGGCTAACAGTGCCAGCACGGCAAATCCTGCTGCAAGCCCCAGTTGTCCGCGCAAAGCGGTGCGCCACGATGTTTGTTTCGTGGTGGCGGGCATTTCGGTGCAGCGCATTGTAATGCTGTCGGCGAGCTGATCAAAATAGCCCGATGGCACGCGAAATGGCGTATTTTTCTCAAAATTTGGGTTTATGTCGACGTCGTCGGGGGTCATACGGCAGAACTGCGTTTGGTTAAATAGATGGTTTGAGAGGCAAAAGGTTTAATTTAGTCCCAATAATTGCTCAATTTTTTTTACTGCGTGATGATACGATGCTTTGAGCGCACCCACCGAAGTGCCTAATATTTCTGACATATCGTCGTATTTTACCCCATCGAAATAGCGCATGTTGAACACTAGGCGCTGTTTTTCGGGGAGGCACAATATGGCTCGTTGCAGTTTGAGTTGTGCCTCGTTGCCGTCGATATACGAATCTGACTCCAGATGGTGTAGCAGGTGCATGTCGGGCGAGTCTATTGGCGTTTCGAGGCGGTGTTTGTCCTTGCGCTGTAGCAGGGACAATGCCTCGTTGGTGGCAATGCGATAGAGCCACGTGTAGAGCGATGCGTCTGCTCTGAATCCGTCGAGCCCTGTCCACGCGTTGATGAACGTGTTTTGCGTGGCATCGTCGGCGTCGGCGTGCGCAATCACAATTTTGCGGATGTGCCAGTAGATTCGCTCCTGATACTTGCGCACAATTTGGGCAAACGCTTCGTGCCGTGTTTCGGGCTGTCGGAACAGCTCGAGCAGAACCCTATCGGTGGCGTTGTCCATTGTGCAGCGCGGTGGTGGGAGTGGCTACTGTTTGCGGGCAATGGCGCGTTGCGCAGCTGCTACAATGTCGGGCGTGTCGAGGCCAAATTTGCTCATGAGCTCGCTGGGCGTTCCGCTTTCGCCGAATTGGTCGTTCACGGCCACATACTCCAGCGGGGTGGGGTTTTTTAGTGATAGCAACTGGGCTATGCTATCGCCCAAACCGCCGTGACGCATGTGCTCTTCGGCCGATACGGCGCAACGTGTTTTGGCTATCGATTGTAGCACTGCGTTTTCGTCGAGGGGTTTGATGGTGTGGATGTTAATCACTTCTGCCGATACGCCTTGTTGCGCGAGAGTCTCGGCAGCCTCTAAGGCTTTCCAAACCAGGTGGCCAGTGGCAAAAATTGATACATCCGACCCTTGGCGTAGGTTTATGGCCTTGCCTATCTCGAATTGCTGCTGTTCGGGGGTGAAATTGGGCACTGCGGGTCGGCCGAAGCGTAGATACACCGGCCCAACGTGTTGCGCTATGGCCAAAGTGGCGGCGCGGGTTTGGTTATAGTCGCAGGGGTTGATAACCACCATGTTGGGAAGCATTTTCATCAGCCCAATGTCTTCCATAATTTGGTGGGTTGCGCCGTCTTCGCCCAGGGTGATGCCTGCGTGCGAGGCGCATATTTTCACATTTTTGTTGGAGTAGGCTACGCTTTGGCGTATTTGGTCATACACGCGACCAGTTGCAAATGCGGCGAATGTGCCTGCAAATGGGATTTTTCCGCCAATGGTTAGGCCAGCGGCTACGCCGATCATGTTGGCCTCGGCTATGCCTGTTTGGTAGAAGCGGTTAGGGTAGTCGCGCACAAAATCGTCCATCTTGAGCGACCCAATGAGGTCAGCGCATAGGGCTACAACATTGGCGTTGGTGCGTCCGAGTTCGAGCAGTCCTGCCCCGAATCCCGAACGGGTATCTTTGTTACCGGTCGAGGTGTATTTCATATTGGGTGTGGTGTTAGTCTTCGGGATTTACTAAGCGTTTGCGGCGTTCCATGGCCTCTTTGTGAATTAGGCCGAGGATGAGCAGTTCGGCGCTGGCTTGGTTGGTGGCCAGCGGTATGTTGTGCACGTTGCAGTTTTCGAGTAGGCTGCGTATGTCTTCGTGGTGAGGTTGCTGCACCTTGTGGTCGCGCAGGAAGATAACGATGTCTATCTCCCCGCGTTTAATCATGTTGGTTATTTCGATGTAGCCGCCTGAACGTCCTTGGTGCAGGTGTTTGCAGTTTATTCCCTGACTCTCAATATATTCGGCGGTACGTCCGGTGGCCAGCAGGTTTACGCTGGGCAGCCAGTCCTCGTGTTCGTGGAGGAACTTTGCTAGTTCGGGCTTTTTGGCATCGTGGGCAATCAGGGCTATGTTCTGCATGTGATTAGGTTTTAGCGTTGCTGTATTTTTAAGCAATGGGCAAAGATAGTAAATCTTTTCTTTTTTGGGGCAAGGGTAACAAACTTCGTTTGGCGTTGGGGCTGATGTTTGTTATGCATGTGTTTGTTCGATAGCTATTCGATGGTATTTAGTAGTTCTGTTTGATTAGAAATCGTTTTTGTTGTTGTGATTTTTTGGGGCATTTTATGTAAGATTTTATTTACAGTGTTTTAGTGTTTGATGTGCGAAGTGTATGTGGCAGTTTAGGGGGGGCTATAATGCAAAAAAACACCAACATTTTGTTGAATGTTAGTGTTTTTTGCGGAATTTGGGAGTGTACCGTTGTTGGTTTTCCCATTTGTGGTGGAGCCGGAGGGGATCGAACCCTCGTCCAAACAGGGAACCAGCGTGCTTTCTACATGCTTAGTCCTTAGTTGATTGTAGGGAGTGGCCGGGTTAAGGACAACCAAGACAAACCTTAGCCTTTAAGAGTTTCGCCAATCCCTAAAGGCGTTGGGATGGGCTATCCCCGTTTAGCCGGAGCCCAGATTCCTAGAGCAACAGGGCAGAACCCTAGGCTGGACTTCTCGTCCCCACGCATCGTTGGTGGGGATTAAGCTGTTTCGCTTTGCAAAACTAGGCAGCGAGAGCGTAGTTGTATTCGCCGTTTAATTGTTTGTGATTGGGATTAACGAGCCAGCTTCACCACGCTCGGCATGCTTACAGGCCCATTCTGCCTGCTGTCAAAACCACGTCGGCCCCGCTGGGCTGGCGCTTTGTCCAACGTGGCAAAGGTAGCATTTTTTTTGCAATCGAGCAAAAAAAAAGCGGAGTTGGATTGCTCCAACCCCGCCTTGTTGTATGGGCAAATGCCCTAAATATCGCTGTTCATGGTCATCAGGAACTCCTCGTTGGTGGCTGTTTTCACCAGTCGGTCGCGCATGAACTCCATGGCTTCCACCGAGTTCATGTCGGTGAGGTAGTTGCGCAGAATCCATATTTTTTGGAGTTTGTCTTTGTCGAGCAGCAGATCGTCGCGGCGGGTGCTGCTGGCTGTGATGTCCACAGCGGGGAAAATGCGCTTGTTGCTGAGTTTGCGGTCGAGCTGGAGTTCCATGTTGCCTGTGCCTTTAAATTCTTCGAATATCACCTCGTCCATTTTGCTGCCCGTTTCGGTGAGGGCGGTGGCCAGTATGGTGAGCGAACCTCCATTTTCGATGTTGCGGGCTGCGCCGAAGAATCGTTTGGGTTTTTGCAGCGCGTTGGCATCCACGCCGCCCGATAGCACTTTGCCCGAGGCGGGCTGTACGGTGTTGAAGGCCCGTGCTAAGCGGGTGATTGAGTCGAGCAGTATAACAACATCGTGTCCGCATTCAACAAGGCGTTTGGCTTTTTCGAGCACTATGTTGGCTACTTTTACATGGCGATCGGCTGGTTCGTCGAATGTGGAGGCAATCACCTCGGCGTTTACGCTGCGTGCCATGTCGGTAACCTCTTCCGGACGTTCGTCAATCAGCAGCACAATCATGTAAACTTCGGGGTGGTTGGCTGCTATGGAGTTGGCTATATCCTTGAGCAGTATTGTTTTACCAGTTTTGGGCTGTGCCACAATCAGTCCGCGCTGACCTTTGCCGATGGGTGAGAACATGTCCACCACGCGGGCCGAAAGCAGGTTCGACTTGGGGCTTATCAGGTTGAATTTCTCGTTGGGGAAAAGGGGTGTGAGGTAGTCGAACGGTACGCGATCGCGGATATATTCGGGGTCGCGGCCGTTTATTTTGAGTACTTTCACCAGCGGGTAGTATTTCTCGCCCTCGCGTGGAGCGCGAACGGAGCCTGTTATGGTGTCGCCTGTTTTTAGGCCAAACATTTTCACCTGAGCCTGCGACACATAAACATCGTCGGGCGAACTCAGATAGTTGTAGTCCGATGAGCGTAGAAATCCGTAACCATCGGGCATCATTTCTAACACGCCGCAGGTGTTTACAATGCCATCAAAATCGAAACGCTGCTCGTTGCGCTGTTCGTTGTTATTGCGCTGTCTGTCAGTGTGTTGTTGATTGTTGTGTCGATTGTTTTGCTGTTGTTGCTGGCGGCGTTGCTCGCCGTTGTTGGGCGTTGTGTTAGGCCTCTCGGTGTTTGGTCTTTCAATATTTGGCCGTTCCATGGGAGTGGGAGCAGGCTGCTCGGCTGACACCATATTATTGGGTTGCGCTGGTGGCGTGTTGTTGGGCTGTGCAACAGGCTCTGCTATCGATGGAATCTCAACTTTTGTTGCAGGTGTACGGCTCTCTAAATCGAAATCGGGGAGCGGTATCGATTGTTTTAGCCTGAACGGGTTGCTGCTCTGCGGAAGTGGCTTGTGGTCGCGTTTCCCGTTGAGCGAGAATTCTATGCGTGTTTCGGTTTTTCCTGGACGTATGAAGCGTTGTCGCTTGGTTTTTTCTTTGTCTTTTTCCACATTCTCATCGTCGGGCTTGGGCGAGGTCGCAGGCTCGTTGGCAGTGGGGGGCTGTGGTGCTGGTTGTTGCGCATTGCGCCTTCCGCGTGTTTGGGCTGGAGTAGCCTCAGACGTGGAATTTGCGTTGGACTCTTTTGCCTTGGGTAGCGATGCGCTTATGGCCTGTTCGTCCAAAATGCGGTATATTAAATCCTGTTTGCGTAGTCCTTCAGGACGCTTGATATTCAGCTGTTTGGCAATCTCACGGAGTTCAGGAAGCAATTTCCTGTTCAGTTCAATAATGTCGTACATAAAAAGGGTTAGGGTGATAAAAAAATAGTGTAAATCAACTACTTATAGGTCAATCTGTTTTTGTCGGTGGGGATTTTATGGACTCTGCGGTTTGCAAGCCCATTACGTTTGAGATGGGCAGAGGTATAAAACCGCCCTTAACGCGGTGCAAATATAGTGTTTTGATGTTGAATACTCCAAAATAAAATCGCAATATTTTTCACAAAACATCTGTTCGATTGTTGTTTAGGTTCGTTTTGTTCCTATATTTTAAGGGTTGTGCCGATTTTGTGATTGGCTGCATTATTGTTACTTTTGGGGTTCATATACGCTCTATGTCTGAGTTTAGTTCTACATCTTTACATATTCGCCCCAAGTTGTATGCTATTTGCGGACAGCCAGTGCTGCACAGTCTAAGCCCGCAGCTTTTTAATGCTGCATTTGCGGCCAGTGGCATCAATGCTCGCTATCTGCGCATACGCGCGAGCAGTGCTGAGCAGATTGTTAGTATTATGCGTTTGTGGCCGTTGGCTGGGGCCAATATCACTACGCCTTTTAAGGCTGATATTATTCCTTTGCTCGACAATGTTGACTCTTCGGCGCGGTGCATTGGTGGGGTGAACACAGTGGTGCATACTGAGGCGGGATTGATGGGCTATAACACCGACCACATTGGGGTTGTTCGCGCTGTGCATGAGGCTAAATGCGACTTGTCGCAAAGCCAGTGTTTGGTGCTTGGAGCTGGGCCTGCAGCTGCGGCTGCTGTTTATGGCTTGGCGCGTCAGGGAGCGCGTGTGGCGGTGGCCAATCGCACTGTAGCCAAGGCGCAACATCTTGTGAAACGAATTTTGGGAAACATCGATGTTCAAAATGAGATTGAGATCTTGAATATCAGTTGTTTAAACATGGAGTTGCCGCGTTTTGACGTGGTTGTGTCGGCTCTTGGTGCAGGGGTTAATGTTTTGGATAGCAGTATGTTATCGTCTCGACATGTTTTACTCGACGCCAACTATAGCCGTTCTGCTTTGGCGCAGCAGGCCTTGGCTCAGGGATGTACTGTGGTGTCGGGACGGAGGTGGTTGCTGCATCAGGCGGTGGCTGCGTTCGAGATTATGTTGGGGCGAACGCCCTGCATGGAGCGTATGGACGAGGGGATGGCGCATCCGCTACATCCCGATTCGGTGCGCATTGCGCCGCTCAACCCCAACAATGCCCTTGACGCCGACCTATTGTTGGCTGACGATGTCGATTTCAACACGCTTGTTCATGAGGAAATGCGTTGTGCCTTCGGAGGTTAGTGGTAGAATCGTGGCGCCGCCATCTAAGAGCGTTGCTCAGCGTGCTATTGCGCTGGCCGCTATGGTCCGGGGCGAGTCGTTGCTGCGTAATGTTGGGCAGAGCGACGATGTGCGGGCGGCCATTGGTATTGCCCAAGCACTTGGGGCACGGCTACAGATGGCCGGCGATGGTGCGTTGCGTGTGTGCGGTGGCGAACTGTTGCGTGGAGGCACGTTGTGTTGTGGCGAGTCGGGTTTGGCGATGCGTATGTTTGCGCCCATAGCTGCTGCTGCGGGGGGCGAATGGCGCATAAACGCTTGTGGTACGCTCCTTCAGCGACCCGTAGCTCCCTTGGCCGATGCGTTGCGCTGCCTTGGGGTTGAGGTTGATACCAGCGCACCTCCCCTGGTTCTGCGTGGTTTGATGCGCGGTGGTGCTATCCGAATTGATGGTCGCCACGGCTCGCAGGTGATGTCGGGCTTGCTTATGGCTGCACCATATACGCAGCAATCGCTAACTATTCATGTTGATACGCTAAATAGTCGCCCCTATGTTTATCTAACCATTAATATGATGCAACAGTTTGGAGTTCAGGTTGATATATCCGACAGCGGACGACAGTTCGGCGTGATGGCAGGTCAGCATTATGCGCCCTGTAATATCGATGTGGAGGGCGATTGGAGCGGAGCGGCGTTTGTGCTGTGCGCAGCGGCCATAGCTGGTTGGGTGCGGGTGGATGGTTTGCGAGAGCAGAGCCTACAGCCCGATAGGGCAGTGCTTGACGTGTTGCGGCGCGTGGGTGCTATGGTTGAATCGGTTAGGGGTGGCATAGCCGTACAGCGCGACGAATTGCGCTCGTTCACTTTTGATGCCACCCATTGCCCCGACCTAATTCCGCCGCTGGCTGCCCTGGCTGCTTATTGCGATGGGTGTAGTTGTATATCAGGTGTATCTCGCTTGCGAACCAAGGAGTCCGACCGTGCCGCTGCGTTGGTGCACGAATTTGGGCTGATGGGCATAAATATTGGCATCGACGGTGATTCGTTGCTTGTGCATGGAGGTGCGCCACGCGCCGCTACGCTTCATTCGCATGCCGATCATCGCATGGCTATGGCCTGTGCGGTGGCTGCTTTACAAGCTTCGGGAACCGTGGTAATCGAAGGGGCAGAGGCTGTGCGAAAAAGCTATCCAGAATTTTGGATGCACTTGGAGCAACTTCAGCGAGGTTCATCGGTATAAATCAAAATGAACTATGAATACATTTGGTAATAATTTCAAAATCAGTATATTCGGCGAGTCGCATGGATGCAAGTTGGGCGTGGTGATCGATGGTGTTAGGCCAGGAATCGTTCTTGACACCAATGCTTTTTCGGCCGATATTGCGCGTCGTAGGGCAGGTGCTAATGGAACTACCTCGCGCACAGAAGTAGATGAGCCTCAGCTTGTTTCTGGGGTATTTCGCGGCCATACCACTGGAGCACCGCTCACCATTATGTTCGATAATAACAATGCGCAATCTGGTGATTATGAGCGTTTTGTAGATATACCTCGACCTGGCCATGCCGATTTTGTTGCTGCTTGTAAGTTTTGTGGTTACAACGATTATCGCGGTGGTGGTCATTTTTCTGGGCGGCTCACTCTGCCGCTTGTGGCAGCGGGTGTGGTGGCAAAAATGCACATTGCACCTGCCGAGGTGCGGGCAACTTTGCTGTCGGTGGGTGGAAGCACTAATATTGCTCAGGCGGTGGAGCAGGCGCAGGCGGCTGCCGATTCGGTGGGTGGGCTGGTTGAGTGCTGCGTGAACGGCTTGCCTGTGGGCGTTGGCGAACCTTTTTTCGGCTCTGTGGAATCGGCCATTGCCGCGTTGGCATTCGCTGTGCCGGGCATTCGTGGCATTGAGTTCGGAACGGGATTCGCAGCGGCATCCATGTGCGGTTCGGAGCACAACGACGTTCTGGTTAATACCAATGGTGCCACAGCTACCAATCATGCGGGGGGTGTGGTTGGCGGCATCACCAACGGCAATCAGTTGGTGTTTCGCGTGGCCGTGAAGCCCACTGCCAGTATCGGTCAGCCGCAAAGCACCATCAACATTCGTACTGGTCGGCCCGAAACGCTCGTTGTGCAAGGCCGCCACGATGCCTGCATCGCTTTGCGTATTCCCGTTGTGATGGAAGCGGTGGCCGCAATCGCCCTGGCCGATTTGTATAGGCCATAGAATGTAATTTGTTTTGGTATGATGTTGATTTATATGTATTTATATTGGGTATAGCGTTGTGTTGGCTTCGATATTAAATCGCCAACAAATGCTTTTGGCTATGGTAAATTCACTACATTTGTACCCTATTTCTTATTGATAAAACCTGCCGTCATGATTGACATCGAGAAATACAATTTTGCGGGCAAAAAGGCCATAATTAGGGTCGATTTCAACGTTCCGCTCGACAAGCAAACGCTTAGCGTTACCGACGATACCCGCATTCGTGGTGCATTGTCCACCATACAAAAGGTGCTGGCTGATGGCGGTTCGGCCATCCTGATGTCGCATCTGGGTCGCCCCAATGGCCAGCATAGCGATCGCTACTCGTTGCGCCATGTGTTGTCTGCCCTGGAGGCTCACCTGAAGCAGCACGTGATCTTTGCCCCCGATTGCGTTGGCTCACAGGCACAGCAGATGGCGCAGGCTCTACAGCCCAAGCAGGTGCTGTTGCTGGAGAACCTACGTTTCCACGAGGAGGAAGAGGGCAAGCCCTATAGCCTTGCCGACGATGCAACCGACGAGCAGCGTAAGCAGGCTAAGGCTGCGCTCAAGGAGCGGCAAAAACAGTTCACCGCCAACCTTGCCGCTTTGGCCGATTGCTATGTGAACGATGCCTTTGGCACAGCCCATCGCGCTCATGCTTCTACTGCCTTGATAGCCAATCATTTCAAGAACAACAGCATGTTTGGCTTCCTCATCAACAGCGAGTTGAAGGCAATGGATCGCGTGCTCAATGCTGCCCAAAAGCCGTTTGTGGCCATCATGGGCGGAGCTAAGGTGTCCGACAAAATAATGCTAATCGAAAACTTGCTAAACCGCGTCGATACCTTGATTATAGGCGGAGGCATGACCTACACCTTTATTAAAGCGCAGGGCGGACAGATTGGCCGTTCGCTTTGCGAGGACGACAAACTCGAACTTGCCCGCGAAATTCTGCGCAAAGCGCAGGATAAAGGTGTTCGCCTGCTGCTGCCAGTCGATGCCGTCAACGCCGACGCCTTCGAGGCCAACGCCAACACCCAGCCATCGGCCATCAATCAAACCCCCGACGGTTGGATGGGGCTCGACATCGGCACCAAAACCATCGAATTGTTTTCCGAGGCCATTGCGCAGGCCAAAACTGTGCTGTGGAATGGTCCCATGGGAGTGTTCGAGATGGAGCAGTTTGCCCGTGGCACATCGGCCATTGCCCAAGCTGTGGCGCGTGCCACAGCCAACGGTGCGTTTAGCCTGGTTGGTGGCGGCGACTCGGTGGCTGCAGTTAATCGTAACGGGTTGGCCAGCAGCATCTCATACGTTTCAACTGGCGGAGGTGCAATGTTGGAGTACATGGAGGGCAAGCAATTGCCCGGTATATCGGCCATCAGAGAGCAGTAAATAGGTATAGGCAATGGCTTCGCAATACTCGTTCCTGACCGTAGGTAACGGCAAAATGCTACGCACTGCCGCTTTGGACCTATTCTATACGCAGTATAAAAACGTTCCGATATATAGGCAATATGTAGATTTGCTGCGTGTTTCGACGCGTAATGTGAATGTCATTGAGCAGATACCGTTTTTGCCCATACAATTTTTCCGAACCCATGATGTTTGCCGTAGCATGGGAGGCGAGCCAGAGATGGTGTTCACCAGCAGTGGCACCACAGGGGCCGAAACAAGCCGCCATATTGTGCCACGGCTAAATGTTTACAACAAATCGCTGTTGGCCACTTTCACCAACTTCTATGGCGACCCTAAACGTTTGAATATCTTGGCATTATTGCCATCGTATCTCGAGCGTGAGGGCTCGTCGTTGGTGTATATGGTAGATCGCCTGATTGGCCTGAGCCGTAAGGAAAGCGGCTTCTACCTGAACAACCTCGACGAGTTGGCCGAAACGCTTAATCTGCTCGACAAGCACAACCGACAGGTGCTGCTTATTGGCGTTTCGTTTGCTCTGCTCGATTTGGCCGAACGCTACAAGTTCAAGCTCAAGAACACCATTGTGATGGAAACTGGCGGCATGAAAGGTCGTCGCGCCGAAATATCTCGCATAGAGCTACATAAGCAGCTTACATCGGCGTTTGGTGTGCCGTGCATCCACTCTGAGTATGGCATGACCGAACTTCTGTCGCAAGCCTACTCCGATGGCAATGGCCTTTTCCGCTGTCCGCCGTGGATGCGTGTGCTGGTGCGCGACCCCTACGATCCCCGCGATGTACGCACCGAGGGGCGTGGTGCGCTCAACATTGTCGATTTGGCCAACGTCTATTCCTGCGCCTTTATCCAAACCGACGACATTGGTGAGGTTTTCTCCGATGGTTCTTTCGAGGTGCATGGCCGTCTCGATAACGCTCCGCTCAGGGGCTGCAATTTGCTTATTGAGGGCTAACCGTTTTTGGACATCTTATGTTTGGAAACGTACATAAACACATTGGTGTTGTTGGTTTATGTTTTTGATTATCAGGAGTGTAATGCGTTTTGGTATATGATTTGAGGTTGTGGTGTTGTGTTAAGATATTAGCTCCAAGGCGGGCAGCATAACACCATGATTTTTATTCCTACGTTTGGGGATGTACATTGCGTACATCCCCAATTTGTTGCCGGTTAACTGCCTTTCATTCAGATGGTTTGTTGTGGTGTGATTTGTCTTATAGGTCGTAGTGTTAGTTAGATTGCAGCCTACAGTCCCCGTTTTTTGTGCCTCAGGTTGATGTTAGGGCGTTTTGCTACTATGGTGGTGCTTATGTAGATTTTTGTGCTACCTTTGCGCCGCCTGCAAAGTGGGCTAACACCTTTTTGTTCTTTCTAAAATGTCAAAAAACAACCGTATGTTTGCAAAAAAAATGGCTATCACCCTTGGCGTGTCGCTTGTGAGCCTGGGTGCAGTAGCACAAAACTTTAGTATTAACGCCGAGTTCCGTCCGCGCACCGAATATCGCAATGGATTCCAGCGTCCGCTCACCACAGCGCAGAATCCCAACATGATTGTGCTTAATCGTACACGTTTGGGCTTCGACTACGCAGGCGAACGCCTCAAATCGCGCTTAACCCTACAGGATTCCCGTATTTGGGGTGCTACAGAGCTCAAACCCAATGTGCCGCTCAAAATATTCGAGGCATGGGCCGAAGTTGGATTTACCGACAAGTTGAGCCTCACCGTTGGCCGTCAGGCGTTGGCTTACGACTACAACCGCATTTTTGCCACCAGCAACTGGACCGTCGATGGGCAGTCGCACGACTTGGCCCTGCTGCGCCTCAACGACGCCGATCTCGGCCTTAAGGCCGACTTGGGTTTGGCCATCAATAACCCCAGCGATGCTTTGTCGGAGCCTGTTTACAACCACAACACTAAGCTCTATCGCCATCTGGAGTTCCTGCGCGTGGAGTCGCGCTTCGCCGATATGCTAAAGGTTAGTGCCATTATGCTGAGCGAAGGTTTCCAGCAGGTCGATACCGTTCCCGCTGTAACAGGACACATCGGTCGCTACACCACTGGTATCAATCTGGAACTTATTGACCAAGATTTGCCCCTAACGGCCACGCTCACTGGGTACTATCAGTTTGGCCAAAATCCTACCACCCAGAAAAAACTTAGTGCCTATTTGTTGGCCGCCCGCGTGGGCTTTAAGCCCGCCGAGAAGTGGGGGCTGTATGTTGGCTCCGACATCTATTCTGGAACAGCCGAAGGTGCTGAGGTTAATAACACCTGGAACAAGCTCTATGGCTCAAACCATAGCCACAACGGTTCCATTGAGTATTGGCGCACGCTGCCAACCGAGGGCTTGATTGATATTTTTGGTGGTCTAACCACCAAGTTGGGCAAACTGACTGGTGAGGCATGCTACCACATATTCCTCAGCCAGAAGCCAATGTATTCTGCTGGTTGTACTGGTAGCGATTTGGGGTCGGAGATTGACCTAACGCTAAAGTATAAGCTCTCGCCCTTTGTGAACTTTGAGGGCGGTTGGTGCACCTATTTCTGCTCCAGCAACACCGAACTGTTGAAAAATGTGGCCAATCAGGATTTGCGCTTTGCTCACTGGGCCTATCTAACGCTCAACGTTAAGCTGGAATTGTTTAGCCACAAAGCGCAGAAGGTAGCGGAGTAGAGATAGGTTAGAGGAGTTTTAAGAAAAAGGCATCTCTTCTCCTGCTTGTATTTTGTTGATAATCATCTGTTTGTGAGTTTTATGGCGGATGAAAAAGGATTTTATGGGGGATGTAGTTTGGTTTGCAGACATCTTGGCCGCAAATTTGTATCTTTTGCCCCCAAAATCCCGTAATGTTAATCGCCGTCTCCCCCAAGGAGCGCAAAACCTAAGCATGATGAAAACGAAACTATTCGTAATAGCCATAGTATTAAGCATAAGCGCAATGCGCCTTTCGGCGCAGTTGGCACCGCTGAAAGAGGGCGATATGTTCCACGATGTAGCGTTTGTGCTGGCGGACGATACCACCGAGGTGCGTATATCCGATTTGCATGGAAAAATGGTGCTTGTTGATTTTTGGGCGGCGTGGTGCAAGCCTTGTCGTCGCGAAAACCCCAACTTGGTGGCTGTGTACGAAAAATTTAAAGATGCCAAATTTTCTAACGGCGAAGAGGGATTCGAGATAATTAGCGTGTCGCTCGATATGAACGATGAGCTTTGGCGCACGGCCTTGGCCGATGATGGTCTGAACTGGCCCTACCATGTTTGCGATTTTCTTGGCTGGCATAGCAACTACGCCTTAGCCTATGGCGTTAGGAGCATCCCCGCCAGCTACCTAATCGATGGTGAGGGGCGTGTGGTGGGCATCAATCTGCGCGGCGACAAACTCGAGTCGGCCCTAAATAAGCGCAAACGGCGGATGTCGCTGTTTGGTCGCTCCGACTAATCTACAACACTCCGTTCCACCCCATGTCCACTGCCCGTGTTCTAAAGAAAGTAGCCAAAATTATAGGCATCACGCTTCTGGTAGTAGTTCTGCTACTTACGGGCATATTGGTGGTTGCCAAAATTAACGAGAATCGTATTGCGCACTACGCCCTGGGGAAGGTGAGCGAAATGATACAAGCCCCCGTGGAGTGCGATAGCTTGTCGCTGCTGTTGCTGCGACGTTTTCCATACGCCACGGTCGAGTTCAACGGATTCAAGCTTGGTCCTACCACCGACACTGTGAACTGGCCGCGCCAGCAACTATTCGATACGCTTTTCAGTTTCGACCGCGTTTTTGTGTCGCTCAAAACCATGCCCGCACTGCGCTCAAAGTTCGAGATTCAGTCGGTTGAGCTTTCGGGACTGAATCTAAACTACTCCGTTGATACGGCAGGTGTGTCGAATTTCGACTTTTTGATTCCCCCCGATACAGCAAAAATCGACGATACAACACGCCTCATTCTCAATGTGTTGCTGCAAAATCTTACGCTCACTAATGTGGCCTTGGCCTATAAGGACGACAGGCTGCCAGCCATGGCGCACGCACTGATTCCCAGGTTGCACCTCGAGGGGCGTATCGACGACCGCTACTACGCGGGCCTGCTCAGTGGTAACATAGTGCTGCATCGCTGCGCGTTTAGCGACTATCATGTTGAACTTATGGAACGCACCAGCATTGATTTCGACTTGAACTACGATGATGGCCGTGTACATGTAAACGCGCTCAACATAGCCTCCGATGGCCTCGACCTCGCCATAAATGGCGAAGCCAACATTGCCGACACCATTTTTTTCGACATACATAGCAACATCAAGCATTTGGATATAAAAGAGGTGTCGAAGTATGCTCCCGAAAAACTATTGCGGCAGTTTGGAGTGGGCGAGGTGGCCGGAACGGTGCAAAGCATAGCCCATGTGAGGGGCTATTTCCGCGATTCGCTGTTCGACCCGTCGTTGCAGGCGCAGGTGAACATGCAGCGCTGTAGGGTGCATCTCGATAGCCTTCCTGCACTCGAACATCTCGACCTAATTTCGAGCATCGATGCGCCTAATCTGTTCAATTTGAGTACTATAAAGGCCGAAGTAACCAAACTTGATTTACGTTCGTCAAGGAGTCGTGTGAAGATGCAGGGATGGTTGCGTAACCTAGCGCAGCCCAACTATAGCGTGAACGCCGATTTGCATCTGAACCTTGATGAGGCTAATCTTTTTGTACCCAAGGAAGTGGTGCAGCACGTTAGCGGCGATGTGCATACCACGCTTAGTACATCGGGAAGTTTGCCCAGCGATGTAACCAGCCCCAGCAGCATCGATTATTTTATGGAGCGTACCAAGCTAACCCTCGATTTAGATCGGGTGAGTGCGGTGGTCGATTCCACTTTGCAGGTGCATAACCTATCGTTCAACTTTGCCTATGCGCCCGACCGTTCGTTCCAACTTAATAACTTGCAGGCCGAAGCACCTACTTACGGCGTAAGTTTGGGAAAATCGCTGCTGCGCGGGCGTATGCTTGGCCACATGGCCAACATGGATCACGTTGGCGCAAAGCTCGATACGTTCTATTTCAGCGCGGGGCAGTCGAACCTGAGTGGCCATGGATTTGCGCGAGGGCTTAAGCAGGCGCGTTTTGGTATCAGCACCACAGCCAATGTAGTGTTCGACGACATGGTGCGTCGGTTCATCCCCGATTCGTTGGTCGACCACATTTCGGGCAGCATTAGTTTGGGCCTAAAGTCGCATGGCAAAGTCGTTTTAGATAGCATTGATGTTGAAAAGTTGTTGCCCATTGCTTTTGAGCAATCGCAGGTGAAGTTAGGTGTGCGTGACCTGAATTTTGGACTGTTTGAGGACACCCTTGTGCGGCTGAGCAAAGTGCAGCTCGATATGGCTATGGCTAATGACACGCTTCGCCTCGACAATCTGCACGGTGTGGCTCATGGGGTTGACTTTTGGATGGATTCGTTGGAGGTGTGGAACATCTATAGCGCATACTTACGGCGCAAACCAGGAGCAAAGCTCATTGCGCAAATGGCCATGCGGTTGGGCGACTTCGATTATGCCACATTTGCCCATTTGGTAGCAACCGATAGCATTGCAGCCGATAGCCTTGCGTCCACTGTAGATGCTCCCATCGCTGCGCAGACCGCTGGACCAGTCGAGGTAGGTAAGTCGGCCAGTGCGCAAACGCAAACGGTGCCTGCGCCTGCCACTGAGGTAGACACATCGCAAACGGCTACTGACGCGCCTGCATTTGTAATGCCCGAGGGTTTGCCGCCGTTTATTGTGCGCGGCAATATAGCGGTGAATAGCGTGCGCTACGAGAAAAACTACATCGATAGCATTAGCCTAAAGTTCCGACTTGATGATAGCCTTTACGTGGTTGACGATTTCACCCTGCGATCGTTTGGCGGCACAATGACCACCTCGGCGGTGTGCGATATGCGCTTTGACACGCTAACTGTTGTTGAGTTGCAGAACGAGATTAAACACCTTGACTTGGGTCAGGTGCTCCGCGACAACGACGATTTTGGCAAAAGCGAACTCATATCGCACAAGAGCATTGGCGGCGAGCTAACCAGTAAAATCAATGCCCAGGTGTGTATGAAGGGTTTTGACGTGAACACAGTGGTGTCGGACAAAGTGATGCTGCTTGGTACGTTTGAACTTGCCAACGGCAAGTTACACAACTTTGAGCCAATCATTGAAGTGGGAAAACTTATCATGCGTAAGGATTTAGAGAATATCGATTTTGATACGCTGCGTACAAACCTGTTTATGTTTAACAATAAGGCGTATATACCTAAAACCGATATTGTAACCTCGGCGATGGATCTAACCGCATACGGTATGCAGAGTTTTGTGTGGCCGCAGGGCATGGGCGAAGAGTATGAGTATCACGCGGTGGTACATCTGGGCGATGTGCTGTTTGGCAAGTCGAAAAAACAGAAAAAGGAAGCCGAGCGAAAGGGCCTAAGCGTGGTGGCCATGAACAACGAGGGGGTGAAGCGTACTTTCTTCGACACCGAGGAACTTAAGAAGAAGATGCGCATAAGGCTCAGGGTGCAGCATAGCATATTGGCTACGATGTTCCATCCCAAGTTGGTGAACTTTAGTACGGAGCTTGACCGTATAAAGAACAAAAAAGAGGCTACAGTGGTCAATCTTACAGAGGATTAAAGTATTGGTATATATATAATTAAGTGAAGATAGATTGTAAATATTATAATTGGATTTTCGTTTTCCTGCTTTTGTTGTTAGTGGGGGGGGGAGTGTTGTTCCGTTTTTTTGGGGGCGAATCAATGTTCAATCATTCTCTGGTTGGTTATACGCGCACGCTCAAAGAGCCGCCCTTGCGTAGCGAACTCGACATTGTGTTTGGCGATAGCGATGCGGAACTAACGGTGTTTATGTATGCCGACTACGCGTGCCGCTATTGTAAGCGCTTTTTTGAGGAGGTTTTCCCTGAATTGGAGAAAAACGACCGTGTGAATATAGTGGTTAAGTTGGTGGGCAAATCCACGCATCCAGCAGTGCAGCGTGCGCAGCGTGCAGCTGTGTGCATTTATCGCTATGGAAACTATTTGCCTTTGCATAATCTGTTTGTATTCAATTATTTATCGGTATATTCGAGTGCATTTGGGGTTATGTTGGATGAATTTATATCCGCCGACGATTATGTGGCACAATGTATGTTGGAGGGAGAGTCGGAGGAGTATTTGGCAGCCAACGGCAAAGAGTTCGATAGCATGGGTTTTACAGGAACGCCAGTGTTTGTAATAAACAACCATGTTTATACGGGCTTTAGAAGTGCCAAAGACTTTGGGAAGATAGTGGAATTTGAGTTGAGTAGGAATGGGAAAAAACGTTGAACTATATAAATGATATTGTGATGAAACGCCTGTTTTTTGTTGTATCGGCCGTGCTGCTTTCGGTTGGTATGTTGTTTGTGAGTGCTTGCGGC
>JAFWUG010000058.1 GCA_017524185.1 Bacteroidales bacterium
AGTCTTTTTAGCGTTTCACCAATCTACTTCTTATTTCCCGAGTGTCCACGGAACAGACGGGTGGGGGCAAACTCTCCCAGTTTGTGTCCCACCATATTCTCGGTAACGTACACTGGGATGAATTTATTCCCATTGTGCACAGCAATGGTATGTCCCACAAAATCAGGGGAAATCATCGAACTCCTCGACCATGTTTTTACCACGGCTTTTTTGTTGCTCGCGTTCATCTCGAGTATGCGCTTCTCCAGCTTGTATTCGATGTATGGGCCTTTCTTAATTGACCTGCTCATTTCTCTTTCTGTTTACTGTGAATTACTTCTTCCTGCGCTCTATGATGAACTTATCGCTAACCTTGTTGGGCTTGCGGGTCTTGTAGCCCTTAGCGGGGATACCCTTGCGCGAACGTGGGTGTCCGCCAGAGGCGCGACCTTCGCCACCACCCATGGGGTGATCAACTGGATTCATCACCACGCCACGGTTGCGGGGCCTACGACCCAACCAGCGCGAGCGACCAGCCTTACCCGATTTCTCCAAACCATGGTCGGAGTTCGATACGGTGCCAATAGTAGCCTTGCACTCGGTGAGTACCATGCGGGTTTCGCCGCTGGGCAATTTGATGATGACATATTTACCCTCACGGGCTAGTACCTGAGCGTAGGAACCAGCACTACGAGCCATGCAGGCACCCCTTCCAGGGTAGAGCTCGATATTGTGCACAACGGTACCTAGGGGTACCTCGCCAAGGAATAGCGTATTGCCCAACTCAGGGGCAACACCGCGACCAGCCTCGATTGTCTGCCCAACTTTTAGGCCAGCAGGCGCTACTATGTAGCGTTTCTCGCCATCAGCATACTCAATCAAAGCGATGCGGGCGGTGCGGTTAGGATCATACTCGATGGTCTTAACCACAGCGGCACCCTCACGGTCGCGCAGGAAGTCTATCAGGCGGTAGCGGCGTTTGTGGCCACCACCCCTGTAGCGCATGGTCATTTTCCCCTGGTTATTTCTTCCACCAGTTTTCTTCAGGGGACGTAGCAGCGATTTCTCAGGTGTCGAGCTAGTGATTTCCTCGAACGTACCTATAATTTTATGCCTCTGTCCTGGGGTGACGGGCTTCAGTTTTCTAACTGCCATTGCTTAACTTAGATGTTGCTGTAAAAATCAATTTGTTGTCCGTCTTTCAGCGTTACCACTGCCTTTTTGTAGGCATTGGTGCGGCCTACAACGTAGCGGCGTTTGGTGGGGCGGCTTTTCAGCTTCCCGCTGTAGCGCATGGTGTTGATTGTGGCAACTTTAACGCCATACAACTCCTCTATCGCTTTCTTTATCTGCAACTTATGAGCCTTCTGGTTAACGATGAAGCCGTATTGCTGCAGCTTCTCGCCCAGACGGGTCATCTTCTCAGTTACAATAGGTCTTATCAGAATGTCCATTTTATCGACGCTATGATAGTTTAAACATCTTGTTGAGTACCTCTATCGAACTCTCCGATATAACCAATGTGTTGGCATTCATTATATCGTAAGTGTTTATCGATGAGACGTTTACAACCATCTGCTTGGGTAAATTTCTGGACGACAAATATATAAAATTATCAGGCTCGTTCAGCATGAAGAGCGATTTTTTGTCCAAAATATTTAAACTCGAGCAGATTGCGGTGAACTGTTTGGTCTTGGGAGCCTCGAACGAAAAGTCCTCTATCACTACGATAGCGTTATCGAGAGCTTTCTGCGCTAGAGCACTCTTACGGGCCAACTGTTTCACCTTTTTGTTGAGTTTGAAGCTATAGTCGCGGGGAACGGGGCCAAACACACGGGCTCCACCACGGAATAGGGGCGACTTTATGCTACCAGCGCGTGCGCCACCCGTACCTTTTTGGCGTTTGAGCTTGCGGGTGCTACCTGAAACCTCGCTTTTCTGCTTGGCCTTGTGGGTACCCTGACGGCGGTTGGCCAGTATCTGCTTCACGTCGAGGTACATGGCATGGGTGTTGGGTTCTATGCCAAAGATGCCCTCGGGGAGGCTAACTACGCGTCCGGTCTCCTGTCCTGATATGTTAAGAACCTTTGCTTCCATTACTTCTCAATAATTAAATATGAACCTTTGGCTCCGGGTATGGAACCTTTCACGAGCAGCAGGTTGCTCTCGGGGATAACCTTCAGGATGCGCAGGTTGAGGATTTTAACCTGTTCGCCGCCAGTACGACCAGCCAAGCGCTTGCCAGGGAATACCCTTGAAGGGTACGACGATGCGCCCATTGAACCGGGGTGGCGCTGACGGTTGTGCTGGCCGTGGGTTTGACCACCTACGCCGCCAAATCCGTGGCGCTTCACAACGCCCTGGAAGCCTTTGCCCTTGGTGATGCCGGTGATGTCAACCCAGCGATCCTCGTTAAAAATATCAACCGTTAGCACATCGCCCAGGTTGCTCTCGGCACCCCAGTCGCGGAACTCAACGAGCTTGCGCTTGGGGGTGGTGTTGGCTTTCTGGAAGTGTCCCATCATGGGGCGGCTGGTGTGCTTCTCCTTCTTGTCGTCGAAGGCAATCTGTACGGCCTCATAGCCATCAACCTCCATGGTCTTCACCTGCGTGATTACGCAGGGACCTGCTTCTATAACGGTGCAGGGGATATTCTTACCATCCTCACCGAAAACGGAGGTCATTCCGATCTTGCGTCCAATTAGTCCTTGTGACATTGCTTTTCAATTTACACCGTTCACACTCATACTTTAATCTCTACTTCGACTCCGCTGGGAAGCTCAAGTTTCATCAAGGCGTCGATGGTCTTGGGCGTGGAGCTGTAGATGTCGAGCAATCGCTTATAGGAGCTCAGTTCGAACTGCTCCCGCGATTTTTTGTTCACAAATGTTGATCGATTCACCGTAAAAATACGCTTATGCGTAGGTAACGGAATCGGGCCGCTGACCACAGCGCCTGTAACCTTAACCGTCTTCACGATCTTCTCGGCGGACTTGTCCACCAGGTTGTGGTCATACGATTTGAGTTTGATTCTGATTTTCTGGCTCATTGCTTATGTAAAAAGTCAATATTTACTCAATGCTTATCTCTTTACCACGCGATTTCTCTACCACTTCTTTGGAGATGTTAGCAGGTACTTCGGCGTAGTTCAGGAACTCCATCGACGAGGTGGCACGACCCGAGGTGAGTGTACGTAGCACGGTTACGTAGCCAAACTGCTCGGCCAAAGGCACTTTAGCCTTCACCACGCGGGCTACACCCTTAGATTCCATGCCCGAAATCTGTCCACGGCGCTTGTTCAGGTCGCCGATTACATCGCCCATATACTCCTCGGGGGTTACAACCTCAACCGACATGATAGGCTCCATCAGCACAGGGGCAGCCTTGGGTGCAGCGGCACGGAAACCGTAGCGAGCGGCCAACTCGAACGAAAGCGAGTCGGAGTCGACGGGGTGGAACGAACCGTCCTTGAGCACTACCTTCATGCTGGGTATCTGGAAGCCAGCCAGCGTACCGTTGGCCATGGCCATCTCGAAGCCCTTTTGTACGGCGGGGATGAACTCCTTGGGTATGTTACCGCCCTTAACCTCATCGACGAACTGCAAACCAGTTACGCCCTCATCGGCGGGGCCAAGCTCGAAAATGATGTCGGCGAATTTACCACGACCACCGCTCTGCTTCTTGAACACCTCACGATGCTGTACGCTCTTGGTGATGCTCTCCTTGTAGGCCACCTGGGGTGCGCCCTGATTGATGTCAACACCAAACTCGCGACGCAGACGATCGACGATGATGTCGAGGTGAAGCTCGCCCATACCACGGATAACGGTTTGTCCGCTATCGGGATCGGTGTTCACCTGGAATGTGGGATCCTCCTCGGCCAGCTTGCCAAGGGCGATGCCCAACTTGTCGAGATCTTTCTGAGTCTTAGGCTCAACTGCGAGACCAATTACAGGCTCGGGGAAGGTCATCGACTCCATGGCGATAGGCTTATCCTCGAGGCAAACGGTGTCGCCCGTGCGGAGATCTTTGAAACCTACAGCAGCGCAGATGTCGCCAGCCTCGCAGAATTCGATAGGATTCTGCTTGTTGGAGTGCATCTGGTATAAACGGCTGATGCGCTCCTTTTTCTGGCTACGGGTGTTGTAGATGTATGTTCCGCTCTCGAGTTTACCCGAGTAAACGCGAATATATGCCAAACGACCAACAAAGGGATCGGTGGCTATTTTAAACGCTAAACCGCAGAATGGCTCATTCACGCTGGGCTTACGTGCAACTTCCTCTCCAGTAACAGGATTTGTGCCAATCACCTCGCCTTTGTCGAGCGGGCTGGGCAGGAATGCCATGATGGCGTCGAGCAGACGCTGTACACCTTTATTCTTGAACGATGAGCCGCAAAGTACAGGCACAATCGACATGTCGATGGTGGCCTTGCGGATGGTGTCGAGGATTTCCTGGCTGGTGATTGAGTCGGGATCCTCGAAGAAGCGCTCCAGCAGGTCGTCGTTGTACTCTGCTACGGCCTCGATGAGCTTACCGCGCCACTCGTCAACCTCATCGGCCATGTTGGCGGGAACGTCCTCTAGGCGATAGTTGGTGGTGCCGCTGGCATCCTCGAACCATACAACAGATTTACGCTCAATGAGATCGACTACGCCGGTGAACTTATCCTCGGCTCCGATAGGGAGCTGAATGGGTATGGGGTTTGCGCCCAGCCTATCCTTGATTTGGCTAACCACGGATAGGAAGTCGGCACCCACACGGTCCATCTTGTTCACGTAGGCGATTTTGGGCACGCGATATTTGTCGGCCTGACGCCAAACGGTTTCGCTCTGAGGCTCAACGCCGCCCACAGCACAGAAAGTGGCAACAGTGCCATCGAGTACGCGGAGCGAACGCTCCACCTCAACGGTGAAATCCACGTGGCCAGGAGTGTCTATGATGTTCATCTGGTAGCGCTGTCCCTGGTAGTCCCAGAAAGTGGTGGTGGCAGCCGATTGAATGGTAATACCACGCTCCTGCTCCTGAACCATCCAGTCCATGGTGGCAGCACCGTCGTGTACCTCGCCCAACTTGTGGGTCTTGCCGGTATAGAATAATATACGCTCGGTGGTGGTGGTTTTACCAGCATCGATGTGCGCCATGATGCCGATATTTCTGGTGTATTTAAGGTCTCTGCTCATCTAAAAGTCCTCCTTTGCGGTTTAGAAACGGAAGTGAGCAAAAGCCTTGTTAGCCTCGGCCATGCGGTGCATGTCCTCTTTGCGCTTGAATGCGCCTCCCTCCTCGTTGTAGGCAGCCATAATCTCGGCGGCGAGTTTATCGCTCATGCCACGACCGCTGCGTTTGCGGGCGAACTGCACGAGGTTCTTCATCGAGATTGACGACTTGCGATCGGGGCGAACCTCCATAGGTACCTGGAAAGTTGCACCGCCCACGCGGCGGCTCTTAACCTCTACCTGGGGAGTGATGTTCTCCAAGGCTTTTTTCCAGATTTCGAGGGGCGTTTTGTCGGCATCCTTCATACGCTGACCTACAATCTCGAGCGAGTTGTAGAAAATCTCGTAGGCGGTGCTCTTTTTGCCCTTAATCATCAGGTTATTAACGAATTTGGTAACCTGTATATCACCGAATTTGGGATCGGGTAGGATGACCCTTTTCTTTGGTTTTGCTTTTCTCATTGTAGTAAGGGTTTAGAGGTTACTTTTTTGCGGCGGTTGCTTTGGGGCGTTTAGCACCGTACTTTGAACGGCGCTGACGGCGACCATCAACACCAGAGGTATCGAGCGCACCGCGCACTAGGTGATAGCGTACACCAGGTAAGTCCTTTACCCTTCCCCCACGGATAAGCACAATGGAGTGCTCCTGCAGGTTGTGTCCTTCGCCAGGAATGTAAGCGTTCACCTCTTTTCCGTTGGTGAGCTTAACCCTGGCAACCTTTCTCATAGCCGAGTTCGGCTTTTTAGGAGTAGTGGTGTACACACGTACACATACCCCGCGACGTTGTGGGCAAGCGTCAAGAGCGGGAGCCTTGCTCTTGTCCACTAGCGTCGTCCTTCCTTTTCTTACCAATTGTGAAATCGTTGGCATAAGTACATTTGGTTGTTAAGAGTTCTTGCTATTCTTATCAAAGCAAACCGTTGTAAATCACTGATTTACATCACAAATCAGCCTTTTTACCTGCGCTTTATGCGCTCGATTTGCGGCCGCAAAGATAGTGTTTTTTCTCAACATATCAATGCTATACATATTTTATTTGTCAGATTTTATGAAAAATAGCCCAAAGCTCCCCTTATTATATATGTGTATCGCAATCCATCGATGACATTAATTTTCTGAAACGGCAATGATAGATTTTTCAAAAATTTACTACCTTTGAAGTCCTTAGACCAAAACGGATAACCCCATGGGGGGCGTAATGGGCAAGGTGCTATAACCATAATTTAACCAACAGTTTAGTTCAAACATGAAGACCTACACAACCGATTTAATCAGAAACGTAGCCCTGCTGGGCAACACAGGTTCGGGCAAAACCACGCTCACCGAATCGATGATGTTCGAGGGCAAGGTGATTGACCGTCGCGGTTCTATTGAGAACAACAACACCGTGTCAGATTACACCGAGATTGAGCAGCAGAACCAACGCTCGATATTCTCCACCGTGCTCTACACCGAGTTCAACGACCGCAAACTCAACCTGATAGATACCCCTGGCTCCGACGATTTTGTTGGGTCGGTAATCTCGTCGATGTACCCCTGCGACACCATGATTATGGTGGTGAACGCGCAGTATGGCGTTGAGGTGGGTACGGAGATATTCAACCGACACGCCGAACGGCTGCACAAGCCCATGATTATTGCTCTGAACCAGCTCGACCACGAGAAGGCCAACTTTGAGCAAGCGATGGAAACATTGCGCCAAGCGTTGGGCAACAAAGTAGTACTGGCACAATATCCCATGGCCACTGGTGCTGGATTCGACGGATTCATCGATGTTATCACCATGAAGATGTATAAGTTCGAGGGCGACACGGGCAAACGCACCGAGCATGAAATCCCAGCCTCTGAGCGCGATCGCGCCGCCGAACTGCACAACACCCTGATTGAGGCCGCTGCCGAAAACGATGAGGGTCTGATGGAAAAATTTTTCGAGCAGGGCTCGCTCAGCGAAGACGAAATGCGTGCGGGGCTATCTTTGGGCATTCAGAAGCGCGACGTGTTCCCAGTGTTCTGCGTATCGGGCAAAAAGAATATAGGCACAAAACGCCTGATGGAGTTCACCATCAACATCAACATATCGCCCAACAAATCGCCAATGCTACCCAACAATAGCAGCGAGGAGATACGCTGCGATGCCTCAGCCCCCACGTCGCTGTTCATATTCAAATCGATTGTGGAACCGCACATCGGCGAGGTGAACTATTTCCGCGTGATGTCGGGCAAGGTTACCGAGGGCATGGACCTCACCAACACCAACAATTCCACCAAGGAGCGCATAGCGCAGCTGTTTGTGGTGGCCGGCAAGAACCGCACCAAGGTAACCGAGCTGCTGGCGGGCGACATTGGCGCAACCGTAAAACTCAAAAACTCAAAAACTGAGCATACGCTCTGCGCAGCGGGAATCGACTTCACGTTCAACCCAATGGAATTCCCCAACGCACGCTTCCGCACAGCAGTTAAGCCCAAGAACGAGGCCGACATGGAGAAAATGAGCGAGCAACTGAACCGCGCCCACCAAGAAGATCCCACCATTCTGGTTGAACACTCAAAAGAACTCAAACAGATTATACTCTCGGGCCAAGGCGAGCATCACCTTAATATACTAAAGTGGCAGCTCACCAATCTGCACAAGATTGAAGTGGAGTTTGTCGCACCCAAAATACCCTACCGTGAAACCATCACCAAGGTGGCTCAGGCCGACTATCGCCACAAGAAGCAGAGCGGTGGCTCGGGACAATTTGGCGAAGTGCATCTGGTGATTGAACCCTACACCGAGGGAGCACCCGAGCCCACCAAATACAAAATTGGCGGCAAAGAGCAAAACATCTCTGTGCGCGGCAAGGAGGAAATCGACCTAGAATGGGGCGGCAAATTGGTGTTCTACAACTGCATTGTGGGCGGTGCTATCGATGCTCGATTCCTGCCCGCAATTCTGAAAGGCATAATGGAGAAAATGGAGGAAGGGCCGCTCACCGGCTCCTACGCCCGCGACATCCGCGTAGCAGTGTACGACGGCAAGATGCACCCTGTGGACTCCAACGAAATTTCGTTCAAACTAGCTGGTCGCAACGCTTTCAGAGCTGCATTCAAAGAGGCTGGTCCCAAAATCATGGAGCCCATCTACGACGTGGAGGTGCTTGTGCCCTCAGACCGCATGGGCGATGTGATGAGCGACCTACAGAACCGCCGCGCCATCATCATGGGCATGGGCAGCACCAAGGGCTTTGAGGTGATTAACGCCAAAGTGCCGTTGGCCGAGCTCAACCGCTACTCCACCACCCTATCGTCGCTCACCAGCGGCAGGGCCACCTACAACATGACCTTTGCCTCATACGAGCAGGTGCCCAGCGACGTACAGGACAAGCTGCTCAAAGCCTACGAAGAGCAGGACAACGACGAGTAGCCAAAACTTAACGCTAAAACCCAAACCTAGCCGAAGGGGGAGGCCATCTAAACAGCGGCCTCCTCTTTCATTTTTCTAAATCATCCACATAAAACACAACCAAAATGGTTTTCAGAACCGAAGTGATGCCCGAACGCGCACCTTTCTGCATCAACCACAATACCCCTACCCTACTAATCGGCTCTTGCTTTGCACAGCATATTGGCCGTTTAATGGCCAACGGAAAAATGCCCACACTCACCAACCCGTTCGGAACCATGTATAACCCCATGTCGGTGGCACAATGCATCGAGCATCTGCTCAATCCGACACCAATCGACCGCGATGCGCTGTTCGAGCATCAAGGGGTATGGCGGCACTTCGATTTCCATTCGGAGCTGGCTCACTCTAGCCCCGAGCAAAGCCTAACGTCCATAAACTCGGCTATTACAAACGGTGCTGAATTCCTGCAACGAGCCAAACGTCTGGTGATTACATTCGGCACAGCACGAATCTACAGCCGCACTTGCAACGGCCAACCAGTGGCAAATTGCCACAAACTGCCCGCTGCTCAATTCACCCACAAACTGATGCCTGTGGAGCAAATTTCCATACTATGGAACAACCTCATAGCGAAGTTGTTAAATATAAACCCAAACCTAAAAATTGTATTCACTGTAAGCCCCATACGGCATTGGAAAGATGGTGCAGTGGAAAACCAGCGCAGCAAAGCTTCGCTACTGCTTGCTGTGGCAAAGCTTACGGAAAACCATCCCCAAGCAGCCTACTACTTCCCCGCCTACGAGTTACTGATGGACGACCTGCGCGACTACCGTTTCTATGCCGATGACATGCTACACCCCGCACCGCAGGCAGTGGAGTATGTTTGGGAGAAGTTCAAGCAGGCTGCAATGGAACACACCACCCACGACCTACTAGCACAGATTGCGCGTGTACAACGCGCCGTTGCTCATCGTCCGTTCAACCCGCACACCGAAGCTCACCAACGCTTTGTGCAGCAAACCATTGAGGAAATGGAGCGCATAGAAAAGCAGCACCCGCTCGTTGATTTTACAACTGAGCGGGCGCAACTGTTGGCAAGCCTAAACTAAGCTCGCTAATTCTTGGCCAAGCTGGCTTTTTTCAGCGGCATGTCGATGCTTATTGCGCCCACAACCCGTTGCCGAAGCAGCGCATAGTCGAGCACCTCTTGCGCATGACGCACATACTTGAACTTTAAACCCTTGGTGTACTCCTCGTTGATTTCGCTCACATCCTTACGGTTCTCCTCAGAGAGGATTATCTCCGTGATGTTAGCGCGTTTGGCAGCCAGAATCTTCTCCTTGATTCCACCCACGGACAACACCTTTCCGCGCAGAGTGATTTCGCCCGTCATGGCCACGCTGGCACGTACCTTACGCTGCGTAAACGCCGAAGCCAACGATGTTAGCATAGCTATACCCGCCGACGGGCCATCCTTGGGAATTGCCCCTTCGGGTACATGCAAATGCACATTCCAATGCTCAAATATCGAAGGATCCAAGCCCAGCAAAGCCGCGTGTGCGCGAATATACTCCAGGGCTATCACAGCCGACTCCTTCATCACATCGCCCAAATTACCTGTGATTGTAAGATTACCCTTGCCCGCGCTCAAACTGGTTTCGAGGAAAAGTATCTCACCGCCCACCTCGGTCCAAGCCAAACCAGTAACAACGCCAGCCAGGTCGTTGCCCTCGTACAACTCATTGGTGTAGCGAGCTATACCTAGTATCTTCTCAAGGTCTTGGGGTTGCACCTTAGGGGTGATTTCCTCGCCAAAGGCCAGCTTTTTGGCAGTGTTACGCACCACTTTGGCTATGCGCTGATTCAAGTTGCGCACACCACTCTCGCGGGTATATCCCTGAATAATGGCCGCAATCACCTTTTCCGACAGCACAACCTGCTTCGATTTCATGCCATGCTCCTTAAGCTGCTTAGGCAGCAAATGGCGTTGGGCAATCTCCACCTTCTCTTCGAGGCTGTAGCCGCTAACCTCAATCATCTCCATGCGGTCGCGCAGAGCAGAACTGATGGTGGCTATATTGTTGGCCGTGGTGATGAACAGCACCTTCGACAGGTCGTAGTCCACATCAAGGTAGTTATCGTGAAAGGCCGAATTTTGCTCAGGATCAAGGGCTTCGAGCAGCGCCGATGCAGGATCACCGTGAATATCCTTGCTCACCTTGTCAATCTCGTCGAGAATGATTACTGGATTCGACGACTTCACCTTGGCCAAACTCTGCACAATACGCCCGGGCATTGCTCCGATGTAGGTTTTCCGATGCCCACGTATTTCGGCCTCATCGTGCATACCGCCCAACGATATGCGGGCATATTTGCGCCCAAGAGCCTCGGCTATAGATTTACCAAGCGATGTTTTGCCAACCCCTGGAGGTCCATGCAGGCAGAGGATGGGGGCTTTCATATCGCCCTTGAGCTTGAGCACAGCCAAATGTTCAAGTATGCGCTCCTTAACCTCTTCCATGCCAAAATGGTCGCGATCCAGCACCTTTTGGGCGTTATTCAGGTCAAAATTGTCATCCGAGTACTCGTTCCATGGCAGGTCAAGCATGAACTGCACGTAGGAAAGCTGCATGGAATATTCGCTCGACATAGAGTTCATGTGTCCCAACTTGTTGAGCTCCTTTTTGAAATGCTCGGCTGCCTCCTTGCTCCATTTCTTCTTCTTGGCACGCCTCTCCAAATCGTCGAACTCCTTATCTATAGGGTTTTCGCCCAGCTCGTCCTGAATGGTCTTCATCTGCTGATGCAGGAAGTACTCGCGCTGCTGCTGATCGAGGTCGTTGCGCACTTTCGACTGTATATAGTGCCGCAACTCAAGCATTTGCTGCTCTTTCGATAGATGCT
Source organism: Bacteroidales bacterium (assembly GCA_017524185.1). Taxonomy (GTDB): domain Bacteria; phylum Bacteroidota; class Bacteroidia; order Bacteroidales; family Tenuifilaceae; genus RGIG6076. Next base: position 11,489 of record JAFWUG010000058.1, read on the forward strand.
CCAGCAACTGCAAAGCGCGCTCCTTGAGGTTCGACTCCTCGAGCAAACGCTGCTTATCCTGCGTCTTAATATCAACATTGGAGCATATAAAATTGACCAACAGCTTGTTGCTCTCAAAATTCTTTATGGCAAAAACCGACTCGTGCGGCAAATTAGGCGACAGGTGAATATTCTTGATCATCACATCGCGTATTGATGCCGCAATTGCCTGATACTCAGCATCACCATCGGCTGGAGCATTCTCTCCCACCAGGCCTATTTCGGCCACAAAGTAGGGAACCTCGCTCACAAAACGCTGAACCTCAAAGCGTCCCATGCCCTGCAAAATCACCGAGGTGTCGCCATCGGGCATCTCAAGCACTTTAAGCACCTGAGCCACAGTGCCGTATCTGTACAAATCCTCGGCACGTGGATCCTCGTTTTTGGCATCTTTTTGGGTCAATACGCCCATGATGCGATTTTTGTTAGGCAACGATTTGAGCAATTTCACCGATTTTTCGCGCCCAACGGTTATGGGCATCACCACGCCCGGAAACAGCACCGCATTGCGCAGCGCCATAATAGGCAACTCGGTGGGTATGTCGTCGGCGTTGAATGTATTCGA
>JAFWUG010000059.1 GCA_017524185.1 Bacteroidales bacterium
ATTCTGCCCCACGGTGCCGACTACACATTTTGGGGACGCGGCGTAAGCCAGGGGCACTCCGATGCCATACGCCGCATCGAGGGCGTGGCCGATGCCAAGCAATACACCATACCCGTGGCCGATGCGCTGAAACAGGTGCGTTCGGGCGCACAACCCACGCTAACCACCGCCCAAAAGCACACCCGCGAATGCTTTGTGGTGGCCAAGCCCGGAGCCGACACCAAGCGTATTGAACAGGAAATAAAGCAGATGCCCAACTATTTTGCCGACTATCACACCACAGTGCATTTTGTGAGTGCCGACGAGCTGCGCCAAAACCACAGCGGAATGCCCCACGGCGGCATGGTGCTACGCACAGGAATCACCAGCGCTGACACCAAACAGCGCATGGAATTTGGCCTAACCCTCGACAGCAATCCCGAGTTCACGGCCAGCGTGCTGGTGGCCTATGCCCGCGCCATTGCACGCATGGCCCGCAACGGCCAAACAGGCGCACGCACCGTGTTCGACATCCCATTGGGACTGCTATCGCCACTTGCACCCGAACAGCTACGCCGCGAACTGCTCTAGAGTTGAGCATCTGCAAAATAATATGGCGCAACGGTGCTAATTCTGCCCAAATCAAGCTATATTTGCACCGCCATGCTACAAACCCACTGGCTTAGTAAAATACTGATTATAAATCTATTAACACACAATAAAACCTATGAGAAAACTGACGCTCTCCGCCCTGATGATTTGCTTGGTAGCCCTGGTTGCCTGCAACAACAATCAGAACAGCACCAGCACTCCCATCGCATCAGAAACAACCGCCAGCGCACCCACAGGCGTTTTGGTGGCTTGGGTTAATATGGACACCATACTGCCCCACTACAACATGTACATCGACTATCAAGCCGAAATTGAGCAGCAAGGAAAAACACTCGAAGCCGAACTCACGGCCAAGGGTCGTCGTTTCGAAAACGAAGTGAAAGATTTTCAGGACAAAGTGCAGAAAGGTCTCATGACCCGCTCGGAGGCTCAGCAGCGCGAGACCGAACTGGGCAACAAGCAACAAGCCCTGCTACAGGCCCAGAACGAAGCACGCCTGCGCCTTGCCGAAGAGGAACAGGTGAAAATGCGCCAAATACACAACAGCATATCAGAGTTCCTAACCGCCTACAACGCCGACAAAGGCTACCACTTCATAATGAGCTACTCGTTCGGCGGTCCGCTGCTCTACGGACACCCTGGCATCAACATCACCAACGAGGTGCTTGAAGGGCTTAACGCCCGCTACGCCGAGACCCGCAAAAAGTAGCATCAAAACATGATTCGATACATTTTTTCGAGCACATCGCCCTGGCGCAAAATATTGCTGCTGGGGCTATTTGCTTTAATAGGATTGCTACTTGGCTCAATCATCAGCCTGCCATTTGTTCTAATAAGCGGAGACTGGGGGCTACGTTCCGTAATGTTCGTTTCCAGCCTATTCACATTCATTCTGCCCCCATTACTACTGGCTGGCTGGTACTCCGAACGCCGTTGGGACTACCTCGGATTTAGGCGCACGCGCTGGAGCAACATCGGTGTGGCCATGCTGGTTACAATCATCGCACTGCCTGGCCTCAACCTGCTAATGTCCATCAACGACATCCCCCAGCTGCCCAACTGGATGCTCGAAGCCGAAGAAAAAGCTGAGGAAGCAATGCGCCTAATGCTCAGCAACCACAGCCCCCTCGCAATAACAGTAAACATACTAGTTATCAGTCTGATGGCAGGATTGGGCGAGGAGATGTTCTTCCGCGGACTGCTGCAACGCCACTTCACGCGCATCACGCGTAACAAAATGGTGGCTATAATCATCACTGCTTTCATTTTCAGTGCCATACACTTCCAATTCAAAGGATTTTTGGCCCGATTTGCGCTGGGGGCAATCCTGGGCTACCTCTACGCCTACAGCGGAAGCCTGTGGGTGGCCATAACCGCCCATGCTTTCAACAACTTTTTAGCCATAACTGGCATGATGCTGGGTCTCGACGAATCGCCTTTAGACACTGTTGGGACGTTGCAACAACTATGGCCATTAGGGTTGGCCAGCATTGCGCTAACCATCTTCCCACTACGGCGTTTGCTCTGCAACACACAACCCACTGAGATAGCCCTTGATGCCGAAGAATCGAACCAAGACGAGTTTGCCTTCGCAACGCAATCGACCACCGACAGTACTGCCGAGGGCGAAAAACTATAAAATCCTCTTTTTATTATCGATACACTGATGGGAAAAATATAGGCGGCCAACTGGCCGCCTATACCCAAACACACGATAATAACTATGATGAGAAATACGTGCTGTGCAGTCCGCCATTAAAATGCAATGATATTCACAAACTAACCAAACCTTTAGCGCAACTGCACATTTTGCATTACTACAAATATCGCTCCAAAACAGTCAAAACACCACAAAAAAATTCACAAAACTAACTTCAAACATCATCTAACCATCCCAAAATCGGCCATGGTATCGGCATGGGGATTATAGTAGCCAAAGCACACCTTAGGGAACTCGCGCCTAATCTCGTCCATAACACGCCTAACGCCCAGCGGCTCAACGTCTAACTCAAGCCCTGTGCGGCTGAAAAACCAGTCGGGGTCGATGTTAAAGTTGCGCCACTGCACCATGCTCAACTCGGTACGCCCAATGAGCTGCCGCAGCGCATCCATCTCCTGGGGTGTGTCAGTTAGACCAGGCATCACAAAATAATTGATTGATGCCCAACGCCCATATTTTCGGGCCATACACAGCGATTCAATGGCATCGGCCATGGTGTAGCCCACGGGGCGGTAGTATAGGTTATACCACGGCTCCTGCGCCGAATTCATACTCACGCGTATGCTATCGAGGCCAGCGCGGAACAGCTCCTCCACCGCCTGCGGCTTGCTGCCATTGGTGTTCAGGTTGATTATGCCGCGCTTGGTGCGGGCGCGTATGGTGCGAATGGCCTCGCGCAGCAACTCCCACTGGAGCAACGGCTCGCCCTCGCAGCCCTGCCCGAAGCTGGCCACCGGGTTGGGTGCGTTTTCTAAGTGCGGCACCACATATTCGGCAATCTCCTCGGGCGTAGGCACAAAGCCCAACCTGTGCTGGCTCTCCGACACGGGCGACTCCTGCGGGTTTTGATACGATATGCAGCCCACGCAGCGGGCATTGCACTGCGGCGATGTGGGTATGGGAGCCTCCCAGCGGCCCATCATCAGGTTACGGGCAGCGGGACAGTAGTAGGTGCAAGCGCAGTTGCGTACCAAATGCTCCACCAGTCGGTTTTTGGGGTATTTGCGGAGCATCTGCCTGCCGCGCTGCTCAATCACCCGCTGGTCGAAATGGCAGCAGTCCTGCCGCTGGTCCGGGTCGATGCGCACCGCTGGCACGTAGAACTCGTCGTTCCACCAAGCCACAGCCGTGTAGGCATAGAGCGGCAGCACGGGCGCGTTGGCCGACGTGCGCCAGGCAGCCACGGCCAACTGCGTGTGGGCGGGCGCAATAAACGCAGCACTGGCGTAGCCCTCGCGCATGGCTCGCAGCTCACCGCTGCGGGTGAAACCCAACGTGCGCCGACCGGGCAGTTCCAGCAGCTCGCTACCCTCGGGCAGCGGAATCATTTGATCCAAATAGAGCGGATAGACATGCTGCCCCGAGCGTCCAGCGGCGAACAGGCGAGTATCCTCGAACATGTTGCCATGGCCATCGCTAAACACGGCGTAGGGCTGTATGCGTTTTGCTGTCATTCTGTTGCTTACGATGTTAATACATAAAAAGTGTTAGGCCAGCGGATGCCCAAAGCATTGCATCGTCCTTGGTCAATCGCGTGCCTACGCTAAAATTCAAACTCAACCCCATGTCGGGGACAAGAAATTTTTGGTGCTTCCACTCGGCCAACTTAATGTCAGTTTTCAAAGCCCCGCCAACCACTAAGGCAAGAGGCTTTATAACGTGATTAACCGACTTGGTGCGCCCATTTTCTTTGTTTCTCTCGGTGTAGGTCAACCGATGGCCGCCAAATTCAGCAACACCATACCAACTAACGCGGCGTGGAAGGCCAATCCTTGCTCCCAGTTCGAGCAGCATCTGCGTGTATCTGGTCTTTTGCCCATTGGCTATGGCAAATTGGTCGTTATACGTGGCGAAAAAAGTTGTATCCCCTTTATATTTAGGCGATAACGCAAAGTTTATGTTCAGCCCAACATAGGCACGGCCTTCCCTAAAAAATACTGAAAAATAACTTAAATGATTGCTGTTGAGGTATTTAAAAATATCTTTACTATACCAAGCAAATTGATAGCCAGCAGAAACATTAACCGAGTGGCTCTCGAATTTACCAATGCCATAGCGCAAAAACGTCTGATACTGAGCATACTGCGGTTCGCGTTGCGATTGTGCGCAAAGCCTATAGGCTTTATCCTTATCAATGATAGTTTCGGGAAAGTCTATGCCGGCGCAGGTCAGATAGATTTTGGCCAAAGTGCGCTGCTCGTCGGTCATTGGATGCGTTGTGAGCCATGAGTTCCATTTTTCAGGGTCGGAAGTAATGCAACGCATAACACCTGATTCAATATCCCACCTCATCGCCGAATTATCATCATAGATATATATAGGAAATTTGGTCAGCGTAGAAAAAAATCGATCGTAGTCGCCATTGAGCAGGCACAAGCCCAATAATGCGTTTGTACTTACGAGTTGCGGATGGAGATACTTTTCTACATCGTCTTCCGAGATGTTATCTATTTTTTTTAGAATCAACTCTTTAGCGCGATTATTATAAAAATCGACCACCTCCAATAGTTCATCGTGCATCCCTTTCCACAAACGTAATTCCAACAATTTCTGGCAATTATGCCGATATAATGCCATGGTGTCGGTCTGCACTAGCATCTCCTCATGCAGGGTGGTTTGCGCCACAGCACTAGGGAGCAAAAAAAAACTTAATAAGATGATATACAAATATTTACGCAACATCAATCTACTCAACTATTATATATGGTCTGAGGCGGTTGTAGCGTTCGGGCGTGAGCAGCTTGTAGCGCAGCAAGTCGGCGGGCTGCGTCAGCTTGCCCATGGTTGAGCGGTAATAGACGATGCCCTTGGCCTCGGCACTGTTTATATAGGGGTGGCGTTGCAACTGCTCCAGTGTGGCCGTATTTAGGTCGATGCGCTGTATGGCTGTGGTGTCGATGTGCAGCTGCGAGCGCAGACGGTCTATGAGTTCTGGCTTTATGCCGCGCACATCCAACAGCTGCTCAACGTGATGAAAACCGCCCAGCTGCTGTCGATAATCGACAATGCGCTGCGAAAGCACAGCCCCAATGCCACGCAAACGTCGCAGCATGGCCGTATCGGCTGCATTCAGGTCGATTGCCTCAACCACACGCGGTGCGATAGCCTCCTGCGGCTGGGCTTGCG
>JAFWUG010000060.1 GCA_017524185.1 Bacteroidales bacterium
CGGGGCTGTAGGGGGTACTGGTTCAGATAGATTACGATGGCCAAACCCGTGAGGAAGAACAGCATAAAAACAACCCAAAAATTGCGGCTGTCGTTGGCCCTAATCTGATAGAATATACCAATAAGCCCTAACAACAGCGGCATAAAGTAGTAAACATTGCGCGAAGGGTGATTCTTTGCCCCCTCGGGCAGTTGACTCTGATTGCCAATAAACAAGGCATCAATGGGCTTAATACCGCTTATCCAGTTGCCATGCTGTATGCCGCCGTGGCTCTGCACGTCGTCTTGACGACCCACAAAATTCCACATGAAATAGCGCATGTACATAAAACCAACCTGATAGCGGAAGAAGAAGCGTAGATTCTCGCCAAATGTTGGCACATACTGCACCTCGTTGTTACCTTCGCGGTTGCGCGTGGTTACGGGCTTGCCCTTGATGTTGGCCCACTTCTTATATTCGGCCACGTGGTCATCGGTGTAGCCGTGATACATGCGGGGAAAAACGGTCTCGAAGCGCGGATCGAACTTATAGACGTGCTTCAGATAGGTCTCCTCGTAGCGCCCATTGAGCTGTGCGTAGGTTTGCTTCTCCTCCGAGCTTATGGCAGGCGCGTTGTAGTACTGGCCACGAAACAACGGCCTGTCGCCATACTGCTCTCGGTTGAGATAGTGCACGAGCGAAAAAGCGTTGTTGGGTTCGTTCTCATTGATGGGTGTGTTGGCGTTGGAGCGAACAATAATCATGGCGTATGACGAATACCCAATCACAATCACCGTAACACACAGCAGCACAGTGTTTAGCAGTACATTTCCCTTTTTGTGCGTAGTCCATATACTCCACCCCAGCAAGGCAAACACAAGCAGGGTATAAAAAACCAAACCGGTGTGATAGGGCAAGCCAAAGCCATTCACAAACATTAGTTCAAAAAGCGATCCCAGCTTGAACGTGCCAGGAATAATAACATAGAGTATTGTGAGCAAAATTATGCACGCCAAAGCAAACGATATGATTATACCCCTGCGGGTGGTCTCGTAACGCTTAAAGTAATAGACGAACACAATGGCAGGAATAGCCAGTAGATTAAGCAGATGCACACCTATAGAAAGACCCATCATATAGGCTATAAGCACCAACCAGCGGTTTGAGTAAGGCTCGTTGGCCTGCTCCTCCCACTTCAAAATCATCCAAAATACAATAGCCGTGAAGAACGACGACAGAGCATAAACCTCACCCTCTACCGCTGAGAACCAAAACGTGTCGGAAAACGTATAGGCCAAAGCTCCCACCAAACCGCTAGCCATGATGGCCACGGTTTGTGATAGGCTAAGTTCGCTAGCACTCTTGCGCATGAGCCTACGCGCCAAGTGGGTGATGCTCCAAAACAGGAATAGAATTGTAAACGCACTGGCCAAAGCCGACAGGGCGTTTATCATCATGGCAGCGCGGGCTACATTGCCAAAGGCCAGCAGAGCGAACACCCTCGACATCATCATAAATAGCGGTGCGCCGGGCGGATGACCCACCTCGAGCTTGAACGCGGTGGCAATGAACTCGCCGCAATCCCAGAAACTGGCCGTTGGCTCAATGGTGAGCAGATAAACCACTGCCGCCACCAAGAAGGCAAACCATCCAGTGATGTTGTTGATTCTCTTGTAGTTAATCATTATCGATTTTATAAATTGATTCAACACCATGCGCAAAGCGCAGAAACGGTCAAAGATAGCACTTTACAGCGAAAGCAGAAAACCAATAAGCCAATAAGGCCATTTTTTTGCTTTTGTTCAACTTAATGAGCTGATGATAAAAGGTCAATAATAGATATGCATCAAAGTTATATAAAACACTCATCAACAAATATTTTATCCAAGTTAGATAACACTATACTTTAAGAGCAATATAGGCAGCAACCACATTCTTTGCCCCTTTCAGACGAACGCATACACTGGGGGAATACAACAGCCATAACAAGTTAATCCACAGGTTCTATCTCAATGTTGAAATCGGGACTGAGCTTTAGGCGGCACGATAGTACCGCACCATCGGGCGATTTGAATCCGCTGAGTTTGCCCGTTTTGCCTCGCAGCACCAACTGCTCCATATTGGCAGACGTAAGACGTTTGCCGTACATCTCGAACGGTATGCGAAAAGTGCAGCCGTCCCTATAGGCCGAACAGCCCCAAGCCGCCTTTCCCTTAATCAGATAGCCACTGCTACAACGTGGACAGATGAGTTTTTTCTCCTCAACGGGTTCAAACCGCAGATCAAAATTGTCGGTTAGAACTATGCGCCCGTCGGCTGTTTGGCCGTCAATCACAACTCCCTTAACCACAGCTGTTTTGCCCGCTTTTAGCAGTTGACGCAGCTGAGCCTCGCTCAACTTCTTGTTGGCAAAGGAAAAAGGGATGATTGTATGGCATCCCTCCTTATAGGCCGAACACCCCCACGCGGTTTTGCCCTTAACCAGCTGTGCCTGCTTGCATCGCGGACAAATCAGCGGCTCAGCAACCGCGCTGCTTTGGGTCTTGCCCTGCTCTTTCGCCCCATCGGCTGATGCCGATTGCGATGCCTTAGATCCCTTTGACGCTGGCGCAACGGGCAAAACGCTCTCAATGCGACGCGAAGCCGAATCGCACTTAACGGTATGCACTATCTCAGCTACCATCTGCCGCATCTCGGCTAAAAAGGTGTCGAGTTCGTAGGTTCCCTTCTCAATCTGACGCAATTTTTTCTCCCACAACCCTGTGAGTTCCACTGACTTTAGGAGGTCGTTTTTAATGGTATTGATTAGCTGGACGCCTGTAACCGTTGGTAGCAAATTTTTTCGCTCCTTGCGTATGTAGTTGCGGCTTAACAACGTTTCGATTATGGCAGCACGGGTAGAGGGCCGACCAATGCCGTTGTCTTTCATCAAATCGCGAAGTTCCTCATCATCTACCTGCTTGCCAGCGGTTTCCATGGCACGGAGCAGGGTAGCCTCGGTGTAGGGCTTGGGGGGCTGCGTTTGCTTCTCTTGCAGGTCGGGCTTGTGGGGGCCGCTCTCGCCCACATCGAAATGGGGCATGATGGCGTTGGCCTCGTCGTCGGGATTGGCTTGGTGCTGCTTTTGCGGGAACAACACACGCCAAGCAGGCTCCACAATCTGCTTGCCCGTGGCCTTGAACGGTGTGGATGCCAC
>JAFWUG010000061.1 GCA_017524185.1 Bacteroidales bacterium
AAAAGCCCAATTACCTACTTTGGTGCACTGCGGGAGGTTGATGGCGGTTAGCGAGGCGCAGTTGCAGAATGCACTATTACCTGTTGTGGTGGCTTTAGGTAGCGATATGCTTGCTATATTGGCCTCTCTGAAAGCCGATTCTCCAACCTCTATAACCTGTGGTAGGGTTAGTTTGGCGTGCGGCGAGAAACTTTTATAGAATGCGCCGTATCCAAGTTTTTCTACTTTGGGTAGCTTAACTTCTTTAAGTGATGTGCACCCACGGAAAGTGTGGTAACCAATTTCGGTTGCTACTGGTAGGTTCACGGTCTCCAAAGCACTACAGTTGGTGAACGAGCCTTTTAGTTTGACGGCTTGCGGCATGTTCACTGTGGTGAGCGAGGTGCAGCCCCCAAATACATCGCTGCCTACCTCCTGCACTTTGGATATGCTCACCGTTTTGAGCGAGGCACCGAATACGGATTGCATGCTTGGGATTGAGGCCACTGTGTTTGCCCCATTGGTGATGGTGAAGCTTTTTAAGTTGTTCAGGCCGTTCACGTTGTTCTTGAGATATAGCCAATCGGTAACAGCAAAATCTCCTCCCACAACCTCTATGCCCTTGATGGTGCCCAGCTCCACGCCGCTGGCCTCAATTGCTTTAGCAAGCGAAAATCCTTGTTTCTCCTCGCCGCCATTCACCTTGATGGCAACCATAGTTGGTTCTGACATAATCTGCCAATCGTACCAAAGTTGATCGGAGGAGTTATTATCGCTAACTGCACGGTATTTATTTGTGGCAGAGGTCAATTCCGTGCCTGTAAGTGGCTCGCCCTGAGCATTAACCAATTGTATGTAGCGTGGCGTTGAGAGATAGCTGAATGCTGCGAGTTCCGTTGTTGGCGGGGTGCCCCCCAGTTGCATTAGGCTTAGGTTGTATATATCATCGAATGCCCATTTATGGATGGAGGATAGAAGCGGAGCGCTGATGAAAGTTAGTGCATCGCAAAACGAAAACGCTTCGGAGTCAAATGCTGTAGCCTTGGGCAGATATATGATGCTCAGTTGTTCACAGCTATAGAACATATACTCACTAACACTCGTGAGCTCGGGCAGATCTACGTCTTTCAGATTATCACAGTTACTAAAGGCACTTTTGCCCGCGACGGTAAGCTTGGGCAGGCTGATGTTGGTAAGCCCATAGCAGTACCCGAACGTGTTGTTGCCAATGCTGATGGTGTTGGGCAAATCTACGTGGGTGAGCTGTTCGCAGTCTGTGAAAACGTTGTCGCCCACATGTTTGATGTTGGGTGCGCTCACCTCGCGCAGCGTGGGATGAGCCAATAGGCATTCCAGTTTGTCCTGCGTTGTGTAGCTGAACACGAGTTTTTCCAACGAGGCGATGCCGCGTAGGTAGTGGCAATCGGCACCAATAAGGTCGCCGCTAATTACCTCTATTTGTGTGATGTTCTCCAAAGGCACGCCGCTGGTCTCGATGGCCTTTTGCAGCGAGCCTTCCTCCACCTCGGTGCCATTGTTCACCTTAATCTGTAGTTGGCCACGGTTTTCGTTTATTCTAAAACCGTACCATAGGTTGTCGGCGGTGTTGCCATCAGGGGCGTTTTTATAGCTTGATGCAGCAGTGTTTGCAGCAGTGCCCGAAAGCGGTTGTCCTTCGGCGTTCACAATCTGTAGGTAGCGTATAGACGGACAGCCTGTAAATGTTTTGCTTGCATCTTCAATGGTTGGTGGAGTTGCCCCCAGTTGTAGTAGGCTAAGCGAGGGACAATAGGCGATGGCTTGTGGGCCAATAGTTTGGGTTAGAGGTAGGCTTATGCTGATGAGGCTTTTACAATTATAAAACGTATTTACCTCAATATTAGTAACTTTGGGTAGCACGATGTTACTAAGAGAGGCGCAGCTACTGAACGCGCTGTTTTCCAATGTTGTTGTTTGGGGCAGTTCCACGCTGGTTAGATTCTTGCAAAGGGAGAATGCGCTTGATTTAATTTCGATCGCATTGGGTAGGTTTGCATTGATTAGCGGGCACGAAGAAAATGCGCTCGCCCCAATGTTTGTTGCCATGGGGAAGTTTGCGCTGGTGAGTCCGCTGTGAGAAAATGCATATCGTCCGATACTAACAAGCTGCGGCATATCTACGCTGGCAAGTGCTTTGCAAGCATAGAAACCGCCAGAACTTAGGTAGGGATGCCCATGAATGTGCACCAGAGCGGGCATATTGACCTGCGCGAGTGTGCTACAGTTGGCAAAACTACCAGTGTTGATAGTGATGGTTTGTGGAAGGTTTATGCTGGCGAGCTCCGTGAGGTTGTAGAAGGCGTACCTCCCAATATGGGTAAGTTTGTATGCGCTAAAGGTTCTAAGCGATTTGCTAAAATATGCATCGGATGTATTGGTTTGGGGCATATTGGCCACTAAATCAATTCCGTCGGTTATGCTGAACGTGGCCAGGCTGCTCAGGTTCGCTTTATTACTTTTCAGATAGCCCCAATCGGCGGCAAAGAACTGGCCGGCCTCCACCTCCAACGAGGTGATGCTGGCTAGATCCACGCCGCTGGCATCCACGGCTCCCGCCAACGAGGTGCTGGCAATCTGCGCCCCGCCGTTCACCTTCGCTGTGATAGAGCCAAAGCTAAAGCCATACCACTTGTCAGCACTCCATCTGGAGTCGGCCTTGTAGGCCGCCTGCGCAGTGGTGAGGGCATCACCCGTGAGCGGGATTCCAGATGTTGGGTCGAGCAGTTGCAGATAGCGAACGGCAGGGATATTGTTGAAAGCCTGTAATGCTGCATTTGGCACCGCACCTAAACCTATCATCTGCAATGCGCTGCAATCAGCAAAAGCGCTAGCCCCGATATTGGTAACGGTTGGCAGGCTTACGCTGGAGAGGTTCGAGCAGCCCTTGAATGCATTGGCACCAATGGTCTCTACCGCAGGCAGTTCCAGGTAGGTAATACCCTTGCAATTAGCGAATGCAAAGGTTCCCAACGAGGTAGCGTTGGGCAGGTCTATGTGAGTGAGCCCATCTAACTTATAGAATGCTGCATTGCCCACTGTTTTGAGTTTGGCTATGCTCACCTCCTTGAGAGCCGCTCCAAAGTAAGGCTCTGTATTGGAGGTGTTAGGCATATCGGCCACATTGGTGACATTGCTGGTAATCTCGAAATAGGCCAGCTTGCTTAGTTCTGCACGTTTGCTTTTCAACCAGTTCCAGTCTGTGGTATTGAACGTGCCCGACTGAATTCTAATAACTTCAATGTTGCCCAGTGCTACACCGTGGGCGGTTATGGCTGCCTCCAGCGAAGCAAAACCGGCTTTGTAAACATTGTTCACAGTTACTGCTAAATTCTGCGCCTGCGTTGCATAGGCGGAGCATAGCAGCATTACTGCCAACAAGGAGTGTTTGAGCGGCAAGAGCAGCTTGTGTTTCAGGTTTTTAGTTTTTGAGTAACTGGTAAATAATTGACCCATAAACATTTATGTGTTAAGTTGAACATAAGGTTATTTGGGGCAAAATTAGACGGGTTTACCTTGCTGTACAATCGCAAAAAATAGTGATTTCATATCGCTAAAATTAGTGATATGTCGCGTATGTTGTTGGGTGTAATTTGTTGAAAAACGGTGTTTTGTTGCCGTGTGGTTTGTTCTGTGATGTGGACGCGATGAATTGCGTCCGTACAATGGTTGCCTTGTTCCGCAGAGGAGGCCTTGGTGGTAGGTGCAAAACGTAAAAAAGCCCACCTTTCGGGGTGGGCTTGGGGTTATTGGTAGGCTATAAAAGCTATTTGCGTTTCTTCTTGCTGTTGGTGGTGGCGGGAGTTGTTGCGGGATGTTCGCCCACGAGTTTCATTTCGTCCACCAAACGTTTGCAACCTGCGTATTTGTCGATGATGAATAGCACGTAGCGGATGTCAACGTTGATGCAGCGCTGTAGGTTGGGTTCAAACACAATGTCGCCGCTCATGGCTTCCCAGTTGCCGTCGAATGCAAGGCCAATTAACTCGCCATGGGCGTTCATTATTGGGCTGCCCGAATTGCCACCAGTGATGTCGTTGGTGGAGGTGAAGGCCACGGGCATCTTGCCGTTCAGGGCGTATGGGCCAAAGTCCTTGGTTTGGTAGAGCTGCTTGAGCTTGGCGGGCACCACAAACTCCCAGTTGTCGGGGTCTTCCTTCTCCATCACGCCGTCGAGGTAGGTGATGTAGTCGTAGTGTACGGCATCTTTGGGGTAGTAGTCTTTCACCTCGCCGTAGGTTAGGCGCATGGTGAAGTTTGCGTCGGGGTACATGTGTTTGCCCTGGTTCATTTCCAGCGTACCAGCAATGAATAGGCGTGTGCCGCGCATCAGTTCGTAGGCCATGGGTTCCATGGCTGTGCGCAGTTCGCGGTATTTGCTCATCACCATCTTGGCCTCTTTGAATCCCGGGTCGGCTTTCAGGGCATCGGCGTTGGGTTTGCTGAGGAATGCCATGAGCTTGGTGGAGTCGGCAAACATGGAGTTGCTGTAGATTTTGTCGATATGGTTAGCAATCTCGGTGTTGCTCACAAACCCTTCGGGCTGGAATTTTTTGTCCACGTTCTCGCTGAATAGGCGGTACATGGCCTTGGCCACCTTTTGGTCGGTGGGCATGCTGTAGTCCTTATAGAAAGCACGGGCGTTGTTTTTCAGCTGCTTGGCCATTTCCTTGGCCTTGCTATCGTCGGCCAGGGCTTTTTCTAGAGCCTCAAAGCGCACGGCGAACCCAATGAGTTCGGTGCCGCGAAGCAGGGCTTCGTTGTAGAACGATAGGGCGTGCTGCAGTTCGGCGCGGTTGCGCACCACATGCTCAATGGTGGGCAGTGCTTGGCCATATTTTGCGCGGCGGTCGGCGTTGGCGTTCACCCAGTTGGTGAATTTGGCCTCGTTCTCGCGCTTGCGCTCCACCACTTTTAGGCGTTTCAGGGCCTGATTCATGCCAATGGAGTTCTTCCAGTAGTTGCTGGAGCTGGCATATTTGGAGGAGTATTTGATTTTGATCGATTGGTCGGCCAGCATATCTTCGAGCAGCAACTCCTGGCGCACGCCGCGAATCAGTATGCGGTCGGCGTTGCCAATGTTCATGGTTTGCTCCACCTCAGAGCTGGTCATATAGCGGGTGGTGGTGCCAGGATAGCCCATAATCATTGTGAAATCGCCATTTTTAAAGCCGGCAGTCGATACGGGCAAGAAGTGGCGGGGCTTGTAGGGTACGTTGTCGGTGGCATAGTCGGCGGGCTTGTTGTCCTTGCCAGCATATACGCGGAACACCGAGAAATCGCCCGTGTGGCGGGGCCACATCCAGTTGTCGGTGTCGGCACCAAACTTACCAATCGATGACGGGGGTGCACCCACCATGCGAACATCGGTGAACACCTCGTAAACCATCATCAGGTACTGGTTTCCGCCAAAGAACGAGCGTACGCTGGCGCGGTAGTGTGTGCCATTAGAGGCGGCTTTGGCCAGTTTGTCGCCCTCGGCGTCCATGGCCTCCAAACGGGCTTTCTCGTCCATTTGGTCGTTCACCACGGCCAGCAACTTGCTGGTAACGTCCTCAACGCGCACCAAGAAAGTGGCTGTTAAACCTGGCGTTGGAATCTCGTCCTGCATCTGCATTGCCCAAAAACCATCGGCCAGGTAGTCGTGTTCGGTGGTGCTGTGCTGCTGAATAGCTCCGTAGCCGCAGTGGTGGTTGGTGAGAATTAGACCCTTGTCGGACACTATCTCGCCTGTGCAGCCGTTGCCAAAGATAATGATAGTCGATTTGAGGAAGGGACTCGACGAAAATTTTTCGGCGCGAGTCTTTTTTTGTTCGGCTGAAACATCTGAGACGAACTTAAATTACGCGACGTCGCGTAATCCGTGCTCATTTGTTTACCGAAACGTTCCCAACACTTCA
>JAFWUG010000005.1 GCA_017524185.1 Bacteroidales bacterium
CAACGTCATCCCTTTGAGATGGATTGTCGAAAGGTCTTTCGCTTGGCTGTACAACTTCAGGAGGGTTGCCTTGGACTACGAGTTCTACTCCGAATCCTCCGAGGCCATGATCCAAATCGCCTTCTCGAAAATCATGCTTAACAAACTGTCGAATTGAAATTTAAACAAACTCTAAAACAGCTTCTAAGAGATATGCCTCAAAGTATCGATGTTGACCAAATCGCAACAAATCTGGACATAAAAACGTACAGATATTACGTTCCCAACGAGGTCTATTTCATGTTAAACAACACTTGCGTGGTAAACTGTGAGTATCGCTACGCCGACCGACAAACCAAGGTAACCAATGTGCTTCCATTTGAGCGGGTTATGGAGTTGATAAAAGAAACCCGTGTAAAACATGCAAAACGTTCGATTTTTGTAGGCGTGGTCAAGGCTCATGCTGGAAGTTGGCAATTACGGCATACGGTTTTGAAAACTATGATTTCCCTTATCCGCAGTGCCCACATGCGCCAAGAGCTTTTAAGGACATCTATTTGTAGTAAATCAAGACTTTTTGAAAACTTATTCTATTCCCATCCCATTTCCGTTTGGGCGATGGGATGGAGAATAGAAAAAAGAAATATTTTTAACCACTAAATCACTAACTCCCATGTTCAAACGCTTTTTATCTTCCATTATAGATTTTGTTTTTGTCTTATTATTCACTGTGATATTGTGGGCGGCTTTGGATGGTGCTACAGGGACGCATTTCGACGTGTATTTTGTGAGTGAACATGATGCCATGTTCAACATACGGGTGGTTGTGGCGATGTTTTTGGGTCTTTCTGCCATTTACCACCTGTTTCAGGCGTTGGGCGGTTCGTCTTTGGGTAAGCGGATGATTGGGATGGAGGCAACGGCAAAGGCTACTGGACGTTTGGTTGCTAAAGAATTGGGCGTAAAATGGGGTGTGGTTTACGCATTACCCTTGCTTTTGGCATGTGTGTTGCCTAAAGCGGGTTCTCTGCTGTTCGCCGTGATGTTGCTTGGCGTTTGCATTGGAAATATAATTGTGCATAAAATAAAAGGCCAATCGTTGTTCGATTATATCTTTGGTGTGGAATATGCCGAAAATGTTGAGCGCGGACGCTATACGCGCAGTTCATTTTTTGCTTTGCTTATAGACGTATGCGCGGTGATGGGCGTAGCGGGAGTGCTGCGGCAGTACTTGGTTTACGGCTATTTCAACATTCTTTACGCTTTGGTGGGAGCATATCTGCTTCTTATTGCATTGAGCCGTGGTTGGTCGGTTGGACGTGCGCTTACGCGACTATCCATTGCCACCAATGGTCAACGGCCCACTTTGCTGCAAATGCTTTTGCGAGAATTTGTGTGCAAATATCTGCTCCTGATGCTGTTGCCGTTGGCTTTGTTGCGGATGATGGGTATATTTGGAATGTGGCAAACATTTCTGAACACCATCACCGTGATTGGTTTTGTGTGCGCCATGCGCTACGTTCGCTGCGGATCGTTTTGGTGGAGCGAGCAGTTGCGCTTAGGCAAGGTGCAAGGGCAGTCGGCCAAAAGTGCGGTGTTTACAGGCATAGCCGTCGCTGTTCTGGCCGTGGGAGGGTTCGCGCTGCTTCGCTATAAAAACAATACATTCCAGAACACCCAAAACACATTTTTCGGTTTTAAATATCCGTTGGAATTTAAGCGTAGCAATGCCAGTGATGCAAAAAGATATGTTGATTTTGTGCGCACGGTGAGCCAATCGCCCAAGGAGTATATGCTGAGCCTATGGCGCAATCACGATGTGGTGATTCTGTGCGAGACGTTCCACGGCGAGAGCACCCAGTGGGAGTTCATACAGGAACTGGTGGCCGATGGCTATTTTATCGATAGCGTGGGAACGGTGTTCACCGAGTACGGTAGCGTGATGCAGCAGGGGCGGATGGATGCGTTCTTGAATGCGCAGTTCGACAGCGACACCGCACGGCAGAAAGCCGCCGCAGCGGTTACCTGGCCACGGTCGGGTGGATTCTATCACTATCTGTGCGCTGTGAGCCGCATAAACAGTGGCCTGGAGCAAGAAAAGAAAATACGCAACATCTGCACCGACAATATGAATTGGGACTACATTGTGCATACGCGCAATGCCCCCGATAGCCTCGACCATGGTAACCGCGACAGCGTGATGGCGCAGGAGGTAATCGATTGGTACAGGCAGGCCAAGCAGCAGGGTGGTCGGCATAAATGTTTGGTAATCACCAACTATCGCCATGCCTTTGGGTATCCGCTTGGCGTAGATAAATTCGAGAACAAGAAGTATCTAAAGCTTTATAGCGGCAACGAGGGGCAGTATATTTTTTCGGCCTTGGGGAGCGATGCGGTTGCCAATGTGATGCAGCTCACGCCTTGCGCTTCGCCCAACCAGTTCATAGTAGTGCCATTTAATGCCCCAATACACGGTGGGCTTTGGGACTACGCCATGGCGCAGAACGACCACCGTTCCGTTGGTTTCAACCTGCTTGGCTCGCCATTCGGCAGCGATGCGTTCGACATGTTTCCGCTTGGCGGCGGGCGCACCGAGCTGCAGTATCAGGACATGTTTACGGGCATAATTTACAATCGCCCTTACTCGGAATTGACGGAGGTTGGCGTACCCTATGCGCTTTCGGGTATGTTAGCCGAATACGAGCAGAAGATGGCCACCGCCAGCCCCGAGGAGCAACAGTTTCTCACGCAGCAAAAGGATTTTTACGCGCAATACTACACCGACGACGAGTACGCGGTGAACCCCGAATCGTACCTGATGGGCATAAGCCGCGCCAACGCTGTGGAACTATTTTTCACGGCTTTATCGCTGCTTATATGCGCTGTGGGCGGCGCG